>JAAYLQ010000038.1 GCA_012521805.1 Bacillota bacterium
ACCTTCGAGAATGTCGATCTGCTGCAGAGTATAGTTGAGCAAGACCCGAACAATCGCTGCCACCGGTACAGCAATCAGCATTCCGACAATCCCCATCAGCTCACCGCCTGAGAAAATCGCGAAAATAACTGCTAAAGGATGCAGTCCTACCCTTTCGCCAATTATTTTCGGAGAAATGATATTGGCTTCAATCTGATTCACTACTACAAAGATTACTAACACCCACACCACAGCAATGGGGGACTTGGCTAATGCCAGCACTGATGCGGGAATAAAGCCGATGATCGGCCCAAAGTATGGGATTATGTCAAACAGACCGGCAATTAAGCCGATAAACAATGAATACTTTATGCCTAATAAGGCAAGGCCAGCTGAGATCAACAGACCTACCACAGCAGCATTGACCAGCTGTCCGCGGATGAAGCCGTTGAGGATCCCATTCATCTCTTTAGTAAGAGTATAAATTGTAAGGCGGTAGCGCTTCGGGATCAGCATAAATGTACGCCGCTTGATTACCTCCAGGTCTCGCAGCAGGTAAAAAGCTAGGATTGGCGCGATCGCCATGCTGACAATCTGGGAAACTAGTCCAACAAGAATCCCGGCGATCCGCTCAGCTAGGCCTTCTAATAAGCGCTGAATCTGGTTAACTAATGTATCAAATCCTGCCTGCAGCACATCAGGAACAGATATATTCTGCAGTTTCCGCAGGCGCTCTAATCCATCTTCCAGCATCTCGGTCTGCTCCGGCAGAGTTTTCAGCAGCTCATCAACTTCCTTAGCTAACTGGGGAATCATAAACGAAATCAGTATCCCAAAAATAGCCGCAAAAATTAAATACACCAGGACAATAGCGATTGACCGGGGTACTTGACGCCTTTCAAACACTTTAACTAATGGGTAAGCCATATACGCAATTAGAGCAGCAAATAGAAACGGTGTGAGAATTATCCGCACCCGGTACAGAAACAAAAGTATTATGATAATAAGTATCGTCAGCATCCATTTTCTCGTGTTCATAAACATAATATATGCCTGCTCACCACTATCCCCTTATTTAAAAAGAGGTCGGACCCTGCCAACCTCTCTAACGACGAATTGCTTCCAACCTTTGACTCAACATATCGCGTCCACTTTGAAAACTGCTGCTTAACCCCCGCATCCATCTACGACGGGCATATTTCATGCGCCGCTGCATTGGGGTACCATCAATCCTGTTCATAAAATAGATACCTAGAGCTGCTCCTAAAATGCCTGCAATTAGCCAGCTTCTACCTGATCGATTTGCCATGGTCATCAACTCCTCGATAGTTATTATGCTCATTTCAAAAAAAATTACCGCTTACCATGTTATCAGGTAAGCGGTAATATGTGTCAGTGTTTTGCTTTATAATCCTCAATTGCTTTCTTTAGCGCATCAGCTGCCAGGTTGGAACAGTGCATCTTTACAGGCGGCAGCCCATCGAGGGCTTCAGCCACAGCCGTGTTAGTAATTTTTTCTGCTTCTTCAATTGTCTTGCCGATAACCAATTCCGTGATCATACTCGATGTGGCTACAGCAGCTGCACAGCCAAATGTCTTGAATTTAACGTCCACAATCCGGTTATCTTCGACTTTGATCCAAATTTTCATAATATCCCCACAGCGAGCATTGCCCTCAACACCGATTCCATCAGCATCGGGAATCTCTCCAACATTGCGGGGGTTTTGAAAATGATCCATTACTTTATCTGAATACATTGCTAACCTATCCCCTTCACCCTCAAATTAACCATTATATAATGGCGACATCTGCCGCAGCCGTTCAACAATCGGCGGCAGACACTCTAATACATAATCAATCTCGGCGTCAGTGTTATCACGGCCTAATGTCAATCTTAGTGAACCGTGGGCAATCTCATGTGGAAGTCCTAAAGCCAACAGCACATGAGACGGCTCTAATGAGCCAGAAGTACACGCCGAGCCGCTGGAACCAGCAATCCCTTTTAAGTCAAGGTTCAGCAGCAGAGATTCCCCTTCAATAAACTCAAAACAGACATTGATATTGTTAGGCAGCCGCTCAGTTCTGCTGCCATTCAGCCGCGTATGGGGAATCTGGAGAATTCCTTCCAGCAGCCGATCTCTCAACTTTTCAATTTTGGGCACCACTGCAGCCTGCTCACGGTGGGCTAGTTCAAGGGCTTTTGCTAAACCAACAATCCCAGCTGTGTTTTCAGTTCCCGCACGCTTCCGCCGCTCCTGGGCACCACCGCGAATCTGTGGAACCAACTGCACACCCTTGCGGACGTACAGAGCACCTACTCCTTTAGGTCCATAAATCTTGTGGGCTGATAAAGTCAAAAGATCAACATTCAGGTCGTCTACATCTATATTCAGGTACCCAACCGACTGGACCGCATCCGTATGCATTAAAATGCCCCGTTCACGAGCAATCTTTCCGATAGCAGCAATCGGCTGGATTGTTCCAATCTCATTATTGGCATGCATAATCGATACTAAAATTGTATCATCACGAACTGCATTTTGAAAGGCTTCTACGCTGACTATCCCCTGCTCATTTACGGGTAAGTATGTTACTGTAAAACCTTCTTTTTCCAGCTCCTTCATAGGATTTAAGACTGCTGGGTGCTCAATGGCTGAAGTAATGAGATGCGTGCCGCGCTGCTTATACTGATGGGCAGCACCTTTGATCGCTAGGTTGTTAGATTCGGTTCCACCGCTGGTAAAGATAATTTCATTAAAGTCAGCGTTCAAGATCTCCGCCACTGTTTCTCGAGCCGTGTCTAATGCCTTTTTAGCCTCCCGACCAAAACTGTGGACCGATGATGCGTTGCCGAAACTGTCTTTGAAATATGGCAGCATCGCCTCTAACACTTCATCCCTGACCGATGTGGTGGCGGCGTGATCTAAATAAACAGTTTTCATATTAAATCACCTCTGTTCTCCAACTGCTGCTGCAATTTTCTCAGCTTCGTTGGTCAACCAAGCTAGAGTTGTACTTTCTAAGACATCTTCAATACTTGCCTGCAGTTTCTGCCATAAAACCCTAGTAGCGCATCGCTCGCTCTGGGTACACAAACTGCTTTCCTTTTCATCAACGCACTTTCTTGGAGCAATCGGGCCTTCTAAAGCACGGAGTATCTCCCCAATTGTGATTTCTTTCGCAGATTTAGCAAGCTGATATCCGCCTTGGGCGCCGCGAAAGCTAACCACCAAGCCAGCTCTCCGCAGAACTGAAATCAGCTGCTCTAAATAAGACTCAGAGATATCCTGTCTGGCGGCAATCACCCCAAGGGGAACAGGTTCCTTTCTGCCGTGGAGAGCCAAGTCCAGCATCGCCCGGACTCCATATTCTCCCCTTGTTGAAATCCGCATAGTTACCTGCCTCCTAGCAATCCCGAGTAAATTCCTCGGAATTGGTTCTAAACCATCATAGCACACAACATTTTATTCTGTCAATTCAAACGCGTATAAAAATCCATCCGTTCTTTGATCTTTTTTTCCTGACCTTGATTGGTTGGGTGATAGAACTTCTTGTCAGCAACATTATCGGGAAGATACTGCTGCTTCACATAATGATATGGGTAAGCATGGGGATATTTATATTCGGTTCCATGACCCAGCGCTTCCGCTCCTGGATAGTGGCTGTCCCTTAAATGGGCCGGTACCGGCTGATTAGCGGTGGTCTCTACCACATTAATCGCCTGATCAATCGCTTGGACCACTGAATTGCTTTTGGGTGCTGTCGCAATATAAATGATCGCCTGGGCAATTGGAATTCTCGCTTCAGGCATTCCCACCCATTCCAAGGCATTCGCGGCAGCATGGGCTATCAGCATTGCATTTGGATCTGCCATGCCAACATCCTCCGAAGCATGCACAATCAGTCTGCGCACAATGAAACGGGGATCCTCTTGGGCGTAAATCATGCGGGCAAACCAATAAAGAGCCGCATCGGGATCACTGCCCCGCATGGATTTAATAAAAGCTGAGGCCACGTCATAGTGAGAATCGCCCGATTTATCATAGTTAACCCGTGAAGTTTGGACAGCGTCCTCCATTACCGCCAAATCGATCCGGCGCACTCCATCTTCGCCGGGGGCAGCTGCCATAACCGCGAATTCTAACCCATTAAGGGCAGCACGAGCATCTCCATTAGCTGTTTCTACCAGATGGTCTAAAGCTTCCGGTGTAATTTGATGGGGATAATCAGCCAAACCATTCTCAGAACTGCTCGCTCGTCTCACAATCTTGATTAAGTCATCTTTCGTTAGTGGTTTCAATTGAAAAATCCGGGAGCGGCTTAACAGAGCAGCATTGACTTCAAAATAGGGATTTTCTGTAGTCGCTGCAATTAGACTGACATCGCCATTTTCCATCGCAGGAAGCAGCACATCCTGCTGGCCTTTATTTAAACGCTGAATTTCGTCAATGAATAAGGTGGTTTTTTGTCGGTGAAACTTAAGACGATCTCGCGCCTGCTCAATAATCTCCTTCAAAGCAGCCACGCCGGTATTAGTAGCACTAACCTGTACGAAATATGATTTAGTCACATTAGAAATAACAAACGCTAAGGTTGTTTTGCCGGTTCCTGGGGGTCCATAGAGAATTAATGACCCTACTTGATCATTTTCAATCGCTCTGCGCAGCAGTTTGCCTGGGCCTAAGATATGCTCTTGACCAACAAATTCATCTAAACTGGTAGGTCTCATTCTGACTGCTAAAGGCTGTCCACTCCGATCCAGATATGCTCGGCTGAATAAATCCATCTAACTCACCTCAGCTCCTAAAATTATCGAGCTAATAAATCCCTCACGACAACACTTGCCATAAGATATCCAGCAGCAGGCGGTACAAAGGCTATAGAGCCAGGTACATGTCTTCCATGTTCTTTCTTCTGATCAATTTTCACAGGACGTTCTGGTGAAAACACAGTTTTCACACCTGTAGTGATCCCTCGTCTGCGCAGCTCTGCCCGGATTACCCTTGCCAACGGACAGGTGTGGGTTTTACTGATATCAGCAGTAACAAACTGGCTGGGATCCAGCTTATTGCCCGCACCCATGGCAGAAATAATTGGTATCTGGTTCCGATAACACCGTTCTATTAGATCGAGTTTTGCTCCCACCGAATCAATAGCGTCAACAACGTAATCAATTTTTTGTGTAAAAATCTGATGGTCATTGTCTTTTTGATAAAACAGCGGATAGCTGATCACCCTGCAGTTGGGATTAATATCCCTGATTCGTTCAGCCGCTGCTTCCGTTTTCAGCCTTCCAACAGTGGAAGATAAGGCAATCAACTGGCGGTTGATATTGGAAAGACTCACCCGATCATGATCAACAATTACTAATGTACCCACTCCACTGCGGGCTAATGCTTCTACAGCGGCAGCTCCCACTCCTCCTAAGCCGAAAACTGCAACCACTGCTGAATCTAATTTATGTAATCCTTGCGTACCAATCATCCACTCAGTACGGATAAATCGCTCCATCTCCTGCTGTGCTCCTCCACCTGAAAATTAGAAAAACCTCCTATTGCTAGGAGGTTCACCGCAACTTTTCCCCACTATGCCGTTGAACTGACTTGAATGAACCTGCTCTCGGCAGGTGGGTATTCTCCCAACAGCTTCATGTTTCCTTGTTACAAGGTATACAATTCACTGTTGGAGTCGAATTCCCTTTGTTATGGTGTTGGCTCATAACAAAGCCAGTTTCATCCCGAGCACAGCAGGGCTTCGGTTTAATCTAATCTTAACATAAAGGTATGCGAAATGCAACCGCTCTGCATATCCAATTTCATCCCAATTTAGCAATTTGACGACAGCACTTGTACTAAAACAGCTTCGAGGCTCATACACTTGATCAGAATCTATTTTAAAGGGAGGGATACCCATCGAACTGCTGCTGCACAAAGTACTGACTCTAGCAGTACTCTCCGAGATACTCACCAACTTTATCAAAACCCTTGTGCCCAACTTGGACAAAGCATACGTTACAACCATAGCTGGCCTGGTTGGTATCATATTAGCAACGCTCACCGGGGTGGGAATTTTCGCCACCTTAGATATCCCAGTCAAATACGCAATTATAGACTATCTCCTCACCGGCGTGATTATCTCTAGAGGAGCTAATATTGTCCACGACCTAGCCTCAAGGCTTAATGAGTCTTGAAGTTCAGCTTTAACTCCTTAAGCTGCTGCTCTGATATTTCTGATGGAGCATTAACCATTAAATCTAGGGCACTGGTAGTTTTGGGGAAGGCAATTACATCTCGGATGGAACTGCTTCCGGTTAACAGCATAACAAGTCGATCCAGGCCAAAGGCAATGCCCCCATGGGGTGGTGCTCCATATTCAAAAGCCTCCAAGAAAAATCCAAATTTATCGTGAGCTTCTTCTGGAGTAAACCCTAACGCTTTAAACATTTTCATCTGCAGGTCTTTGTTGGAGATCCGCACACTGCCACCACCAAGCTCAACCCCATTCAGCACCAAGTCATACGCTTTGGCCCGAACATTTTGCTGGTCTGTTGTGAGAATAGCTACATCATCGTCATGAGGGGCGGTAAACGGATGATGTGCTGCCGTATAACGTCCCTCTTCCTCATTGTACTCAAACAGAGGCCAATCAACAACCCAGAGGAAATCAAAGCGGTCGGGATCGATCAGCTCCAGCTTACTGCCCAAGTGTAAGCGCAGTCTGCCAAGTACCTCTGCTGCAGCCGCAGGTGCATCAGCCACCAGCAGCAGCAGGTCACCCTGCTCAGCCCCTAATTTATCACAGATAGCTTGAATTTCACTTTCGGAGAGGAATTTGGCTACAGGTGACTTGATGGTTTCATCGATATTAAACCACACTAACCCCTTAGCACCAAAATCTGTCGCCATTTTTACCAGTTCATCAATTTCACGCCTAGAAAATTTGGCTCCGCAGCCTTTAGCATTGATACCCCTCACCACACCGCCACCAGCAACAGTTGCGGCAAAGACCTTGAACTCGCTCTCTGCTACCGCATCAGTCACCTCAACGATCTCCAACCCAAAGCGTGTATCGGGGCGATCGCTGCCGTAGCGAAGCATAGCTTCTTGATAACTAATTCGGGGAATTGGAGTCTTGATCCGTTTACCTGTAATTGTTTCAGTTAGATTGACAATCATTTCCTCCATAATTTGCATAATATCATCAGCATCAACAAAGGACATCTCGACGTCGATTTGAGTAAATTCAGGCTGACGATCCGCTCGCAAATCCTCGTCCCGAAAACATCTAGCAATTTGATAATAGCGTTCAAAACCGGCAATCATCAGCAGCTGTTTAAACAGCTGGGGAGATTGCGGCAGCGCATAAAATTTACCAGTATGGATGCGGCTGGGCACCACATAATCTCGAGCACCTTCAGGAGTGGATTTTGTCAGCATCGGCGTTTCAATTTCTAAAAATCCACGGGAATCCAGGAAATTGCGGACAAAATGCACAATTCTATGTCTGGTAATGATTGCATCCTGCAGGTGTTTTTGCCGCAGATTTAAATAGCGATATTTCAACAGCAAACTGTCGTCTACATCTTCAACCCTATCAATATGAAACGGTGGCGTCTTAGACTCCGCCAAAATCTGCAGCGATTGAACTTGCACCTCAACTTCTCCGCTTGCTAGCTCAGGATTGGTCTGTCCTTCCGGACGGGGTTGAACAATCCCTGTTACCGATAGTACAAACTCCTGCCGCAGCTTTTCAGCTCTTCGGTATTGATCTGCAGTTAATGTTTCTGGACTGCAGACAATCTGCACTAATCCAGAGCGATCCCGCAGATCAATAAAGATCAGGCCGCCTAAATCCCGTCTGCGGTTAACCCAACCATTTAAAGTTACTGTTTGTCCCACCAATTCTTTACTGATGGTGCCACAGTGATGTGTTCTTTTCCAGCTCATGCTGCTACCCCTCTTTCTTAACTGACAAGTATTCAACAATCTGATCAAGAGCGACATCTGCCTCGGTACCTGTATCCATGCGGCGTACCTTAACAGTACCAGTTTTCAGTTCCTCTTCACCAACTATAACTACCCATCTAGATTTAAACTTGTCTGCTGATTTCATCTGGGCTTTCAAGCTGCGATCCATATAGTCGGTCTCTACCCACAGCCCTGATGCCCGCAGCTTCACTACCAGATCCACAGCTGCTGTTTTGGTATCTCCCCCAAAATGGGCCACATAAACATCGGCATGCTGCTCAGGAAAAATGTCAATTTGCTGTTGTTCTAAGGCTAACAGCAGTCGATCCACACCAACTGCATAGCCAACTGCCGGCATAGGTTTACCGCCGATTTCTTCGACTAAACCGTCATAGCGGCCACCCCCGCCGATAGCATTCTGAGCACCTAGGCTGGACACTGTTATTTCAAACACTGTTTTAGTGTAATAATCAAAACCCCGCACAAGTTTTGGATTCAGCTCGTAATCTATTTCCAGCAGATCGAGGTACTTGATCACTGTTTGAAAGTGATCGCTGCACTCTGTACAGAGATAGTTGGTAATTAGTGGAATTTCTGCCACTAAAGCCTGGCATTTTGGGTTTTTGCAGTCCAATACCCGCAGTGGATTGCGGCTGATGCGGCTTTGACAGTTTTCGCAAAACTGATCAAATTTTTCGCCTAAATGCTGCTGCAGTACCTCCCGATACTTGGGGCGGCACTCCGGACAACCAAGACTGTTGATATGTACTTGAAAATCGGACAGCCCGCATGCTTTGTATAATTCAATCGGCAGAATGATCATTTCTACGTCTAAAAAGGGATCCATACTTCCGATTGCTTCAACTCCAAATTGAGAAAACTGCCGGTACCTTCCTGCCTGCGGTTTTTCGTAGCGGAACATTGGTCCCACATAGTAGAGTTTTGATGGCAAAGATTGGGCATATAGCTTGTTTTCAATAAACGCCCGTACCACGCAGGCCGTTCCTTCTGGACGTAGCGTTATACTGCGATCTCCCCGGTCTGTGAAAGTATACATTTCTTTCTCAACAATATCGGTGGCTTCACCAATGCCTCGTTCAAAAAGTTCGGTATGCTCAAAAATCGGTGTCCTGATTTCTTGATAGCCAAACCGATGACAAATATCACGAATCTTTGCTTCAACCAGCTGCCATTTACGCGCATCCTCTGGCAGTATATCATTTGTACCGCGCGGTCGTCTTACATTCACTGTTACTACCTCCTGCCTCGATATGAAACGAGTGGTGGGCAGACCACCACTCGCATTTATATCCTCTTCCTGCATTTCAATCTACTCAGTCTCTACCTCATCAGTCTCCAACTCAGATGCCTCTTCTTCTGCTGCTTCAGCTTCAATCTGAGCATACATCTCTTGAATCGCAGCAATTCGTTCATCAACTTCTGCAGCGGCATCTTCCGCACCCATCTCCTCAAGCACAGTGCGTACAATGAATTGAGTCATAATATCACCTGAGCTTAACTCAGATGCTTTTAGATAGGCTGCGATGGCTTTGTCATTTTGTTCAGTTTCCTGATAAAGGGAACCGAGCATAAGATGCAGCTGTCCATCATTAGCTGAATGCTGCACTGCTTGTTCATATGCCTCAATCGCTTTGTCAATTTCATCCATTTGAATATAAACTTGTCCTATGGAAGACCACAGGAATCCATTGGCTGGATTTTCATCGATTGCTTCGCGATAAGCTTTAACTGCATCTTCATATTCTTCGTTCAGTACATGCTGAAAAGCAGCCAGCTGTCGATCAATTACTACAATATCGGCTTTATTCCGCTGCTCTGTTAACCAATTGGAGAAAAGCACTGCCTTTTCTTCTTCAATCAGTCTTTCACGAATTTGATCTTTAGCCGCTTCGAACTCCTCGCCTTCAGCAGTCTTTTTATCAGTTACCTTAATAATATGGTATCCAAATTCACTTTTTACTAAGCCGCTGACCTCACCAATTTCCATGCTGAAAACAGCGTCTTCAAATGGTTGAACAGTTTGTCCTCGGCTGATGAAACCGAGATCACCACCTGCTTCCGCACTGCCATCGTCGCTGTATGTTTTAGCAGCTTCAGCAAAATCCATACCGTCTAAAAGACTTAAAATTTCCTCGGCCCTTGCTTCAGCAGCTTCCCAAGCTTCTGGCATGTCGGTATCAACACGCACTAGGATATGGCTGGCTCTTACCTGTTCATAACTTTCTTTGATAGCCTGCTCACTAACTTCAATTTCCCCAGCTATCTCGTCAACCAGCTTCTGAAAGGCTAACTGCATAGTGGCAATTTCTTTCAAAGCTGCATCAGTGTATCCGTACATCTCCAGCACTTCCTGGCCGTACATCTCCTTCATTGCGGATACTTCCGCTTCTACCTCGGCTTTACTTGGCTGGTATTTGCGGTTCGCAATTTCCTCCTCTATGAGGGTGTTCTCCACCAATCTTTCATACGCATTATACCGGATTCCCTCAAGCATAGAGTTATTCAGCTGACCATACATCATTTGATAATACTGCAGTTCTTGAAGGTACACATTCTGCAAATCATATAAAGAAATCGGCCGTCCGTTGACTGTTGCTACCGATGCATAAACATCACTGCCTCCACCAAAAAACGACGTGCCGCCAATATATAATGCTCCAGCAATAAAAGTAACACAGATAAAGATTACCAGTGGTTTTGCCAAGGACCTAAATTTCTTAATCAACCATAACCATTCCTTTCCAATATCTTATGAATGCACAAGAATATTTTACTTCACAGCAATGGATCTGTCAAACAGATAAGTGTTGCTTAATCTGGTATTTCTTTGCATCGATCAACTGGCAAACCTGATGAGCATAAGTTGCTGGGCATTTAGGATTGGCATGTCTGACAACAGCTAAGTCGGGAGATACCAGCTTGGTGATTGCCCCGCCGCCTAAACCGATGATGGTCTGCCGCTCTTCCATCATTTGAATATTGTAAATCGACTCAGCGCCCGGTTTAGCATAACCAATATTTTCTAGATCGCTTAAAATAAACCGCTGGCGATAAAGATAATAGGGATGCATTCCTGCTTCCTCTAAGCTTTTCTGCGCTAGTTCAGCCATTTGTTCCCCAAGTTCATGCTCAAGCTCAAGCTGTGCTGCGGTTTTACCAAAGTGACTGGCGCGCTTTAAAGCTAAACTGTGAATAGTAATATTGTCAGGATTTAATTTAATTACCTGGTCCAAACTTTCAGCAAAATCCTCAAGATTCTCACCGGGCAGACCTAAAATCAGGTCAGAATTAATAATGGCAAAGTTGTTTGAATGTGCCAATTCAAATGCCCTCCGAACCTGGTCAGCGGTATGCTCCCTGCCGATCAGTTTTAGGGTGCGGTCATGCATCGTCTGAGGATTTATACTCAGCCTCTGGACGCCATGCTCTTTCATGATCGCTATCGTATCGACATCCAATGTTTCGGGTCGGCCTGCCTCGACAGTATATTCCTGGCAGCTTTCTGCATCAAAATACTGGTTTAACAGCTGCAGCAGATTACTCAGTGCTCTGCCTTTAATCGTTGTAGGTGTGCCTCCACCTAAATAGACAGATTGGACTCGGATACCCTGACTACGCAGTAACTCCCCCACACTTTTAATCTCCAGCTCTAAAGCGGATAAAAAATCTTCCACTAAATGTCCGTGGGTCTGCAGGGGATAAGCCGCAAAGGAACAGTAGCCGCAGCGGGTAGGACAAAACGGAATACCGACGTAAACGCTTACCGGATTGTTGACATTGGGCAGGAAAAAGCTCCGCTGTTTCTCTACGACATCGAAGAGCAGCTGCTGCCGCTCTTCAGAAACACAATAGACATCTGTCAATAAATTGTGGATCTCTTCTCTGCTGAAGTTCCGATCTAACAGTCGGTGAACAAGCTTTGTCGGCCGTACTCCTGTCAAAATTCCCCAAGGGCCAAGTGAAAGACCAAATACTTGACCAAGGACAGTTCTTACCCCTAGGCGTACCCTTTCCTTGACGCGGTTTTTCCGGTCATGGCGGTTATAGCATGGTCGGTTAATTTCCGGATCAAAATGCTGCCATGGATTATGACCTTCTAGTTTAACAGTTGTTAAGATGCCTGCTTTGGTATCTTGCGAACTTACCTCTATTAGCCGTCCCCTTGAAAAATCAACACTGCGGAACATCGACGTAATTGTTCCCCGAACCGCAGCGTCCAGCTCAGGCGGCGCTTTGATCCGAAATGCTATCGGCTGCGTTTGTTGTGGTATCGCCATAGTTACTGCTCCTAACGTAAAAAAGGATTATGATTCAATTCCTGCTCTAGGGTAGTCTTGGAACCATGTCCAGGATAAATTACGGTATCCATCGGCAGCTGTTTTAACCTCTGCAAACTCGTTCTTAATGCGGCGCTGTCACCACCAGGAAAATCGCTGCGCCCGATTGAGGACTGAAAAAGAGTGTCTCCTGTAAACAATACCCCAGGTCCAAGCAGGCAGATACTACCTGGCGAATGCCCGGGGGTATGAATTACAGTAAGGAAAGAGTCTGCCAGCTTAATCTGGGATCCATCCTGCAGCAGCCGCGCTGCCTTTGGACTTACAATCTGGTGCTCGGAAATCAGCGCAGAAAGATTCCAATTTGGATCAGTTAAATAATGCTCGTCCCCTTGATGAATCTGAATCGGTGCTCCAATTTGTTCATGAAGCCACTGATTGCCGGCTATATGATCCACGTGGCCATGAGTATTGATTATTGCAGCAACAGTGGCTTGTTTGCTCTGTAAATAAGCCAGCAGTGCTTCGCCTTCAACAATCGGGTCAATCACAATCGCAGTATTCTGTTCCACTACCACATAGCAGTTAGCGCCCAAAAAACCCGATGTGAATGTGCGAATCTCCATTGTATCAACCTTTCTACGTTGGTGTCGCTCTTCTGACAGACACTACACCATCAACCTGCCGCAGGCGGTTAATCAGTGCCTGCATATGCTCTAGATTATAAATATCCACTGTCAGCAGAATCAAAGCGATATCGTCTTTCAATTTGCGGGTGTTAACTGCTTCAATATTTGTCTGACCTTCGGCGATAGTGTTCATAATGGCAGAAAGCATATTCATTCGGTCAACAGCTTTCAACTCTAAATCAACTGGGAACGATTCCTTCTCGCTGGTGTTCCATGCTACCTCAATCTGTCGGCCAGAATCCTGGCTGAGAGACTGAACATTAGGACAGTCAGTGCGGTGAATCGACACTCCACGACCGCGTGTCACATAGCCAACAATCTCATCGCCCGGAACCGGAGTGCAGCATTTAGAAAATCTGACCAATAAATTGTCCACTCCCTTAATCGCTACTCCCTTGGCTTCGCGATGCCGTGGCTGTCTGGATCTGTTTAACTGTCTGTCGCGCCTGCGCTCCTCCAGTTCTTTGCCTGCTAGCTTCTGAACTACTTGGTTGGCATTTATTCTGCCAAAGCCGATGCTGGCAAATAAATCATCGGGATTGCTGTAGCCGTATCGTTTAGCTGTGTCTGTCAGTTTTTTGGCGGCGAGGTATTCCTTTATTTCCAAATTATGCTTTTTCAATTCTTTTTCCAACTGCTCGCGACCGCGCATCACACTGACATCGCGCTGTTCTTCCTTCAGCCAGCTCCTGATTTTATTTCTAGCTTTTGATGTTTTGACAAAACTAAGCCAATCTTGACTTGGATTAGCAGTCTTACTGGTCAGAATTTCTACAAATTCGCCATTTTTCAACTGATAATCAAGGGGCTGAATCTTACCGTTGACTTTAGCACCGATACAGCGCAAACCGATATCAGTATGAACATCAAAGGCAAAGTCCACAGGAGTGGAGCCTGTAGGCAGAGCTTTAACATCTCCTTTAGGAGTAAATACAAAGACCTCATCTTCAAACAGATCGATTTTCAAGCTCTCCATAAATTCCTGGGGATCTTTCATATCCTGCAGCCATTCGACGGCTTCCCGCAGCCACTGGACTTTGGTATTTACTGTTTCATCCTTTTTACTGCCCATTCCCTCTTTGTACATCCAGTGGGCAGCCACACCTTTTTCCGCAATGCGGTGCATCTCCCAAGTGCGGATTTGAATCTCGTACAGCTCTCCATGGGGACCGATAATTGTAGTGTGGAGCGACTGATACATATTAGACTTAGGCATGGCAATATAATCTTTGAACCTTCCAGGGATAGGCTTCCAAAGCGTGTGAATTGCACCGAGGACAGCATAGCAGTCTCTAACAGAGTCCACAATTACCCGCACCGCTAATAAATCATAGATCTCATTAAGAGACTTGTCCTGCCGTTCCATTTTTTGATAGATACTGTACAAATGCTTTGGGCGGCCTTGGATCTCAGCAGTAATCCCGAGCTCTGCCAGCTTATCTTGGAGAATCTGCATCAATAACTGCAGATCATTCTCCCGCTCCTGGCGTTTTTTGCTAAGCTGATTGACCAATTCGTAGTAGCGTTCAGGCCATAGATAGCGAAAAGCAATATCTTCTATCTCCCATTTGATAGTCCAGATCCCCAAACGGTTCGCTAAAGGTGCATAGATATCTAAGGTTTCCCGAGCAATCTTGATCTGCCGCTCTTGATCTAAATAGCGCAGCGTGCGCATGTTATGGAGTCGGTCTGCAAGTTTGATCAAAATCACGCGGATATCCTTCGCCATTGCAAAAATCATCTTGCGCAGATTTTCCGCTTCCCGCTCCAGGCGGTTCTTAAAAGGCAGTTTCTCCAGTTTAGTTACACCATCAACCAACGCAAAAATGTGGCTTCCAAACTCCTGCTCCAGTTCTTCCGGTGTAACATCTGTATCCTCGATCACATCATGCAGCAGCCCAGCAGCGACAGTATCAAGATCCAGCTCTAAATCCGCCAGAATCAGAGCAACTTCGAAGGGATGGTTGAAAAAAGGTTCGCCTGAATCACGAAGCTGTCCTTCGTGAGCTGCTTTGGCAAAGTCATATGCTTTAATGATAATCTCAAGATCTGCATCTGGATAATAACTTGTAATTCGCTCTAACAAGGACTTTAGATCCAAGGCTTCACCTCTTTTCAAACCTTATTTATCGTAATTAACCAGGGTCAGCACATCATAGCCTGCCAGCTTTTTCCGTCCATTCAACGCTTCTAATTCAATTAAGAATGCAAAACCACTGATCTTAGCACCAACCTCCTCAACCAGCTGGGCAGCGGCGCTAATTGTACCTCCAGTTGCTAACAAGTCATCAACCAATACTACACTCATACCCGGCTTAATCGCATCTTTATGAATTTCTAATGCATCGGTGCCGTATTCTAACTCGTACTCCATGCTCAAAACTTCTCCAGGCAGTTTTCCAGGTTTACGAATTAAAACGAATCCGCATCCGAGTTCGTAGGCTAATGGGGCTCCGAGAATGAAACCACGTGATTCAACTCCAACCACCATGTCTACCTCTCGTTCTCTGCAGAATTGAGCCATCTGTTTGATTGAATAACGAAATGCTTCCGGGTCCTCCAGCAGTGTGGTAATGTCTTTAAAACTGATACCTGGTTTTGGAAAACCCTCAATAACTCGTATTTTCTCTTTTAAGTTCATCAAGAAAGCCCCTTTCCAAACAATGCTGTAAGTATGCTGAAATCTGTTCCCGTCTAGTTTTACCTCTATTATACAAAACAGATGTGCATAAGTCTAGCTTCTGAGCGGGTTTTGGCAGGATTTTCACACCTGCAGCACTTTTCTTAATCAAGTCCAATTCCGCAAACACGTCAACTATAAAGTCCACACTTTCAGTCAATTTTAATGCTTCCCCAATCTGGTCCAGCTTGGCGTATGATAGTTCATCAGTACCTGCCCGCATCATCATGATGTAAAACCTGGCGAGCAGATCCCGGTCAGGAAATAAACAGCTGATTTGTCCCTGCAGCCAACTGCAGTCACGCCGGCCGAACAGAGCAAGGAAATCCCCACCTGCTCCCAATTTTTGGAGTAAGTGAAATAGGAATTCAGGCTCTGCCACCGCATCATAAAGTGCAATCTGCTCCCACTCCCCAGCGGGCTGCCAGATACCGGTTGATACCACCCAGGTGATTGTCCCCGCTGCAATTAATGCCAGCAGCTGTTCCCTTTCCTCAGCAGTCAGCAGTTCATGCTCAAAACCGATGAAATTGGCACCATTTGGAACTGCAATCCGCAGTTCGCGGCATACGTCCAAAACTCTGGCAGGACTTGCCGCATAAATTAGGACTTTCTTCTGGGGATCCAACCACCTTCTCAGTTCACCGTTCTTGTCCCACACATTTCTGCTGTCAATAATATTATAATCTCCACCAATGGTACTGTGACGCTGAAACGGTTCATGCAGATGGGAAATGCGGTTGTAGCTTTCAGGCAGCTGCCAAGGATACCGCTCCAGCATCCATTCTTCTATGAAGGTGTTAACAGCTTGAGCAACCTGAAAGTCCCGTACAATCAGTTCAATCTTACTCGGATCCCTATAACCTGGCTGTGGATACACAGCAAAATCAACATTTTCGCGGTATCCATCAACAGTCCGCAGTTTTTGATACATGCCAAAACCCACAGCTTCCATTACTTCCCCTTCATGGTCCTGGATAATGCACCGCAGATGGTCCCGATCGATCCCTATCGGTTTGGTACTCAAAACCGAACCAGAAATCTGGAGTACAGGCGTAGGATTACCCATACCAAATGGTTCCAGCAGTTCAAACTCCCGCAGCAGTTGGTGATTGATATCTTTGATATTCAGCTGATAGTCAATGCGAACTTTCGGTATCAAATCTTCCGGCTGAAGTGAACTGGCAGCAATCTCGTTCAGCCGCGCTCTCAGTTCAGAGATTCGCTCTGCTTGAACAGTAAGTCCGGCTGCCATTTCATGACCGCCAAACTGAACCAAAAGATCGCTAACCTGCCTCAAACCGTTATAAAGATTAAAACCGGATATGCTGCGGGCAGACCCTTTACCAACACCATCAGAAAGGGAAATCACAATAGTAGGTCGGTAATATCGATCAACAATTCGAGAAGCAACAATGCCAATCACACCGGGATGCCAGTCCTCCTTAGCCACGACAATGACAGCATCTTGTTTCCAGTTATTGGCTTCAATCATTGCTACTGCTTCCTCAAATATCTCTGCTTCAGTTTCCTGGCGGACTCGATTCTCGTAATCCAACGTTTCAGCTAATTTTTGAGCCTGCAATCGATCTCTACTCAGAAGCAGCTCTACTCCGCGGGCCGATTCCCCCATTCTCCCAACAGCATTTAATCTTGGTCCCAGTTTAAATCCTAAATCAGCGGCTTTATAAGGAGCTTTGAGGTTACAGATGCGGATTAGAGCTGCAAGTCCCAATCGTTCAGTTAATTCCAGCTGCTTTAAACCAAACTTTACAAAGATGCGGTTTTCATCCACTAACGGTACCAAATCAGAAACTGTCCCCAGTGCCACCAAATCTAGGTATTGACTAAAATCACGATCATAATACTCACCTAACGCTTGAACCAGCTTGTAGGCAACACCCACTCCCGCCAGTTCAGAGAAGGGATACCTGCTGTCAGAACGTTTGGGATTTATAACTGCTGCAGCCTGCGGCAGTTCTGATTTTGGTTCATGGTGATCGGTAATAATCAAGTCCAAGCCTAAATTTTTAGCAAATTCAGCTTCAGCACAAGCAGTGATACCGCAGTCTACAGTGATTACTAAAGAGCTAGCTGCGCTGATTTCTTTTAAAGCGTCCTGATGCAGTCCATAGCCTTCATCCATCCGATTTGGTATATAATACTGAACCAATTCTGGATCGGGAACTAGGCTGCGCAGGACTTCTAACAGCAGTACCACCGATGTCTGACCATCCACATCGTAATCGCCATAAATTGTAATCGATTCCTGATCAGCCAGTGCTTCAGCAATCCGCCGCACTGCCTTGTCCATATCCGGCAGAAGCAGCGGTGAATGCAGCTGCTTAAGGTCAGGATATAAAAACTGCTGGGCTGCTTCAATAGAGCTGATCCCACGATCTATGAGAATTTTCGCAGTTACTTCTGAAATGTTCAAGGTTTGACTGAGATACCTGCATCGCTCATCAGCCGGTCTGATTAACCATTTTTTCTCCAAGACAATGTCCTCCTAACCTGAGTCTTTTCGATGTTTTACCATCGAATTCCTGCAAATGATATCAGCTTGATTTTCTGGATTTACCATAGTATTATTAAGGAAAGCTTATGGAAAGGGGTTTTTTCGATGGACATTGTCGAACGTGTCCTTATTTCAGAAGAGGAGATTCAAACGCGTATTAAAGAACTGGCTGCGCAGATTAACAAGGATTACGAGGGTAAAGAGGTGCTCCTGCTCTGCATCCTCAAGGGTGGAATGATGTTTTTAGCTGATTTATCCAAGCACCTCACCATTCCGGTAGCTATGGACTTTATCGGTATTTCAAGTTATGGCAAGGCGACCCAATCATCAGGTGTAGTCCGCATTACCAAAGACCTCGAAGAAAGCATAGAAGGCAAACATGTGCTGATCATCGAGGATATTATCGATTCCGGATTAACCTTAAGCTATCTAATCAACAACCTAGCGATCAGAAAACCTGCCAGCATCAAGATCTGCACTTTGCTGGACAAGCAGATTAACCGTGAAGTCGATATCCCAGTGGATTATGTTGGATTTACTGTTCCAAATGAATTTCTAGTTGGTTATGGATTAGATTATCAGGAATTATTCCGCAACATCCCATACATTTTCGTACTTAAGCCAGAATACTACACCGACTAATACTGCTAGTATCGGCCTGAACGTAAAATTGAAATCAGCAGCCAGATTCCGATCATTCCTGCCAATAAAAATCCCAAGAGTCCAATCAAAGGAAGATTGAGAATACGCGGCCCCCGGTCGGTGGTTAATACAAATGAAGACCCTATAATCAGGGATCCTACTATCAAGCCTGCGGTCAAGCGGTTTGATATTATATCTAATCGATTAATTAACCGTTCTAATCCTTTATGTTTGAATTTAATCTCTAAATCACCGCGGTTGATCGTATTCAGTGCAGATTCGAGTTCTATCGGCAGTTTGGCTGCTGCCTTAACCCACTCTTTAGTTGTATCAAATCCCTTCTTCGCGATCCGTTTGGCACTATAGTTCCGCTTAGCCCACGCTTTTGCAAACGGTTCCATAGCTTCAATTACATTAAAATCAGGCGCCAAACGCGAACCAATTCCTTCCAAAGTTACCAGTGCTTTGATCAGCAGAGTTAAATCTACCGGCATTCTGATTGGATGGGTCCTGGTAAACCGGAGCAGATCCTCAGCAATATAGCTAAAGTTTAATTCTTTGAGTGTCCGATCATAATAATCGTCGATCAATTCGCTCAAATCCAGATACAGCTCCCTGGTTGGCGGTTCAGTTAAAGCTCCTAAAGCGGTCAGCACATTCAAAATCGCTTCCACATCCCGTTTAGTAATGGCAAACATCAGTTTTGCCAGCAGTTCCATAGATTGCGGATCAATTCGTCCAATAATGCCAAAATCCAGAAATACCAGCGCACCTGCCTCTGTTACCAGTAGGTTGCCTGGATGGGGATCTCCATGAAACATACCAAATTCAAAAACCTGCTGAACAAAGGCTTTCACTGCGACATCAGCTATTCTAGCGGTATCAATTTCCTTTTTCTTTAGTGATGATAAATCCCGGAGTTTAATCCCGTCGATATAATTCATAGTGAGTACTTGCTCTGTGGTGTAGTCCCAATATACCTTAGGAACAACTATATCGGGATTCTCCTTAAATTTTTTGTGAAACCGATCAATATTTCTGCCCTCTCTGGTGTAATCCAATTCCCGCCCAATCATTTTAGCGAAGTAATCAACTAGTTCGACTATATCGATGAACCGTTCATCAATCCGGTCTGCAATCGCGTTTGCTAAACGACAGATGATCTCCAAATCGGTAGCAATAACCGCTTCAACACCGGGCCGCCTAACTTTAACGACTACATCTGTACCATCAAGTAGAGTGGCACGGTGAACTTGTCCAATAGAAGCTGCTGCCAGCGGTTGGGTGGAAAAGCTGCTGAACATTTCATCGATGGGACTGCCTAACGACCGCTCCACCTGTTCCTTTATTTGCTTATAATTTACTGGCGCCACATTATCCTGAAGACCCTCCAGTTCTTTCAGGATATCCGGGGGAACAAGATCAGGACGGGTGCTCATCAGCTGGCCAAATTTGATAAACGTTGGACCCAGCTGTTCCAGCACCAGCCTGATTCTGGCTCCTAGGGATAAAGCATGGTGCTCCTCTTCCTTTACAGCCTTTAGTCGCCTTAATGGCGGCATGAAAGCTTTGATCCCGCTCAGCTGAATGAGATAACCAAAACCATGGCGTAAGAGTACCTCCCCAATCTGGCGGTATCTTTTGAGATGTCGATAGCGCCGAGAAAATCCTAAAGGCATGCTGTCACCTCTTCCTATCGCTTCTGCCGCTGGGTCAAGTCTGTTGCGCACCATCACTGCGTTTTAATGTATTATAGACAAAACTCCGAAGGAATAGCCTCTCCTTCAGAGTTTCCCTATTCAACTCAGTCCCACTCAAAATCATTAACCGCCCTAATCCAATAATGCTCAACTTTACCTTGGTATTTATTATTCGGCAGATACATAGCTAAATAAACAACATCGTTATCTCTGCTGAAATAAACTGATCGCAGCATCGATTTGGTTCCATTCGGTCCGCTTCCTTCAACTGCATAAAAATAGGTTTGTAAGCCATTTGAAGTAGTGATCTCCCGGTTAGCAAATACTCGTTCGTTATTAAGAAAAGGACTCCACCGCTTAGCAACAAAATTGATTACATCATCTCTGCTGCTGTTGGGCACCACACCAACTTCCATGATCACTGTGCCGTCATCCCATGAAATCTCTAAGAACTCGTACCCAAACACTGTTTTAGTAACATAGATATCTGCTGCACTTGGCACAACAGCATAAAATCCAGGCTTGTCCACATGATACCACCAATAATCGCTGTTTTCGTGGAGATAAAATTCGCCTGCAAAAACACCAGCGCAGTTAACAGCTAATAATATGAAAGATAGGATGAAGACCATTTTCCTTCTCCACATATAGATAACCCTCCTAAGCTAATGAAAAAACCACCCCAAGGTGGTTTATTCTGTCTAGTTTTTTACCGAACCTACCCCCGATCTGCTGATTACAATATCAGTCTTATCAGCAACACGAAGTGTAACGGTATCCTCAGACAGCTTGGTTATTTCACCGTGAATGCCGCCAATTGTCACTACTCGGTCTCCCTTTTTCAATCCATCCAGCATCGCTTGGCGTTCTCTCTGCTGCTTCTGTTGTGGGCGCATTATACCGAAGTAGACAAAAACCAGCATAACAACAAACGGCAGTAATAACCCGATTAAACCACCTGCACCAGGTGCTTGAGCTTCAAGGAACATGGGCTCACCTCCATATTATATTTTTCTCCCTATTCCGGTGTTATCCTGCATACTCTGCAAAAAACTGGTCCCGAAACTGCTGCATCCGATCCTGGCGAATCGCTTCCCGCACATCAGCCATTAATCGTGCTAAAAATGTGAGATTGTGAATGGTTGCCAAACGCAGTCCTAAGATCTCGTTAGCCTTGAACAGATGACGAATATAAGCGCGGCTGAAGTTCTGACAAGCATAACATGAACAATCCTCCTCAATCGGCATAAAATCCCTGGCAAAAGTTTGATTTCTCACAGTTAAATGACCGCGCCGCGTCATCACAGTTCCATGACGTGCTATTCTTGTGGGCCAAACACAATCAAACATATCTACCCCCCGCAGGACTGCCTCAACCAAACAATCGGGTGAGCCTACGCCCATTAAATAACGCGGTTTATCCTGGGGCATTATTGGCATGATTTCTTCCAGCATCTCATACATCAACGGTTTTGGTTCCCCGACACTTAATCCACCAATTCCATAGCCGGGGAAATCTAAATCGACCAGCTGTGCCGCACTCTGCCGGCGCAGATCAGGAAAGACTCCGCCCTGGACAATACCAAACAGTGCCTGGTCTTCCCGATTATGCCGTGCCTTACAGCGCTCTGCCCAGCGGTAAGTTAACTCTGTGGATTTCTTGACATAGCTGTAATCAGCTGGATACGGGGCACACTCATCAAACACCATCGCTATATCAGAACCCAAATCCATTTGGATTTCAACCGATTTTTCAGGGGTAATAAAATGCTTTGAACCGTCAAGATGGGAGCGAAATTCCACTCCCTCCTCGGAAATTTTTCTCAGCTTTCCGAGACTGAATACTTGAAATCCCCCGCTGTCAGTTAAAATACTGCCCTGCCAGTTCATAAATTGATGAAGCCCACCTGCTTCTTTGATCAAGTCGCTTCCAGGCCGCAGGTATAAATGATAGGTATTGCTTAAAATAATATCAGCACCGATTTCTTCCAGCTCAAGGGGAGTTAAAGTTTTTACTGTCGCCTGGGTTCCAACTGGCATAAAAACTGGGGTCTCAATCACCCCATGAGGCGTCTTTAACAATCCTAAGCGCGCTGGTGAATCGGATGCAGTTTTTAATACTGTGAATTCTACTGCCATTAATCCTACTCCTTATCATCTATTAACAGCATTGCATCTCCAAAACTAAAAAAGCGGTATCGATTCTCAACAGCTGTTTTATATGCAGTCTTAATCAAATCTAATCCAGCAAAAGCTGAGACCAACATCAGCAAGCTAGACTGAGGTAAATGAAAATTGGTAATCACGGCATCAACAATTTCAAACTTATATCCTGGGTAGATAAATATATCAGTCCAACCGGCACCCGCTTTTACTCTACCTGATTGAGCAAGGGTTTCTAAGGTGCGAACCACAGTTGTGCCAACCGCAATCACTCTGCCCCCATCTGCCCTGCACTGATTAATAATTGCGGCATGCTCTGCACTCAGCTCATAATATTCGGAATGCATGCGGTGCTCAGCAACATATTCAGTTTTTACTGGGCGAAATGTCCCAAGACCGACATGGAGGACAAGCGGAACAATCTTAACTCCCTTTTGCGAAATTTGTTCCAACAGAGAAGTAGTAAAATGTAAACCTGCTGTTGGTGCTGCTGCTGAGCCTTTGGCTCGAGCATAGACAGTTTGATACCGTTCTTGATTATCCAGTTTAGACTTAATATAAGGCGGCAGTGGTGTCTCTCCCAGCTCTTCTAGAACAGCATCAAAATCCCCTTGGTAATCAAATTCAACTATCCTGCCACCAGCTTCAGTGCTGGCGATAACAACTGCACTAAGCGTATCTGCAAAAATTAGCTTGGTACCGATTTTACAGCGCTTACCAGGTTTAACTAAAACCTCCCACCGCTTCTCGCCTACACAGTGAAGCAGCAGCACCTCAACTTTTCCCATGGTATCCTCACGGACTCCAAAGAGGCGGGCCGGCAGTACCCGCGATTCGTTTACCACTAGAACATCGTTAGGACGCAAAAATTGCGGTAGATTATAAAAATGCTTGTGCTCAATAGTACCGCTGCCAATATCGACAACCATCAGGCGTGAACTGTCTCGCGGTTCAACCGGTTCTTGGGCAATTAGCTCATCTGGTAGTTCATAATCAAAATCGGAAACTTTCATGCTTTACTCCTTGCTGGTTCTAATAAATTTGCTTGAAGAGAATACAGGTCTAGTTACTTCAAACTCAAAATAATGATAATCGCCATTGCGCTCAATTGTTGCAGTTACCTGCGTAGTGCTGCCAGCTGCAGCTTTCTCAGATTCCGGCAGACTAGCACTTTCTAAATCAACATAGACAGCGATGTACTTTGCCGGTGTCAGCCCTGTTTCCCGTACTTTTTCTCTGGCATCTGCAGGCACACGCCACATCTGCACGTGATAAATAGTGCCTAATGTTTCTTTAATCACAGCCTCAATTTCTTGATCAGCCCCTGCATCTGGACCGCTTGGATCATTGAACCTTACCTGTTCGTATTCATCTATCCCGGGTTGCGAGATAGTGACAACTATTTCATTTTTGCCTGGTTCAAGATATCCTTCTGATTCAGCCTGAATTTCGATGCTTTCTACCGCTTGTTTAAACGTAGCACCAACTAAATCGATTTTGCTGATCAAATCTCTGCCCTCTTCGTTCAATCCTTCAGCATGGACAACTCGTTGCCCGCTGTTAAGAGCTAACTCAATGCTGGGATTTATATCTAATGTAACAAAAAATGCCGGGGTAGTTCCTCCGGGGATGTCGGCAATCTGTCCCGCTGAGCCTACCAAAGCCAATAACAACACTGCAGCAACAGTCCATTTAAAATAAAAAGGAGGCCGTTTGATGGTGTACTGGATCTCCTGCCCCACGCACACCGGTTTGCTGAAAGGAACACGCAGAAATTCCCCCTGGGATGTCATCACGATGA
>JAAYLQ010000193.1 GCA_012521805.1 Bacillota bacterium
GGATGCGGCTCTCGGTGTCAGCTGGAGAATTGCCAGTGCTTCACCAATATCTTTGTTGCGAATCAAGTCAACAACCTGCCGCACTTTCCGAGGTGACATGCGGATATAGCGTGCGGTTGCTCTTGCACTTGGTTTTGTTTCCATTGTCTATCCCCCCATCTATCCTATCTGCCCGATGACTTTTCGCTTCCAGCGTGACCGCGAAATGTCCGGGTGGGAGCAAACTCACCTAATTTGTGACCCACCATTTCCTCGGTAATATAAATTGGCACATGTCTTCTGCCATCATGAACAGCAATTGTATGACCTACCATATCGGGAAAAATTGTGGAACGACGAGACCATGTTTTGATTACTTTTTTCTCGCCAGTTTCATTCATTTTGCGAACCTTCGCAAGCAAATGCTCGTCAGCAAAAGGTCCTTTCTTTAACGATCTGCTCATCATTACACCCCCTCATGGAGAATGACGTTATTTCCGACGTCTTACGATTAACCGATCACTAGGTTTCTTCTTCCGAGTCTTAGTTCCAAGTGTTGGTTTACCCCACGGAGTAACCGGACTAGGTCTACCGATCGGAGCTTTACCTTCACCACCACCGTGTGGGTGGTCAACTGGGTTCATTACCACACCACGAACATGTGGACGTCTGTTTAAATAACGGCTTCTTCCTGCTTTACCAATCACGATATTCTCATGCTCTACATTGCCAACCTGACCAATTGTAGCCCGGCAGTTTTGATGCACCATTCTAAATTCACCAGATGGCAGACGCAGAGTAACATAGCTTCCCTCTTTAGCCATAATCTGAGCAGATGCTCCGGCTGAGCGCACCATCTGTCCGCCCTTACCAGGCTGCAGCTCAACATTGTGAACAACAGTACCTGCAGGTATGTTAGCCAGCGGCAGTGCATTTCCTACCTTGATGTCCGCATCGGGACCGGACTCTACCATTTGGCCAACTTCGATTCCTACTGGTGCTAAGATATAGCGCTTTTCACCATCGAGGTAATGCAGCAGAGCAATGCGAGCTGAACGATTTGGATCGTATTCGATTGCCGCTACCTTAGCTGGCACTCCGTCCTTATCCCGTTTAAAGTCGATAATGCGATATCTCCGTTTATGTCCACCGCCCCGGTGTCTCATAGTAATGCGTCCTTTATTGTTGCGCCCACCGGTTTTGGTTAACGGTGCTGTCAAAGACTTTTCAGGCTTAGTCTTGGTAATCTCCTCAAACGTTGAGACTGTCATCCCACGGCGGCCCGGAGTGGTCGGCTTATATTTTTTTACTGCCATGATTCCGTCCCTCCTTATAGTCCTTCAAAAACATCAATGCTGTGGCCGTCGGCTAAAGTTACGACAGCTTTCTTATAATCTGAAGTTCTTCCTACAGTTAAACCTTGTCGCCGTAATTTGCCTCGAACCCGCACAGTATTAACCTTGCTAACTTTTACTTTGAAAATCTCTTCAACTGCCTGCTTAATTTGAGTTTTATTGGCTTTTAAGTGCACAATAAATGTGTACTTGTTTTCGGAAAGTAGGTTGGTGCTTTTCTCAGTGATTACTGGTCTGATTAAGACATCACGAGCATCCATTATGCAAGCACCTCCTCAAGCTTTGTTAATGCATCTTTAGTAAAGATCACCTGATCATGATTGAGGACATCGTAAACATTTAATCCGCTGCTCTTCAGGAGCAGAGCTTTAGGAATATTACGAGTTGCCAGTTCAATATTTGTATCCCAATCACCAATCACGATCAGCGGCTTTTTCTCCGCATTGAGGGCCTTCAAAACGTTGACCATCAACTTGGTTTTAGGTTGTTCAATAGTTAATTGATCTAATACAATCAGTTTTCCGTCCCGCACCTTAGCTGATAATGCTGATTTCAAAGCCTGTCTGCGGGCTTTTTTCGGGATTCTATAGGAATAGTTGCGGGGTGCAGGCCCAAAAGTAACTCCACCACCTACCCATAAAGGTGAGCGGATACTTCCAACACGCGCCCGCCCAGTTCCTTTCTGACGCCAGGGTTTGCGGCCTCCTCCTCTAACAAAAGAACGAGTTTTTGTGGCTGCGGTTCCCTGTCTGCGGTTGGCTAATTGATTAACAACCACTTGATGCATCAGTGCTTCATTAATCTTGGCTCCAAAAATAGCTTCATTTAGCTCAATATCGCCAATTTGCTTGCCTTCCATATTATAAAGGGCCACTTTCGGCATGATTGCAGCCTCCTCTCTTGCAATACTTTACACTACTGTTTTACAGAACTTCGAATTGTTACTAAGCTGCCCTTAACACCGGGTACAGCCCCACGAACCAACAACAGATTTCTTTCAGAATCAACTTTTACAACTTCTAAAGCTTGAACAGTGCGCTTGACACCGCCC
>JAAYLQ010000194.1 GCA_012521805.1 Bacillota bacterium
AGCCAGGACTTAAGAATCCTGGCCTTAGTTTATTCTCCACTTAAATAATAGGCTAGGCGCTGCAGTTCAAGAGTCAAATCGGTGCTGGCCACCCGGACATGTTCAGGCACATTCAGCTTGATTGGGGCAAAATTGAGAATCGCCTCAATACCGCCTTTGACCAACTGCATCGCCACGTCTTGGGCAGCATCTGCCGGAACAGTGATTATCGCCATTTTCACATTGTTTTCCCGCACAAAACTTTCCAGCTCAGCAAGGGGCCGCACTTCGATACCCTCATAGATCCTGCCAAGTTTGGTAGGATCTTGATCAAACAGACCGATAATTTTCAGACTAAAGCTGTCATCGGACTCAAAGCGGCGGATATTGTAGCGGGCTAGAGCGATTCCCAAGCTGCCTGCTCCAACCAAGACAACTTTATGTACTTTATCCAAATTTAAGATGCGCTTCAGTTCAGTGCGCAAGAATTCTACTTCATAACCTACTCCCTGTTTACCAAATTCACCAAACCAAGCCAGATCTTTGCGAACTAAAGCTGAACCTACTCCTGCTTTCTCTCCCAATTCTTGTGAAGAAATCATTTGGGTTTCGCCCACTCTTGCCACTTCATCTAAAACACGCAGGTATAACGGCAGTCTGCGGACAACTGCATCAGAAATTTTGTTCCACCTCAATGGTCCCACGCTCCTCCTGTTAAGTAATGGTATTTCGATTATTTCTACTGATTTCCTCCCCCAAGAGGATTGACATCTCCTTTACTTATGATATTTCTCATTGCGGATTATTGTCATCGCTCGATAAATCTGCTCCATTAAAATTAACCGCATCAGCTGGTGAGGAAATGTCATCTCGGAAAATGAAAGTAAATAATCAGCCCGGTCGAGCACACTATCTGCTAAACCAAGGGCTCCGCCGATAATCAGCACAATATTTCCCTGCTCATAGATACTCTGGTTTTCCAATAAAGCTGCGAACTGCCGAGAACTGAGCTGCTTACCTCTTCTATCAAGGGCAATCACATAATACCGATCAGGTACCGCAGCTAAAATTCGTTCAGCCTCCCTAGCCTTCACCGCAGCAGCATTTTTTTCACTTAAAGGTTCTGTAAAGGACTCGTCCTTAACTTCCCTGACCTCGACCTTTGCATAGGTTTTGAGGCGCTTCAAATATTCATTTATTCCTGCTGTTAAATATTTCTCCCTCACTTTACCAACACAGATAATCAATATGTTCATCGACACCCTCCCGCAGCCAATAAATAATCCAGGGTATAGCCCTGGATTAGAGTTGAACCTCCGCTTGTTGCCGCTCCTCGCCACGATAGTATTCCAGCTGCAGCAATCCACCAAAGCCGGTTTCCTGAACCGCATCCCTAAGCTCGCGCATCCCGGCGATCTCCTGGCCATTTACAGCCACAATAATATCTCCCGGCCGCAGTCCAGCTTGATCAGCAGGACTATCCCTTATTACTCTAGTGATAAACGCACCGCGCTCAACAGCTATTTTTGCATCGGTTTGTTCACGAATTGTTTGGGCTAAAGCAGGGAATAAGCTCCCCCCCAGCACTCCTAAACGCAGTGGCTTGCCATGCTCAATAATCTGATCGGCAACTAGTTTTGCAGTTTTGGCAGGAATTGCAAATCCTATTCCCTCTGCCTGCGCGATAATCGCAGTATTGATCCCGATCACCTGGCTGTTCAAATCCACCAGCGGTCCACCAGAATTACCTGGATTGATTGCCGCATCAGTCTGAATCATACCTTCTAAAAAGCGATTGTTCTCGGGATCAACCAGCAGATCGCGGTTTACCGCACTAACCACACCTGTGGTAACAGTGTTATCTTGACCAAGGGGATTGCCAATTGCAATTACCTGCTGGCCCACTCGGATTTCATCAGAATTTCCCAGAGAGATAACAGGAAGATCCTGAGCGTCGATTTTCAAAACTGCTAAATCGGATAACTCATCACTGCCGACTATTTCAGCTGGGAAGCTGCGTCCATCCGGCAGCCGAACCAAAATCTGTTCCGCGTCAGCAACCACATGATGGTTGGTAAGGATGTATCCGTCAGACCGATAAATCACTCCCGAGCCGACTCCCTGCTGCTCTTCCAGTGTCTGGAAGAAAAATTGATCCACAACAACCTTCGCCAATGTTTCAATTTTTACTGTTGCAGGTCCTACATTTTGAACCACTCTTACCCCTGGTTCTTCCCAATTGCCCTGCGGAGTTTGTGACTCAACCTCATCCTCCATGGGTATTTCTCCAGGCTGCTGCAAAAGCCAGCCAAAAGATACAATGCAGACAACTAACAAGAAAACAACTGCTGCTTTTCTAACCAAGGTACATCCCCCTTTCTGATGTACCTTTAGTTTAACCAAATTCAGCTGTTAACTTGTGAGCAAATTAAAATTTCCGCTCAATACCTACACTCAATCCTTCCCGATGGAGTACATCCTGCAGCACAACACCGATAACCCAATCCGGCGTCCACGAATAATCCGCTTTTAAAGTTAAGGTTGGAGCTCCGGTGGTCAGATCCTTCAGCTCAGCAGTTAATCCCCATTTATCGGTAATATTTCCATCCAATCCAATTCCCAAGCTGGTATCAATAATTCCATAGCGCTGCCGCAGCCTGCCTGTTTGCCGGCCGTACTGCAGCTGGAGGCGGTTGCCGCCCTCAGTACCAAGAATATCGCTCATACCAACTAAGATAAACGAGTTGCTGTCATGGGGCTTAAATTCAAAATCAATATTGGCCATCAGCCGCCGCTCTGGTGACAGACTATAGTGGGCGCTCCAATTGGATCTGATCTCAACCTTTTCGCCCATTGTCTTAACCTTTTCGATATCCTCATTCAATTTTTGAATAGTGGTCATCGTATCCTGCAGATTAGCAAACACCCCTGTATCAGAACTGAAACTGTCTGATACTCTGGTAATAAGCTGCGCCAACTCACTGGTACCTGTTTCAATGTTGGCTAATGTTGTCCGTAAGTTTTCAGCAGTTTCACCTTCAGCAGTAACATCATCAATAAAGAGATTAATTCTAGCAATGCTCTGTTCAACCCCAGAAACAATGCTCTTGATATTACTCAATGCCTCAAGGGACTCATTGCTGAAGCTTTGGACATCTGTGTTCAGCTGCACAACCATGCTGTTAATTTCGGTTGTTACCGCGTGAACATTTGCGGAAATTCCCTCGAGATCCGCCATGATCGCTGCTACACTGTCCGGATCCACCGCTGTGCTCACATTTCTTAAGTTCTCAACCACATCACTAACTCCAGCTAAAAGCTCATCTAATCTTAAACTTGCCAGCGTATGGGAAAAACTCTGCAGATCCGAAGTCACACCTGCTAACATTTCTTCGAAATCAAAAGCAGCCAGTCTGCCTGTAAAATCTCCCAGCTGAGCAGACATTTCCTGCCAACCGATTGCACTCAACTCATCGGTTACAATCATAAGGTCCGCCACAATCTGTTCGATTGGCAGCTGAGTTAACTTCGCAGATAAATCATGAATGTTGCTGCCAATCTCCTCCAGCGGAATGTGAGAAAGATTGTTGGCGACAATCTGCAGGTCTGCTGCAATTTCCTTTAGTGGAATCTCAGCCAGCAGAGCAGTAAACTGAGCAATCTCTGCACCACGCTGGTCTAAATTCAACCCTTTAATCTGCTCGGTAACAAGCATAATTTCGTCAATCAATGGTTGGATTTCAACTGCAGCCAGCATTGCTGTAAACTGCCGCAGATCCGATTCGATCGCTGTAAAATTTAAAGCTGCCAGCTGTTGTGTAATCTGTTGAACATCTCCAGCCAGTTCGCCTAAAGGAATCGTGTTTAGGGTTGCTGCGAACTGATTGATCTCATTAATTGGCTCTACAAGGTTGATGCTGGCAAGCTGCTGCGAGAACTTCTGAATATCGGCAAATATGCTGCGCAGATCGAGTTCCGGAACCTGCTCCGTTAATACTGCCACATCGTCCACCACAGTCTGAACAGTCGCAGCCACATCTGCAACTTGCTCCACTGCAGTTTTAAGACTAGTAACTGTATCTTTCAGCAGTTCCCCAGCCTCTGCCAAACTTGACTGCATTTCCTCCGAAGCAGCTATTTCGGTGATTGATTCAATAACCAGATTTAAACCCCGCAGACCTTTCTCCACCTCGTGAATCATGCTGTCAATATTGACTGGATTGATTCCCGCGATTAAAGCTGTAGGATCTAATGGTTCTTGGGCTTGCCCTGGCTTAATTGCAATATATTTATCTCCCAGTACACCTGAGGTAGCGATTACAAACTCTGAATCTGCAGGAATCAGCAGTTCTCGATCAAGTCTAACCTTAACCAATACAGCATTGCTGGCTAACTGCACCGCTGTAACATTACCAACATTGACCCCAGCATAGCGAACCGGCGCACCTTCAAGCAGGCCATCCACATTCTGAAAAGCCAATGTTAGCTCAATAGCATCAGAGCCTCTAAAATCAATTCTGCCAACAGCCATAGCCATAGCTGCAAATAAGATTATGCTTAACAGCACAGTGACCCCTGCTTTAGCTTCTGGTGATAGCTGCATGATACCCCCCCTGTTCCCCTTGACCTCCGGTCAGAAATTTTTGGACTAATGGCAAGTTTGCTTTCTGCATTTCTGCCGCAGTTCCTACAAAAATAATTTCGCCATTGTTTAACAAAGCGATCCGATCTGCAATCTCAAATGCACCAGCTAAGTCATGGGTCACCACAACCGATGTTACCTGAAGCCGCTGATTTAAATCTTTAATCAATTTGAGAATGGTATTGCTGGTCATCGGATCTAAGCCCGAGGTTGGTTCATCGTATAAAATAGCCTGCGGTTTCATGGCGATCGCCCGAGCCAAACCCACACGTTTCTGCATCCCACCGCTGAGTTCAGCCGGCATCTTGTTTTCAATCCCACTTAAACCGACCAACGCCAAGGTTTCTTTTACCCTGTTAGCCAATTCTGCCTTGGTAATTTTTTCTTTCCGCCAAGCAAAGCTGACATTTTCAGCAACAGTGAGGGAGTCAAATAATGCAGCCGATTGAAATACCATGCCAACCTGTCGGCGGATTTGGGTCAATTCCTTTTCCGATGCTCTGCTGATATCTTTTCCGTCAACAATTACAGCACCAGAATTGGGGCGAATTAAGCCGTTAAGCAAACGCAGAATAGTACTTTTTCCCGCTCCGCTTAAACCCATAATGACAAAGATCTCACCCTGATTAATCGACAGGTTAATCTGCTTTAAAATTTGATTGCCGTCGGCACTGTAACAAACATCTTTTAATACAAACATATATGCCGTCCTCCAAGTTTACCACATCAAGGCAGAAAGGAAATAATTGCAGATAAAAATTCCAATCATGCTGCTGACCACTGCTGAAATTGTAGCCGTTCCTACTCCTTGAGCTCCTCTTTCAGTCTTTAAGCCATGGACACAGCCGGAAATAGCAACAATGATACCAAACACCGCTGCTTTGATTAAACTGCAGCAGATATCATAAAAGGATATGGAGCGTATTGAGGATTGATAAAAAACCATAGGAATAATTCCAACCTGATTAACTGCGACCACAAATCCGCCAAACATTCCAATTAGATGAGCAAAAACCGTTAAAGCTGGCACCATGATCATACAAGCAAAAAAACGGGGTGCGACCAAGTATTGGACCGGATCAGCAGCCAAGGCTTTAAGGGCATCAATCTGTTCGGTAACCTTCATCGTGCCAATTTCTGCGGCAATCGCCGAGCCAGCCCTGCCGGCGACAACCACCCCAGTTAAAACTGCTCCCAACTCTCTGATAATCGCTAGGCCGAGTAGTTGACCGATCAGTGATTCTGCTCCAAATGCCTTTAATTCCTGCGCCACTTGCAATGAAAATACCATGCCGGTAAAACCGTTAATTATCAAAACTAACGGAATCGATTTTACCCCTAACTCCACCATCTGTTTTACAGTTATTTTGAGCTCTACATCGCCGCGAAAAATATAGTAAACTGTTTCGACTATTAATCGGGCGACCTGTCCTACCCGTTCAAGAAATTTAATCATTACAAGAACCCCTTGATATGTCCATAAAATGACTTATCTATATATTCTTGGCAGGTATGTTGAACTCCTGCGAAAAAGACGCTTCCCATTCCCGGACGCGTCTTTGGTTTATCATTTGTCAGCAGCTACCACGGTATTGGTAAGCAGCATAGCTATTGTCATTGGACCTACCCCGCCCGGAACCGGTGTAATCCAGCCAGCAACTTCATTAACACTGTCAAATTCTACGTCTCCAACAGTCTTACCATCCCGCCTGTTAATCCCGACATCAATTACTACTGCTCCAGGCTTGACCCAGTCCCCCTTTACCATCTCCGGCTGCCCAACTGCTGCAACAAGTATATCAGCCTGCCTGCATTCAGCAACCAGATCTTTCGTTTTGGAATGACAGATAGTGACGGTAGCATCCCGCTGCAGCAGCAGTTGAGCAATGGGTTTTCCTACTATATTACTGCGCCCAATCACAACCGCTTTCTTTCCTGCAGGATCGTAGTTAATCGTGTCAATCAGCTTCATTATCCCTGCTGGAGTACAGGGCAGGTACGCTCTGCTGCCAATGCACATTTTCCCTACATTAACAGGGTTAAATCCATCCACATCTTTGTCAGGGTGAATCCGCATAATCACTTCTTCTTCGTCTAAATGAGCAGGAAGCGGCAGCTGAACTAAAATTCCATGAATCTTTGGATCACCATTCAGCTCATCGATTAAAGCTAACAGCTGATCCTGGGTGACCTCAGCAGGCAGCCTATGTTCCTCCGAGTAGATTCCAACCTCCTTGCAGGCTTTCTGCTTCATACTTACGTAGAGCTTGGAAGCTGGATTATCTCCCACTAGGACCACTGCCAGCCCTGGCCTGGTTTTCCCTTGAGCGAGCATTTCAAGTATTTTTTGAGCAAGGCCACTGCGAATTTGCTGAGCAATCCGCTTGCCATCAATAATTTGCGCAGGCATTAAACTCTCCTCCTTGCTGCATTTTATTGCTACTTGCTTCGGCATATTCCTGATATTTCCTGCCTAAAGAAAAACCGTGAAACATCAGCTGTTTCACGGTCGCATAACACATAAAAAAATGGCGCGCCTAGCAGGACTCGAACCTGCGCACCCGGCTCCGGAGGCCGGTGCTCTATCCTCTGAGCTATAGGCGCACAACTAACGTCTATTATAGCACCTGACAGCTCGTCCGTCAAGAAAGATCTTGCACTC
>JAAYLQ010000039.1 GCA_012521805.1 Bacillota bacterium
TCGTGCCCTTTTTCCTCTATATTTACAGCAAGCCAAAAAACTTAGGATGATAAGATAACCGGCTGATTACCAGCCCTTCAGGAATTTCCAGCAGAGTGAAGGTGACTGGAGTAGACTTATTCACCCATTGCCCGTTAATTTTTAGAGTAACAATTAGATCGGCAGTAGCCTGAATTGCTGTGGGTTCGATCGTAAAGTGACGATCGACAAATTTGAGGTCGGACAGCTCAATCTCCTGCATATCATTTGCAAGCAGAGCGATGAACTGTTGGTTGTTTCGGTAATAATTTACGGATGTGCTGTGGGTCGCAACTACCGTGTAGGCCAATAAATCGGGAAGATCATAGAAAGCTTTGTTGAGTAAGCTTTCTGCAAAGCGATTAAGCAGCTCATCAGGATCTACTGCCGGATTCTGGTATTTGTACTCACCTGATCTGTAAGAAATGATGCTTGTAATCAACCACATATCTCCAGTCCACTTGTTGCCAAGATTTTCAAAAATAATGCTTAAATTTTTAGTTTGCTCGTACTTCTCTTGGTTCTTGATCAGCTCCAGATACAGTTCCGCATCGATTATTACGCTGCCATCAAGAATTGAACGGCTGATTTCAGTTAAAACTGCAGTTTCGATTTCACCGCCATCACCAATCGCGGCAATGATTTTTTCAAGGTCAGATCTGCTGATCGCTTCCCAATCTAAAATCAACTCTTCAGCTAGAAGCTCCTGCAGTTTAGTTAAATCTAGATTATTTAGTGCAGTTTCTAAATCATCCATCTGCTGATCAATTATTTGTCCTGTCGAAACTGGTTCTGGTTTTAGGCGGTAGCAGCCACCTAAACCTAAGAGAAAAAACACTATCAAAAAAAGTAGGATTTTTGAGCGGATCACAGTTTTACTCCTTTCTCCGCCCCTTATTTGCAATTATAACCTGTAAAATTCGAAATTGTAATATGTCGAAAGTCCTATTTTTTTGGGACCCCTGGGACTTACTTCCTAGTCCGGCAGGGAAACAGGATAAAAGTGGGGAAATTAGTATACATCGATATTTAGCCGGGAGGCTGTGGGGTTGCATAACGAGTTGGATCCGAAAAGAATCGAAGAAATTCTAAATCATACAGTTGATGTGCTTAATACCAGCAAGCATCAAATGTTTGAAATTGTGGAAGCAGCACAGGCTGAGTTCAATCGAATTTCACTTGCTGTAGCTGAATTAAAACATGAAATTAGCACTACGATTGAGCAGGTAGAGCAGCTTGAACGAGAATTTCGCTCTCTGCGCCTGCGCCTTGCGGAGGCAAGCCGCAATTTCAGCAGCTCTGGGGAACAGACAAGACGCATTATTTACCAAAAAGCTGATCATCTCCGGGAAGCTTTAGCTGCCGCTCGGGAGCGGGAGAAAAATCTCCAGAAGCAGCGGATGCAGCAGGAACAAGCATTAGTACACATTGCACGCTTAGTAGAGAAAGCTGAAAACTCAGTGTCCCAAATGGATATTGCCCTTGAATTTCTCAAAGGTAACTTAGAAGGAATTTACGAGCAGCTGGAAGGCATTCAAGTGAGATACCAGCTCGGTCAGAGTATTATAAAGATGCAGGAAGATGAACGAAAACGCGTTGCGAGAGAAATTCATGATGGTCCTGCACAAGATCTAGCCAATATAGTGTTAAAAGCTGAAATCTGTGAGCGGTTATTTGCAGCAGAGCGGAATGATGAACTGCTGGTGGAACTGCAGGACTTGAAATCTGCTGTTAAAAGAGGATTAAATGAAATCCGCAAGATTATCCATAATCTGCGACCAATGGTTTTAGATGATTTGGGACTAATTCCAGCTGTAAAACGTTTGGTTGAGGAAACTCAAGAACAGTCCGATATAGAAATTAATTTGACGATAATTGGACGGGAGAGTAGGTTAGATTCTGCTGTTGAAATTGCTCTGTTTCGCGTTATTCAAGAAGCAGTCAACAACAGTCGTAAGCATGCTCATGCTACCAAGATTAATGTGAAAATGGAATTTTTGCCTGAGCAGATCAATGCAGTTATTGAAGATAACGGTATTGGTTTTAACATGGATTCATTAAATAAAAAACTAGCTAGTGGTAATCACTTTGGTTTATACGGGATGCGGGAACGGATTCAGCTTTTGGCCGGCAAATTTTCAATCCGTTCAAGCACCGGTGCCGGTACCAGAATCAGCATAATGATTCCTTTGAAGCAAAATGGGGAGTGAATGTAATGGATCGGACCATAAAAGTGGTGATTGCTGATGATCATTCGCTGCTGCGTACAGGTTTAGTCCAGCTGTTAGGGATGACAGAAGAAATAGAAGTGGTAGGCCAGGCTGCTAATGGTTCTGAGGCGATGGATTTGGCTGCCAAATTGCGACCTGATGTAATCTTAATGGACATCAATATGCCTGGATTGAACGGCATTGAGGCAACACGCCAGATCTCAGCCAAATATTGTGTTCCGATTTTGGCGCTAACAATTCATGATGATGAAGAATACATTGCAGAAATGATCAGAGCAGGTGCAAAGGGGTATATCCTTAAGGATAGTGATTTAAAGAATTTAGTACAGGCGATTAAACGGGTTGCTGAAGGAGATTCATTTTTTCCATCTAACCTTATGGAAAAAGTTGCGGTTAAGTTCCATGAGCTGAAACAGCAGCGGTATGGGATCAATCATTATGCTGCCATGAATGATTCGGGTGCCCAAAGCCTGACGCGTCGAGAACTTGAAGTACTGCAGTGTATTGTTGATGGAATGAGCAACAAGGAATGTGCTCAGCATTTGTTTATTAGTGAAAAGACGGTTAAGAATCATGTTACCAGTGTACTGCGGAAGTTGGATGTTGCCGATCGCACCCAAGCGGCTGTCTATGCTGTACAGCACGGGATTGTAAAAGCCAGGGTTTAAGCCCCGGCTTTTTTTTCTTGCTCAGAAGTCTGGACATGTCCCAGTAATTCTAAGCCGTTAATCACTAAACGAAAGCGGCATCCGAGTTTAACAGCAGCTTGTTTGCACATTTCCATGCGGTTTAGGTAGATCTCAAAAAAGTCCATGATTTGACATGAGGTTTGGTCAAAATCAATGTCTAGGGTAATAGTTTTTGCTTGAGCATCAACCTGCACCCGGGAATCAGTAATAGCCAAATTAACTCGGTTGTGGATATCGGAAACTTTGTCTTTCTCAGGAATCTTGCGGTGCACTCTAGTCCGGTGGGCATCGCTTTTATCCGCGATAATTAAAGCCGCTGTAATAGGAGTAACTGGAGCACCGATTTCTTCTTCGTGGTTGGCAATAGCAGTAGTGATATCACAAATTTCGTCCAAATCCATACCCATTGCCCTTAATTCTGTATAAACTAAATTTGCCCCGGTAATGCCGTGGTATTTACGGTTATGCATGTTGCCAATATCGTGGAGATAGCCGGCAATTGCGCCTAATTCAACTGTCCGGGCATCATAACCAAGTTCTGTCAAAATATAAGCGGTAGTTTTGGCTACATAACTGACATGGCGCAGGCCATGCTCGGTGTAGCCTCGAGCAGTGAGGTAGTCGCAGGCGCGCTGGATTAATAATTGGAAATTAGGATTATTGCGGATATCCTGCAAATGGATCATCATATCCCTCCTCCTAGATTTGTATATTATAACGCAGAATCAAATTTTAGGCTATAGTCCTAAATATTTAGGACAAATGCCTGATTAAATATTACAGGATTTCATGTTAAGATTGCATTAACAAAACGGACTCCTAATCAAGGACAGCTCGAAAATAGGAGTGCGCAAATTATGAGGAGGTAATGATTTTGCTGACCCAACTAAAACATTTTTTCTGGGACGACAGTGGACAAGGTATGGTTGAATATGGACTAATCCTTGCTTTGATCGCTGTCGTAGTAATTGTTGCTATCAAAGCCTTAGGAGGAAGTGTTTCTGGGATCTTCAATAAAATTGCCGAAGAAGTTGAAGAGTTTGCACCTGCAGAATAAGATCTTTCAACAAAGAATTATAAACAATTTAACCGGTTTTACAAAAGCGGCAGCCACTAACCCCGCCCCCCAGGCTGCCGTTTTTTCACATGGGAGGTAAAGTGATGCAAACAGGCCTTTTGCTAACATCTGTGGTTTTAGTCTGCTACTTTGATGGCCGCTACCGCCGCATACCTAACCAAATAACCTTCTCCTTATTGCTCCTGGGCATGGTAATCAATGTTTGGCAGCGGGGACTGTTAGGTCTCGGTGGTTCCCTGCTGGGAACATTTGTGGGGCTAGCTGTTCTCATTATTCCTTATTGCGGCGGTGGGATCGGCGCAGGTGATGTGAAGTTCTCAGCTGCGATCGGCAGTCTGATGGGACCTGGGTTTGCCTTTGCTGCCTTTTTATATGGAGCAATTCTTGGGGGTGTATGGGCTTGTGCAGTTTTGCTGAAGCGCAGAAACCTGCTGCAGTCTTTGACCGCTATAGGCTATCGAGCGGCGATTTTGGTTTCAGGATCAAGGATACTGGCCCCACCACTCCACAGTTTTAACTCTGGTCGAGAGTGGGGGCTTCCTTATGGAATTGCTATTGGTTTGGGAGCTGCAGCTGCTCTGGTTTTCGGCAATCCGTTTTAAGGGGGAATGCTGAAATATGCACCGATTTTTAATCCGGCAGGAAGGACAGGCACTTGTAGAACTAGCAGTAACGATTACAATCCTGCTGCTGATTGTATTTGGCATAATTGAGTTTTCTCGGATCGGTTACACGTATATTTTGGTAGCCCATGCCAGCCGCGAAGGAGCCCGCATGGGTGCGTTGGGCAGAACTGATGATCAAATTTATCTGGCGGTAAACGAATTGCTGGCAGCAGTCGGTAATATTCCCATTATAGTATCGATCGACCCAAATCAATCGATGCGCGTTAGGCGTGAACCTATTTCTGTCCAGGTTGCTGTCAAACTACCTTTGTTGACCCCATTAAGCACAATACTGCCGAATCCACTAGGGATCCAGTGCACCACTGTAATGCGAGTTGAGTGAGGGAGCGAAGATGTTCAGATTCAAAAGTGAAAGAGGAGTTGTGTTAGTGCTGGTGGCAGTCGGTATGACTGCCTTTCTGGGAATGCTGGGTTTGGTTATTGATGTAGGCCAAATCTTTATGGAGCGGGTGCGGTTGGCCCGGGCGGTGGATGCAGCTGTTCTAGCTGGGGTGCAGGAACTGCCGCTCCAGCCGAAGGCAGCACTGATCAGTGCCTATGAATATGCGTTAGCAAACAGTTTGACGCCTGAGGATTTACAAGTTGGAATCAGTGAACAGAATCATATCATCAGCGCCTATGCGCAAAAACAAGTCAGTTTATCTTTTCTCAGCTTATTTGGTTTTAAGCAGCTGCAGGTATCTGCTGAAGCTGCAGCTATGATTGGCCCGGTTGTCGGCTGTACTGGTGTCATACCTGTGGGTGTTCCTTGGGATGACTTTGAATTTGGCCAAGTATATGAGTTGAAAATAGATGCCCATTCTGGTCGGAAATATCAAGGTAACTTCGGTGCGCTGGCTTTGGGAGGCACCGGTGCAAATACCTATCGCAATAATCTTAAATACGGCTACCAAGGGATGCTGCGCGTTGGCGACCAGGTTTATACTGAACCAGGGAACATGGCAGGGCCAACCAGGCAGGGGATTGAGTACCGGTTGAAGCAGGCGCCAAGTATACCTGGACAACCATGGTATGAAAACACAGCCCGCATTGCGATTGTTCCAATCGTTGACAGTATTGATGTTTCGGGTCGGGCCTTAGTGACGATCGTTGGGTTTGCCGCCTTTTATTTGGAAGGTGTGGAGGCCCAGGGCAACCGCGCCACAATTCGGGGCAGATTCGTTGAACATCTTATCGATGGAGAGATTGGTTCTGGTCCAAATTATGGTCTGCTGGCTTATCGGTTGATCCAGTAAGATTGGGGGATAGGGCGTTGAAAAATAAAATTCTGCTGTTTATTGCACTTGGTTTAGGTTTAGTCTCTGCTTTTATCACTTATAACTACTTAGCGGGTATCGAGGCAAAGCAGCATGTGGAGCTGGTTGACGTAGTAGTGGCCAATACTAAAATTTCCGCCCATACTGAAATTAGGGCAAGTATGCTTGCGTGGAGGAAAGTGCCTAAAGATGCACTGCATCCAGATGCGGTCCAAAATCTCCAGGATCTCCAGGGCAGGATCACAGCAGCTGATATTGTAGCTGGAGAGCAGGTGCTCTGGAGCCGGCTGCTGCCAAAAGGGGTAGTGCCAGGTCTTGCTTATAATATTCCTAATGATAAGCGGGCAGTAACGGTTGCAGTAAATGAAGTGATTGGTGTGGCCGGATTTATCAAACCCGGCGATCGAGTAGATGTAATTGCCACTTTTGCTTACGATCCTCCCCTGACTACTACAATTCTGCAGAATGTGATAGTGCTGGCTATAGCGCAGGATATGGCGAGTGAAGTCGAACCAGCGGCGGTAGTCAGTACCAGTGTTACCTTTGCCCTAACTCCCAACCAAGCAGAGCGGTTGGTGTTGGCAGAGTCAATGGGATCGATTCGGCTGTCGCTAAGACCGCCGGATGCTGTTGGAATTGCCTCGAATCAGGGAACTAATGCACTAGACCTGCAGCCTTTAGCCTACAGCAAGCATGGAGCTGATTTGAACTCACGCCATGAGGTTCAGGGTAATAAGGCTGCGCCTTCCCAGAAAGAATCAGTTTCGGCACCGATCCAGAATCAGACAGGGAAGGAAATTGAGATTTTTCGGGGCACGCGGCGGGAGGTGCAGCTAGTTGAAGACTAGAGTTAGGCAGTTTTTACTGGTCACCTTGCTGCTGTTGGTTCTTTCGCAGAGCCCGGTATGTGCTGGCATGCCGCAGCTCGTTTTAATTCAAGGTCAGAGCCGCATTTTAACGGTTAATAATTTAACTCGTGTAGCTGTGGGTGATCAGACAATTGTGGATGTAGCGGTTGTCGACTCCAGCCAGGTAATCCTTAATCCCCTTCAAGTCGGGATTACATCCCTGCATCTGTGGAGCAGCAATTCCCAACAGGCTTATCGAGTGAGGGTTGTAGCAGATGATGGAACTTTAATTAAAGAATATCTAACAGCACTGAACTTACCTCAGGTTTCAGCTTGGTTTGCTGACAAGCATTTGATTTTAGAAGGGCAGGTAGCTACTGACAAGGATAAGGAACGGGCTGAAAACCTAGCAGCTGCTTACAGCGACTCGGTGATCAGCCTCCTGCAGGTTCCTGCTGCAAATTTTGAACGCCAGTTAGAGCGGGAGCTGCGCCGCTTGATTTCACCAGAAATTGAGCTGACGGTGCTCAACAATACGGTAATACTTGAGGGTGAAGTGGTTGAAGACAGCAAACGGCAGTTAGCTATTCAGATTGCGGAAACCTTTAATTACCGAGTGCTGGATTTAGTTGAGGTTACCGGATCAGGCGAAACTCAATCAGAGCTTGAACCTGCAGATTATGCTGCGCAGATTCAAGCAGTTGTTGGGGAAGGTGTGCAGGTCTTTTTAATAGGGGAGACCATTTTTTTAGAGGGGTTTGTAGATGATGAGTTCAACAGGCAGCGTGCGGTTGCCATTGCAAAAGCTTTTGGGCATCCTGTTGTTGATCTGCTTCAAATCAACCATCAGCCTGCAGAGAAAGAAATTCTTGTTCCAGATGCTAGTCTGAGTGAACAGTCGCTCCTTGGCGAAATCGAAAAACTGATTGATAATCCTAGGCTTACCTTAAAAATTGTCTATGACTGCCTGATTATTGAAGGTGAGGTTTCTAGTCAGTGGGAAAAGGATCGGGCTGCAAGAATAGCTGGGGTAGCTGGCCTGCCGGTCATTGATCTGATAGTTATAGTACCGGGGGAAAATGCACAGCCGCCTGCTGAAATACCTGAGCTTGATCAAAGCCAGCTTGAAACTCTGCTTGCTGGGACAAATATTTCAGCACACTGGATTAACGATACATTAGTACTCGAAGGTACTGTCAGGGATGAGTTTGATAAAACCAGAGCTAAGCTGCTTGGACAAGCTTTCACCGACCATGTGATCGATTTAGTGCGGGTGCTGCCGCCTCCTGTTCTGAACACAAGTGAACCCAACTTGGATTTTGAGTCCGAGTTAATTCAGGATATAGCCGCTGCCGTAAATGAGCCTGGGGTCAGTGTCAGTTTTTATAATGACACGATTGTACTAGAAGGGGTTGTACCTGATCAAAAGGCAAAAGCAAGGGCGGAAAGGCTGGCTGCAGTTTTTTACCAACCAGTAGAAAGTTTTATTCAGTATCCTCAACCAGGGGTGATCAGTGCAGCTGATCAATTAGCGGTCCACCTCAATCTGCCGGATGTTAAAATCACTGCGGTTGGCACTAAACTTGTCCTGGAAGGTACCGTTCAAACTGCCCAAGAACACAATCGGGTTCTGCAGATTGCTGAGCTTTATGGAGATGTAATCGATTTATTAGTGGTTGAGAAACCGGAGCAGGTGCTGCTGCAGGTCCATATTGTCGAGTTAGACCGCAGCGCTGGTGAACAGCTGGGGGTTAAGTGGGGCAGCTTGATTGAAGGCCAGCTGTTTGCCAATAGAGTTCAATTTGAAGAGATTGCCCACATCGGAAGCTGGCAGATGAACCGTTCACATATTCTTGGTGCCGAGCTGACCGCGTTGGAGAAGGAAGGTAAAGCCAAGCTGCTGGCCGCTCCCAGTCTGCTGACTGCGGTGGGAGAACCGGCATCCTTCTTAGCTGGAGGAGAAATCCCAGTTGTGATTCAGGTTGGCGAACAGCAGATGATTGAGTGGATTGTGTATGGGGTAAAACTAGAAATTTTACCAACGATAGTTGGCGATCAGATCCGGATTCATGTCAAGCCGGAGGTCAGCAGTCTTGATTGGCAGACCAGTACGCGACTTCAGACTTCGATGCCGCCTTTGAAAACACGGCGCACAGATGCCATTGTTAATCTGGAGCATGGTGCAACTGCCGTGATCGGTGGCTTGATCCAGCACGAAGAAAGCACCCAAATAGAAAAGATTCCGATTTTAGGAGATCTGCCGATTATTGGAGCGCTGTTCCGCAGTACCGAATACCAAGAACGCCAGACAGAGCTTGTGGTTTTTGTTACCCCATGGATTGTCAGTGAAGGGGTGGGCACCAGTGACAGCAGATAGCATTCGCGTAATGATTGTGGACGATACCAAAGAGACTAGAAGCAACATCAAAAAGCTGCTGGAATTTGAGGACGGTATTATCGTAGTTGGGGAAGCTGCTGATGGTGCTGAGGCGGTGCTGTTGGCGCAGGAACTCAAGCCAGACTGCATCTTAATGGATATTAACATGCCTGGCTTGGATGGCATCAGCGCAACAGAACAGATCTACAAGGTAATTCCCGACTGCATGACGATCGTAATCAGTGTTCAGGGAGAGCAGGAGTATCTCCGTAGAGCAATGGCGGCCGGTGCCCGGGACTACCTGATCAAACCCTTCAGCGGAGATGAATTAATCAGTACAATCCAGTGGGTTTGGCAGTTAGAATGTGCCAGGCGCAGTCACAATTCTGCTGAGAGTACTCCCCTGCGCAGCGGTAGAGTGATTGTGGTCTTCAGCGCCAAGGGGGGAGTGGGAAAAAGCACAATTGCAGTCAATCTTGCAAGCAGCTTAGTCAAACAGGAGCAAAAGGTAATTCTAGTGGATCTTGATCTCCAGTTCGGTGATGTGCCGCTGATGCTGAATCTGCCAGTTAAGCATTCAATGGCTGACTGGTACACTGACGGATGCGGAAGTACGGGGGATTACCTGCTCAACCACAGCAGTGGCCTGCAGGTTTTGGCTGCACCTGAAGTTCCTGAGGACGGAGAATTAATTACTGCGGAGCACATCAGTCAAATGCTGAACGACCTCAAGCCCCTTGCGGATTATATTGTGGTTGATACACCCCAATTTTTCCACGAAACTACGCTTCAAAGTTTAGAGGAAGCAGATCAGATTATTCTGGCAGCGGTACCTGATCTCTCTAATTTAAAAAATGTGCACCGCTGCTTAAATGTGTTGGAGAAGTTAAATCTGGCAGACAAAGTTAAAATTGCTGCTAACAAAGTAGGTTCTGAAGGCATCAAACTTGACCAGTTCAGTTCTCATCTGCAGCATCCTATTTGGCAGTCGCTGCCTTATGATCCCCGCCTAACTGCACAGGCAGCGGTTCAGGGGATACCGGTTATAGATCTCAATCCAAAAGCTAAGCTGAGCCGTGCTTTAGTCCATGCCAGTGAAGTTTTGGCTGGAACTGAAATCAAACCTGGTAAAAAAGGGCTGCCTCTTGCCAGTCTGTTATTTGCGAGAAAAGGATGATTTTATGTCACTGCTAGCACGTTTGGAAAAACAAAAAGATCGAGTTGAGCTGAAGCAGCAGTCTAGAACAAGTGGTACAAAACCAGCGGACCCACTAGTGATTTTAAAAGGAAAGATCCATGAACAGCTTGTCAGTGAAATTGACAGTAAGCTGTTGAAAAATGCTGATCAGGAAGATCAGAATCAGGAATTGAAAGAAAAAGTGGGACAGGTGGTTCAGCAGGTGATTGATGAGGAGCAGTTGACCCTTTCCCGAATCGAGAGTCAAGTGCTTTTAAATCAAATTATCGATGAAGTAACCGGTTTTGGTCCAATTAATTCCTTGATTCAAGATCCCGAAGTTTCAGAGGTAATGGTAAATGGTCCAAAGCAGGTTTTTGTTGAGCGGCAGGGTCGCTTAGAGCTGACAGAGATAACTTTTCGCGATAATGAGCATGTGATGCATATTATCGATAAAATTGTAGCTCCCCTAGGCAGACGCATTGACGAAAGTAGTCCGATGGTTGATGCGCGCCTGCCCGATGGCTCTAGGGTAAATGCAATTATTCCGCCTTTAGCCCTCAACGGCCCAACCATAACCATTAGAAAATTTGCTGCGGATCCGCTGACGATTGATGATTTAATTGCCTTTGGAACTCTTACTGCGGAGATGGCTGAATTTATTGAAGCCTGTGTTAAGGCCAGATTAAACATAGTTGTATCAGGGGGAACGGGCAGCGGAAAAACAACACTCTTAAATGTGCTGTCATCCTTTATTCCTGCTGATGAACGGATCATTACTATTGAGGATGCTGCTGAACTCCAACTACGCCAGACCCATGTTGTTTCATTGGAAAGCCGACCGCCAAATATTGAAGGAAGAGGAGCTGTGACAATTCGCGATTTAGTGAGGAATTCCCTCAGAATGCGGCCGGACCGCATCGTTATTGGTGAAGTAAGGGGTGGCGAAGCCCTAGACATGCTCCAGGCTATGAATACTGGCCACGATGGCTCAATGACAACTGGTCATGCTAACAGCCCTCGTGATATGCTTGCCAGGTTAGAAACGATGGTTTTAATGGCGGGCGTAGACCTGCCTGTGCGGGCGATCCGCGAGCAAATAGCTTCAGCCATCGACTTGATTATTCAACAAGCACGTTTGAAAGACGGCTCCCGCAAGGTGATTCAGATTACTGAAGTGCAGGGCATTGAAGGCGAAGTAATTACCCTGCAGGATATCTTTGTCTTTGAACGGGGAGAACTGCGGGCAACTGGTATCAGGCCGAAATGTGCGGAAAAAATTGCCCACTTTGGCATCAAACTGCCAGTGGATTTATTTATCTAAATAGAGGTGAGAGCGGATGATACCCATTTTTTCAGCAGTATTGGTGTTCTGCGCAACATTTGCTGCCTGCTGTGCTGTCTTCATTAACCTTCAAAAAAAGCGGCAGATCGATCAGCGGATTCAAGCTGTAATCCCTCAGCTAATTTTAGAGTCGGATGAAGAGATTTCGACAGCGCCAGTACCCATCAGGCTGCTGCAGCAGTTTTTAGAGCGGGTTAATCAGAAGCTGAACCTCAAACCCTCGCGGCAGCTGGCGCTGGAACTAGTGCGGGCGGACATCAGGATTTCACCTGGTGAGTTCCTTGTGTTAAATGCCTTGTTAGGCTTTGCTCCTTTGGCGCTACTGGCGTTTGGTGCGGATATGGTGCAGACTTTGCTCTTGGCAGTTGCAGCTGTATTATCTCCTTCGTTTTATGTTAAGTTGAGGCAGGGTAAGCGCCGCAAAAAGGTGGAACAACAGCTCCCAGAAGTTCTTGTTACGATTGCAAACTCATTAAAATCAGGTTACAGCTTTTTTCAAGCAATTGAACTGGTAGCCCGGGAGACAGAGCCACCGCTGGCAGCAGAATTTGCCTTGGTTAATAAAGAGATGAGTTTGGGTGCTCCTACAGAATTAGCTTTGGAAAATATGGTTAAGCGGGTAGACAGCAGTGATTTAGAGTTGGTAGTAACTGCTGTTCTGATCCAGAGGCAGGTCGGTGGGAATTTATCTGAGGTTCTGGAATCGATTGCCGAGACTATCAGGGAACGGATCAGGATCAAGGGCGAGATCAGCACCTTAACCGCTCAAGGCCGGATTTCCGGTATCGTGATTTCAGCTCTGCCATTTGCTATTTCTTTTTTCATCTATGCCCTCAATCCAGACTACATCAAGCCTCTATTTATTGAGCCTCTGGGCAGAGTAATGCTGATTTTGGGTTTAGGTGGTCAGCTTAGCGCTGCCGTTTTAATTCATAAGATTGTTAATATCCGCGTTTAGGGGGATCCAAGTGGCGTTATTGATTTCTGGTTTGACATTTGCTTCGGTGAGCTTAGCGATTTTTGCTGGATATCGGCTGCGGTATCAAGCTAAACTTACAGCTGCCCGTCTTCAACAATTTGCAGATCCGAGGGAAGAGCAGACCAAAAAAACTAGGAAGATTGGCGAAATAGATGGTCTGTTTAAACGGATTTTGCAGAGGATCACACTGCAGCTTTCTGTTAATGATCAAGAACAGCGGTGGGCAAAGCTGCGCCGTCAGCTGACTCTGGCAGGTAATCCCGGTGATCTCAAGCCTCAGGAGTTTATCGTCTTGAAACTAACGCTCTGCGCATTAACTTTAGTGGCAGGTTTTCTGCTTCTAATTTCATTTTTAAATGTGGTTATCCTAGCGGCTGCAGCCTGGTTGGCTCCAGAACTATACCTGCACGAGAAGATTAAAAATCGGCAGTTGGCGATTACATTAGCTATTCCCGATGTGCTCGATCTCCTTACAGTCAGTGTAGAAGCGGGATTGGGATTTGATGCTGCGGTTGCAAAAGTGATTGAAAAGGTTGAGGGACCATTGGCAGACGAGTTTCGCCGGATGCTGTATGAAATGCGAATAGGGAGATCGAGGCGGGAAGCCCTGCGTGACTTAAGTGAGCGCACTGGCGTGCCGTATCTGCAGAACTTTGCCTCTGCGGTTATTCAGGCTGATCAATTAGGGGTGAGCATCAGTAAAGTGCTGCGAATTCAATCGCAAGAAATCCGCCGTCAGAGGCGGCAGAAGGCAGAAGAGGAAGCAATGAAAGCACCCATTAAAATGCTGCTTCCCTTAGTGGCATTGGTTTTCCCATCGCTGTTTATTGTTCTGTTAGGACCGGCAATTCTGCAGTTTGCAGCTTTATTTTAATTCTGATAGGTGATTCCATGACGATACTGCATGTCAAAAATATTAGTAAGCAGACACACTTGGGAACAGAAATTATTTTAGCTGATTGTTTTTGGCTGCGCCTGAAGGGTTTGTTGGGTACAAGGGAACTGAAGCAGGGACAGGGTCTGTTACTAACGCCCTGTAAAATTGTGCACGGCTTTGGAATGCGCTTTCCAGTCGAGGCTGTTTATCTAAATCGGCAGCAGCAGGTTATTAACATTATTGAGCTTGCTCCCGGCAGATGTGGACCTTTTATGACCAGCGCCTGGGGAGTGCTGGAGCTGCCGTTAGGAACAGTTTCTCATTCTTGTACTGAAATAGGGGACTTCCTTCAGAGTACTAGAACATAACACTCTAGCTGTGAATACGATGTATTGACCAACAGATGAAACAGACGGGGGGTCATGTTGTGTCCACTAATAATCGAAAGCCAAACTGTCCACCTCCCGAGGAGGAAGCCAATTCCAAAGCAAAATTGCTGGACTTACTAACACCAAGGGAAAAAGAAGTTCTGTCATTATTAGCACGGGGTTATAACAATAATGAGATTGCCGCGTGCTTGCACATCAGCAAACACACTGTGAAAAATCATGTCAGCAATATCTATCATAAGTTGGAAATGGATGATAGGACGCAGATTGCTTTGTTGGCTGTCCGGCATGGGTTTGTCAAGCTTGATTAATCAGAAAAACGACTCGCACGAGTCGTTTTCTGTTTTCCAGGGCAGGGTAAAATTAGCCAAACAGCGAATCAATACTTAGTGCCCAAGGGACGAGCTTGGAGGATGTTTTATGGCAAAACTGCATTTATTAGTCCAACTTACTCCTGGGACTCGGTTGAAGTGGCATGTATGCGAAGATCCGCGCTGGTTTGCACCTGACTTATCGAATCTGAGCTGTATTTATCTCCTTACACCGCCTACACCGATTGATGAAGCCTATCAGCTGCACAGGATGGTACAGCGGCTTGATCCAATCCTCAATCGAATTTGGGCTAGGCTGCCCTGGCCTAGTTTGATTATGTATATAGTAAGGCACTGCTGCAAGTTGAAATACCCAGGTTATCCCCGCAGACTGCCTGCATCAGTTCATGAGCAGTGGCATTTAGAGCAAAGCGAACAGGTGCAGCTGTTACGTGATCTCACAGAGCTAATCCAGGGGCGGTTACTGCCGGATACAGTTTTGGAACAAGCTCTTAGGACCAAAGGTTGGTGGCCGGCTGATATTCGGCGGGCTTTAGATTGGGGTCTGAACATTGGTCAGTTTGAGTGCTTTCCAGGGGTTCAGAAGTCTGCCTGGGGTGAATCGATCTGCACTCGCTGCGGCACTCACGCGGCGGAAACACGGCCTTGTCCATTCTGCAGCCGCAGTGATTGCCCGGTCTGCACTGCCTGCGAAGCGATCGGAGTGGTACGGGGCTGCACTCGCTTGTGGGTGGTGGCGGTGGATCGAAGTACACTTGAGCTTACAGAGCAGGCAAAACCTGAAGTGCGTCATCAGGCTTTACCGCGGCTTTACTTAGAGTATGATCTGACACCAGCTCAAGAGCTGGCCAGCCAGAGGTTGGTTGAGTTTATCCACAGCCGACAGCAGAAAATTTTAGTGTGGGCTGCCTGCGGTGCAGGTAAAACAGAAGTTACCTTTGCTGCTATTCAAACTGCTCTGGGTCGGGGCTGGAAGGTTTTATTTGCCATTCCCCGCCGGGACGTGGTTAGGGAGCTGGCAGATCGGATCCAAGCAGCTTTTCCCGATACTGAGATTGCCGTACACTATGGCGGACAGCCTTGGCAGCAGGATGGTCAATTAGTAATCGCTACTACCCATCAAGCCCTCAGATTTTACCGCTGTTTCAATTTAGTGATCCTGGATGAAATTGATGCGTTTCCTTACCATGGGAGTGAGATGCTGAGGTTTGCCATCAAACGTTCCCTTACACCAGAAGGAAAAATGATCGAGATGACCGCAACACCGCGGAAAATTGGACCAGGAGAGGTAGTGACAATTCCCGCCCGTCACCACGGGTGGCCTTTGCCCCAACCTCAATTTTTAAAATTGAAATTGCCGGAATTAAGTCAATTAGCTGACAAGGGTCTTCCGGAAGAGGTGGTGGCGATCATTAAAAACAATCCAGCTCCGTGGTTGATTTTTGCGCCTACTATTCCACTGGTTAAACAAATTACTAAGCACCTTACTGAGGTTCTAGGACGGTCAGTCTGCGGCAGTTGGGCAGCAGACCCTGAGCGAGACCAGAAAAAGGAAGGGTTTGCTTCCGGCAGATATCAAGTAATGGTTGCAACCTCAATTATGGAAAGGGGGATTACCATCGCTAATGTTCAGGTGATGGTGCTCTATTGCGATCATGTGCTTTTTGATGCTAATTCCTTGATACAGATGGCAGGAAGGGTTGGCAGGAAAGCAGAACACCCTGTGGGAGAAGTGTGGTTTATTGGCGCTAGGCTTACAGATGCGTTGAAAACAGCGCAAAAGCGCATTCGCTATCTCAATCAGCAGGCAGCTGCGCTGGGATTGTTAAAGGAGAGCGGTATCGATGGGCGTTAGGGAATGGGTGCGATCTTTGTATGAACTAGTTTATCCTCAGCCTGCCCTATGTCCGCTCTGCGGAATTAGAGTTATACCCGATGGCCTGCCAATATGTGTCGACTGTGTTAATAAAATTAATCCTGCAGTTTATCAACTGCGGCTGCTGCGCTATCAAGGCTATGCTTTGAGTTACTATCACGATTATTTGAAGCAGCTGCTTTATGAAATTAAATATCAAAATAGGTATGATTATGCAGTTGCCTTAGGTGAGGTATTAGGTGCTGCGGCAAAGGAACAGCCTGGTTTAGAGAAAATCGATTATTTCTTACCAGTACCACTCCATCAAGAGCGTCTTAAAAAAAGGGGTTTTAATCAAGCTGAAGCTTTTACAGTTGGCATGAATCGAGTTTGGCCCCATCCTGTTTACAAAGCGATTAGGCATAAACCAACCGAACCCCAAAGCGAGCTTTCGCCAAAAGAGCGGCTGGAGAACTTGCGGGATGCCTTTGCACTGACAGAACCAGCGCTGGTCAAGGGTAAACGTTTCTTGATAATTGACGATATCTTTACTACGGGAGCTACATTTTATTCCCTTGCCGATTTAATTAATCGCTACCACGGTATACCAATCGGGCTTTTCATAGCTAAAAGCGGATAAACGCTAAAGGAGGGGAATTTATGCTGCGTAACTGTGCGGACTGCAATCAGGTGTATGTGCATGCTGTGAATAAGCTGTGTCCTGATTGTACTAAAAAGCGAAATGAGCAGTTTACTAAAGTTAAAGAGTATCTGCGCCAACACCCAATGGCTAAAATTCATGAGGTGGTCAGCGAAACAGGGGTTGAGCTGGAGAGAGTTCGGGAGTTCATTGATGAAGGTAGGTTGAGAATTGTACCAATCGATGTTACCCTCCACTGCCAGATCTGCGGGGTAGTGATCCCTTCTGGACGGATCTGCAGCCAATGTGAGCTTGAGCTGACGGGAACAGAAGAAGCTGAGCAGCATGATCAAAAAGCAAAGATGCACCTGCTGGAGTTTTGGGAGAAGCAAAATCGGAAGAAGTAGCGGAATCTATTAAAGAACTGCTCGAATCTGACCGATAATTGGGATGAGGGGGGAGTGCAGCATGTATATCTCAAATAAATCGATCCAGCGCATCAGCCGGATTTATAATGAGCAGAACAAAATTGATCGAACTGCTGAAAAGAAACCTGAATATGGAGATAAGGTAACTCTTTCTACCGAGGGTAAGCAGCTGCAGGCGCTTTTACAAAAGGCTTCAGCACCAGAACCGAGTGCCAAAGCTCAAGCACTCAAAAATGCGATCACCTCGGGTACGTATCATGTTAAAGGCGAAGATATAGCAGCTAGCATCATCAAATATTATCGTCAGAGGTTTTAATATGCTGGTTAGAGATGCATTTAAAGAAATTATTGAGCAGGAAACAGATATAATTGAGCAGTTAATTGAATGCGGCTATCAAAAACAGGCTGTTATTACTGATATAGAACAGTTAACTGCTGTCGTTGAGCAGGAAAGAGAACTGCTGATAAATTTAGAGCAGGCAGAACAGGAACGCTGTCAGTTATTTGATGTGATCGCCTCCGGCCAGAGTCCGGCACAGTGGCTGGCGGCAACAGATGATCAGGAGCTGGTGCTGAAAATCAATCAGCTGAAAACCAAGTATGAACAGCTCCAGGAACTAAACCAGCTAAATCAGCAGCTGCTTGCAGAATCTTTAGCTTTTGTCCAATACAGTCTCAACTTATTAGTAGACGATCTCCCCTTAACCTATTCAAAACCAGGCACGCGTACGGTTAAAAAATCAATTATTGATCGAAAGGTGTAGCGCTATGCGAACAACATTCAGTGGAATTGAAATTGCGCGCCGTGCCCTACAGGCGCAGCAGTTATCTTTAGACACAGTCGGCCAAAATATTGCCAATGCTAATACTCGGGGATACTCGCGCCAAGTTGCTGTTCATACAGCCAGCCAGCCGTATCCCATACCTCAGTTTACCCATAATCCGGTAAACGGCATGCTTGGTACCGGAGTAGAGGTTGCACAGATTACTCGTATGCGTGATGAATTTATTGAAATGCGGCTGCGGCAGGAAAAGCATAATGTGAATTATTGGCAGACAATCAGCGATGGTTTGGAGCAGGTTGAGCTGATTTTCAATGAGCCATCAGATAATGGAATTCATTACGCCCTTGAGTTATATTTGGATTCGCTGCAGGACTTGAGTATCAACCCGGAAAACGAAGCTGTGCGTTCTGTGGTGCTGCAGCGTGCTGAGGTATTAGCCGAGGCGGTACAGCATGTCCGCTTTCAGCTTGGCAAACTCCGGGATAATATGAACGGTCTGGTGAGCATCAAAGTAAACGAAATCAATTCTTATGCGGAGCGCATTGCTGAGCTGAACCGCCAGATTGTCAAAGTAAACGCTGCAGGCTATCAGCCAAACGATCTGATGGATCAGCGTGACCAGCTGCTGCAGGAACTGTCCGAGCTGACCAATATTGAAGTGGTAGCTGATGAATATGGTGCAGTCAGTGTCAGTATCAGCGGTGCAACGTTGGTGCAGAGAACTGAAGTGTTTAAGTTAAAGGTTGTTTCATCTAACGAACCGATAATACCACAATACGATCGGGTTGAGGTTGTGTGGGAAGGGGCCAACTCCAAAGCTGAGTTTAACCGAGGTGAGTTGGCGGGAATTCTTAAGTTCCGGGACGAGTATATTCAAGATTATATCTATGAACTCAATAAATGGACAGCAGACTTTATGAACACAGTGAATTCCATCCATATGCAGGGTTATGATTTGGATGGCAATACAGGCAATTCGTTTTTTGTTACTGCTGATGGATCCTGGAACGTTTCCCCTGATGATGATCCCAGCCTCAGCATTAGTGTCGGTTTAAATAATGCAAGAGAAATTGCCGCCAGCTCAAAGCTGGAAAATGGCGCAGCGGTGATCGGAAATGGTGAAATTGCTCTGGCCTTAGCACAGCTCCGCAATATGCCGATCAGTGGAAGTGAGAATACAATCGGTCAGGCTTTTAATGCCATTATCGCTAAAATTGGCGTGAACGCTTTAGAAGGAACTTCAATGGTGAAAAACGGAGAAGCTTTGACAAATCACTTGGAGAATATGCGGGAATCTGTATCCGGCGTGAATCTGGATGAAGAAATGGCGGATATGATCCGCTTCCAGCACGCTTATGCGTCAGCTGCCAGATTTATGACCACAATGGATGAAGTGTTAGATGTGATTGTCAACCGCCTTGGTCTGTTTGGCAGGTAGAAGGAGGGTAAGCGGTGCGGGTTACAAATAATACGCTGACTAATAATATGCTGCGGCATTTAAATGCAGGACTAAGCAGGCTGGATCGCTATCAGCAGCAGCTTGCTTCCGGCAAACGGGTGTTAAAGCCTTCAGATGATCCTGCTGCAGTAATCAATATTTTAGAATTGAGAACTTCACTAATGGAGAATAATCAGCTTCTAAAAAACGTGGACACAGCTGCTTCATGGTTGAATTCTACCGATACTGTACTTGCATCAATCTCCAGTGTGCTGCATCGAGCGAAAGAATTGACTATTTATGCAGCTACCGATACGCTCAGCAGTGATGACCGAGCAGCAATCCAGCGGGAGATGGAACAGCTTTTTGATAATCTTCTTCAGTTGGCTAATTCTACCCATAACGGTAAATATATATTTGCCGGTCAAAAAAGCACAACTGAACCATTCCAGCGGGTAAGCAGTGATCCAGCAGATCCAAATTATTACCGAATTGTTTACCACGGCGGCACTGCAGCTGGGGACACCAGTGCCCTTAAACTGGAGATTAGCGCTAATGCAGTAATTGATATTAACATTATCCAAAGCAGGGTTAACGCTGATGGAGAAAACGAAGATCAGCTGTTAACACCGATTTTTTCGGCACTAGCTCAGATTATATCAGATCTCGAGCAGGGAGATGTTAACGAACTTGGAGGCAAGTACTTAGAGGCTTTGGAGCTTGCTTTGGATGGGGTTTTGAGCAGCCGCGCTGAAGTTGGCGCTAAGCTGAATCGAATCGAGCTGGCAGAAGAAAGACTTAAAGATTTAGAAATAAACTTGAACAAACTGTTGAGTAATGTGCAGGATATTGATGTTGCAGAGAAGATTATGGACCTTAAGAGCGAGGAAAACGCTTACCGGATAGCTCTAGCTGTAGGTGCCCGAATCATTCAACCTACTTTAGTAGATTTTCTGAAATAAGGGTTGAGTTGAATGTACTTAACGATCAGAACTAAGTATCCTCAAGTATTGGTTGACTATCAATGGCCTACTGCCCAGATTCGGCAGCAGGTAGGTTCTTTCGAATACGAGTATCATGGACCGAAAATTGAAATTGATCAGCAGGATGCTCTCAACGAGTTAGGTATGGGCAATCTAGACCATTTAGTTCGCACCTCAGCTGCAGCGGGCAGGCAAGCTGCGGTGGACGGAATCGCCCGCAGAGCTAGGGAAGGGGACCGTTTTGCCTGCGAAATGATCCGGCAAGATACCGCAGTACAGTTGGCTAAAGAGCAGATGTTTGATGAAATTCCTGAGATCAATGTTGATGTTGCCCCTAAGTCCAGGCCCAAAATTACTAGTTTCTATGAACTCAGCATTAGGTGGCGGTCTGGCGGTGCAGCGATCAATTTTATTACTTATCCGCCCAAGATTGAATGGATTAAAGGCAGCGTGGAGATTAGTTTGGGAGGAAGCAGCAAATTCGATGTTAAAGGGTGACAGAGGGTGAAAATTGAAACCGCTCGTTTTGGTGTATTAGAAATAAACCCTGATGAAATTATCACGTTTCCCGATGGAATTCTCGGGTTTGAAGATTATCAGAGATATGTGATTGTTGAACAGCCGGACAGCATTTTTAGTTTTCTGCAATCTGCTGATGAACCTTGGCTCTGCTTTGTAATAATGATGCCGGAGCTGCTTCGCAGCGACTATCAAGTAACACTGGAACCTCAGTATGTTAAAGAATTGGGCTTTAAAGATGCCAGCGATGGTCAAGTTTTTGTGATTGTCACTATCCCTGAAGACGTCTCGGAAATGACAGCAAATTTACAAGCGCCTTTAGTAATCAATCGTAATACTCGATTAGCCAAACAAATTGTATTGATGGACGGTATGTATAAAATCAGACACAATGTCTTGGCTGAGCTGCAGCGTTCTTCGTTCTTAGAGGCCAAGCAAGCTGCAAAGTAAGAATAGGTTTTGTCTAATTCCAGCATTTCCGGGAAAGCTATAGTCCAGGGAGGGACACCAGATGCTAGTGTTAACCAGGAAAGTGAATCAGAGTATTATCATAGGCGATGATATTAAAATAGTTGTTGTTGATGTGCGTGGCGATCAAGTTAAATTAGGGATTCAAGCACCAAAAGATATCAGTGTCCATCGGGAAGAAATTTATGCCGATATTCAGCAGGAGAATAAACGAGCTGTGTTATCAAAACATATCAGTCTAGAACAGTTAAAAAAACTACTGCACAAGGGGCCGCGAAATTCTGTTAGTGGTTCAGTTGAGAACTCAGATTAAGGATGGTGTGACCTCAATGATTCGAACTGATATCACCATTAAAGGCAATGCTCAAATGCATCAGGTGAAACCACA
>JAAYLQ010000195.1 GCA_012521805.1 Bacillota bacterium
CAGTATTGGGCTAATCAGGGTTATTTTGTGATGTACTGCAATCCACGGGGCAGTGATGGCAAGGGCAATGCTTTTGCTGATATCCGGGCTAGATACGGCACGATTGATTATGAGGATATTATGAACTTTGTGGACACAGTATTAGCTCGCTATCCCAGCATTGATCCAGAACGTTTAGGGGTTACTGGTGGTTCTTATGGTGGATTTATGACTAACTGGATTATTGGACATACAGATCGCTTTAAAGCGGCTGCATCGCAGCGGAGTATTTCCAATTGGATTTCGATGGGTTGGACCACTGATATTGGTTATTATTTTGCTCCTGATCAGATTGGTGCTACACCTTGGGAGAATGTAGAGCGGGTCTGGGAGGCATCGCCGCTGAAGTATGCTGACCGGGTTAAAACCCCAACATTATTCATCCATTCAGATCAAGATTACCGCTGTTGGCTGGTGGAAGGTCTGCAGATGTTCACCGCCCTCAAGTTCCATGGAGTGGAATCACGATTGTGCATGTTCCGAGGTGCCAGCCATGAGTTGAGCCGCAGTGGCAAACCAAAACAGCGGATCCGCCGCCTCAAAGAAATTACCGCTTGGTTTGATAGGTTCCTAAAAAGCTGTTGACTTGATAGTCAGCAGCTTTTTTTTGTAATGAAATTGCTTGTTCAATCATATATATCGACTAAATTGTCCAAGGGAGGTAAAGGAATTGCCAATCGCTTCATGGTTTATGAGGCAGAAATTAATGCGTAAAGTGCTGTTGAGTTTGGTACCGATTATCATTTTCTCTGTATATCTATTTGGTTTAAGAGTTTTGGCGCTGTTGGCGGCAGTCAGTCTCGCAGGTATCCTCACTGAGTACCTTATTCTCCGGACTATTCATGGTAAAGCATCTAGGGTGTCGGAAGCGGTTTTGGTATCCGCCTGGCTGTTTACCTTGACCCTGCCGCCTCAGACGCCATTTTGGACAGCGATCTTAGGTATAGTCTTTGGGGTGCTGTTTGGCAAAGGGGTCTATGGAGGTTTTGGCAAAAACATTTTTAATCCTGCACTCCTTGGCCGCTGCTTTGTTTACATATCTTTTCCCGCCTACCTGACAGCTAACTGGAAACAGCCGTTTACTGGATTTCCCGGCGGGTTCGTCAAGTATGCAGCCGACGCAGTCACAGGAGCAACACCAATCGCCGCGTTTGCTAAATTTGGTGAAGCGGTGGATCTGCACAAACTGTTTTTTGGCGGCGTGAGCGGCTCGCTTGGAGAAACCAGCGTCTTATTAATTCTGGCAGCCGCTGTGTATTTAATTTTGACTAAGTCTGCGTCTTGGAAGATTATGGTGGCCGCTGCAGCTGGATTTTTAGGCTTCAGCTCTGGACTTTATTTTGCGGGACTGAATGTTCCGGATCCGTTAACCGCATTAATGTCGGGAGGATTTTTGTTTGGGGCGGTGTTTATGGCAACTGATCCGGTTACAGCACCGAAACAGGTGCCGCTGCAGATTCTTTATGGCCTGCTGATCGGCAGTTTAACAGTGCTGATTAGAGCTTTTGCAAACTTCACTGAAGGGATCATGTTTGCTGTCCTAATTGCCAATGCCTTTGTTCCGCTGATGGAATTGAAGTTTACCGAGTTTACAGCAAAGAAGGTGACCTCGTGAAGCAGGGCTATCTTTATACTGTAGTTTTTGTCCTGGTTGCTGCAGTTCTATTTACAGCAATTCTAGCGACAGCTCAGACAGTGCTGCATCCGCGGATAGCTGCCAATCAAGCCAATGCTGAAAAGGCGGCAATTTTATATGTGTTTGGCATAGCTCCCGATGATTTCGACCTCGAGTCCTTGTTTGAGCAGTATGTAAGCACTACTCAGGTCAATGGTTTAGAAGTTTACATTTATGCGGATCAAGCTGGAGTTAAGAACTATGCGGTTCCTTTTACCGGTGCAGGCTTATGGGGCAGTATTCATGGCTATCTAGCAGTTTCTGCTGATTTGACTGAAATAACTGGATTAGAATTTACTAAACAGAGTGAAACACCGGGTCTCGGCAGCCGAATTGACGAGGTCTGGTATAAAGAGCAGTTTCGGGGGATTAAGATTGCCGATGCTGTGCCGGTGTTTGCGGATCAGTCGGGAACAGCTCTAGTCGATGCTGTCACCGGTGCTACCAGCTCGTCCAATGCAGTACTGCAGATTGTTACAGAGACGATAGAAAAACGAGTGTCTCAGTTGGAGGTGTTGTTACCATGAAGACAGGCAAGCAGCTGATGCTGCAGAACGTGATCAAAGACAATCAGGTGGTTCACCAAATTCTTGGCATCTGTTCCTTATTAGCGGTGACAAATTTGATGTCCAATTCATTAGTAATGGGCCTAGGTCTCACTTTTTCAACAGCCTGCTCAAGCTTTACCATCTCTTTAATCAGGCGCCTGATCCCTAATCGCATTCGGATGATGATCCAGGTGCTGATTATTGCCAGTTACGTAATTCTTTTCGATATTATCCTGCAGGCGTTCCTGCCGGAAGTGAGCAGAGCATTAGGTCCTTATGTGGGTTTAATTATTACCAACTGCATTATTATGGGCAGGGCTGAAGCCTATGCCCAGAAAAATCCGCCTATTTTAGCACTGCTTGATGGGTTATTTGCAGGTTTAGGCTATACGCTGGTGCTGCTGCTCACTGCCTTGGTGCGGGAAGCATTAGGTTTTGGCACAATCTTTGGTTATAACATCAATCTTATTGGATTTGAAACCTGGACTTTGATGGTGATGCCGCCGGCAGCATTTTTTCTGACCGGTACTCTAATTTGGATTGTCAATTATGCTGAACTTACAAAACACCACAAAGATCTATCTTCACAGCAATTGGGGGGAGGTGCAGATCATGACTGATGTTCCCAACATCAGCCCACTAATAATTTTCTTTGCTTCAATTATAACCAGCAACATGGTGTTGACTAATTTTTTAGGAATGTGTTCCTATATTTCTGTTTCCAGCGAGTATAAAACTGCATCCGGATTGGGTCAGGCTGCGCTGATTGTCATGAGCATAACTACTGCTTTAAACTGGCTGATCGATCATTTTCTCATTGTTCCCTTAGGATTGGAGTATTTACGATATGTCATTTTCATTATCGTGATCGCCGCAACAGTGCAGCTGCTGGAAATGTTTTTGGATCGGTATTTCCCAGCGTTATACATCAGTTTAGGTATCTTTTTACCCCTGATTACGGTCAACTGCGCTATTTTTGGTGTTAGTTTGTTCATGGTGATCCGCGGCTACAGCTTCATCCAAACTGTCCTTTTTGGAATAGGCAGTGGGTTGGGTTGGTGGTTGGCAATCAGTCTGTTAGCGGCAATCAGGCATAAGATTGCTGGAAACAAACTGCCGCCCGGTTTGAATGGTCCGGCAATTGCGTTCATTACTACTGGGATCATCGCCCTTGCTTTTATCGGGTTTTCAGGCATTGTCATTATTCAGTAAGCGGAGGCATGTCCAATGTCCATCTTGATTTCAGTTGCTGCTGTTTCGCTGTTAACAGTGTTTTTAACCATCTTAATTATCTTAGGGGAAACAGTTCTTGCCAATTATGGAGTATGTACCATAGATATTAATCACGGCAGGAAAAGGCTGGCTGCAGTCGGGGGAACGACTTTATTAAGCGCCCTAGCAGATCATGAAATTTTTGTTCCATCAGCCTGTGGGGGAAAGTCTACCTGCGGTTTGTGTAAAATTCAAGTTGCTGACAATGCTCGTCCCGTTCTGCCGACAGAAGCACCTTACCTAACTAATGCGGAAGCAGAAACTGGCGTGCGCCTTGCCTGCCAGTATAAGATTAAGTCGGACTTGAGTGTGGTAATTCCTGAGCAGTTCCTGGCAACCCGCCGCTATCATGGGCGGATAGAGCGGATTACTGACCTGACTTATGATATAAAAGAGTTTCGGTTAGCTCTGCCTCCCGGAGAATCACTGGAATTTAAAGCTGGGCAGTACATTCAGGTTGAAACCAAGCCTTATGGAAATGTAAAGGAAAGTGTATTTCGGGCGTATTCAATTGCATCGCAGCCTGCAGAGCAGCGTTATGTAGATATTATTGTGCGCCTTGTTCCGAATGGAATCTGCACTACTTATCTCCATAAATACGTCACAGTTGGAGATGAGATCAGCTTTACCGGTCCTTATGGTGATTTCTATCTCCGGGATGGGGCGGATCAGCTGATCTTTATTGCAGGCGGTTCAGGATTGGCACCTATTAAATCCTTAATCTTCGATATCCTGGCTCAACAGCTGGATAAGAACATGATTTTTTTCTTTGGTGCAGTCAGTAAAAGGGATCTGTACTATGTTGAATTGTTTAATGATTTGGCAGAGAAGCACGAAAATTTCACGTATATTCCAGCTTTATCTAAGCCCGAACCTGATGATGATTGGGATGGGGAGCTCGGCTTGATTACTGAAGTAGTAGCCAGACATATCCACGATGGAGAAAATAAGCATGCCTATTTATGCGGCAGTCCCGGAATGATTAATGCCTGTATCGAAATATTGAGCCAAATTGGTTTTAGTTCGGATCAGATTTTCTATGATAAATTCTAGCGGCGAGGCGTTGTTAATGCACAAGGTGGATCGGATCAGTCAGATTGAGGCCAAGATGCGCACTGGCGTATTAGCCTCTTATCAGTTCTTAGGAACAGATGAGCGCAGCCTAGCAGAGATCCTGACTGCAGATCAGTTTAGCGTTGATAGTTTGGGATTAACCCATCAAGATCTTGCCAAATGGCTGACAGCATGCCTGCGTTTAGCAGAAGCAAACCTAGGAACTCCCTTTGCTGTGGGAAACCGGTTTTTAATCCAGATTGATGAACATAAAGGCACAATAGCCTGCCCTTTTGGTGACAATTATCATGCTCCTAAACGCAATGTTACAGTCACTAATTTGAAGCACAATCTCACCCTGTGCTTCTCGGAGTTGAACATCCATCTTATTGAAGAACACGGTTTCTATGAAGGTGAAGGCTCACCGTACAGAATTAATCCTCATACTGTGGTCCAAATGTTTGGAGGTGGTCAATTGTGGGTAATATCTTAAAGTTTGCCCTGCAGATGGAGTTAGACGGGAAGAATTTCTATCATAAGCTTGCGCTCCATGTTAAAGACAGTTCCCATAAAAAGGCGCTGTTATCCCTGGCAAACGATGAAGAAAAGCATTACCATCAGATCAAAGCAATGCTGGAAACGGATCTCAACAAAGATTTAGATACTGAACAACTGGTAGGTTTACAGAACGTGTTTCAAGAGCAAGTTTTTGTGGTAGATTATGAACAGCTGAGCATTATTGAAATCTATCAGCTGGCTCTGCGGTTTGAGGAGTTGAGCGTATTGTTCTATCGGGAGCTGGCAGCTAACAGCATGGATAAAGCAGTTAAAACAGTTTTTATTCAGTTATCCGAAGAAGAGGAGATGCATCGGCTGCAGATCTGGCAGCTGATTCAGCTGCTTAACCGTCCGGAAGAATGGTATCCATATTTAGATCTCTAACAAATTGTGGTATGATAAGAAAAAAAAGGAATCAGCTGTGGACAAGCAGGATGTCAGGCAGCAGAAAACGAGGTGGTTAAATGATTGTCCAGCCAAAGTTTCGTGGATTTATCTGCACTACATCCCATCCTCTGGGCTGCAGTGCCCATGTTAAACGGCAGATTGATTATGTCAGAGGACAGAAAGCGTTTACAGGACCCAAAAACGTATTGATTATTGGAGCGTCAACAGGGTATGGTTTGGCATCACGAATCGCCACTGCCTTTGGTGCTGGTGCAAAAACCCTAGGCGTATTTTATGAGCGTCCAGCTTCAGGCAATCGGACCGCAACTCCTGGATGGTATAATACAGCCGCTTTTGAGCGGGAAGCGCACAAGGCTGGATTATATGCAGTAAGTATCAATGGTGATGCCTTTTCAAATCAGATTAAGCAGCAGGCTATTGATACCATTAAAGCAGACTTAGGGAAAATAGATTTAGTAGTTTATAGTTTAGCCGCGCCTCGCAGAGTGGATCCGATTACAAACGAGATTTATACGTCAGTACTCAAACCGATAGGCAGGGCGTTTACCAGTAAAACTGTCGACTTTCATTCCGGTGAGGTTTCTACCGTTACAATTGAAACGGCAGCTGAAGAGGAAATTGCAGCAACAGTCAAGGTAATGGGCGGTGAAGATTGGCAGCTGTGGATTGAGGCTTTACTGGAAAATGGAGTATTAGCAGATGGATGCACAGCGCTGGCCTATTCCTATATTGGACCTGAAATTACCCATGCGGTTTACCGCAGCGGTACAATAGGGAAGGCGAAGGAGCATTTAGAAGCAACTGCGCAAAAACTAAACCGAACACTTGCGAAAATAAATGGTAGGGCATATGTTTCAGTAAATAAAGCTGTTGTCACACAGGCAAGTGCTGCAATCCCAGTGGTTCCTCTATATGCTTCGCTGCTGTTTAAAGTGATGAAAGAAAAGAAGATCCATGAAGGCTGCATTGAGCAGATTTATCGGCTGTTTACCCAAAAATTAACTGCCACTGGTGCTCAAACAGACAGCGAAGGCAGAATCCGCCTTGATGATTGGGAGATGCGTCCAGACGTGCAGGAGCAGGTGGTTGAACTTTGGGAGCAGGTTAACAGCGGCAATATTGCAGAAATCTCTGATCTAGCAGCTTTTCGTACAGAGTTTTTCAATCTCTTTGGTTTTGAATTTCCGGAAGTAGATTATGCTCAAGATGTGGATGTAGCAGTGGCAATACCAAGTATTGATGGTTAAAAAAGAAGGACCGCAGTTACTTTAACTGCGGTCTTAATAATTTATAAAGCTGACTTCACTGGTTCCCACTTAAGCTCTCGTACCTCAATATAGTCAAACATGGCATCGACTTCGCGGCCGCTTACAGGACTGATGGCGTAGAGAACAACATAGACCTGCTCCCAATTTACTCTGGGATGGTGTTCAACCTCCTGCCATTTAATTCCATCAAAACTGTAATAGTAGCTGAGCTGACCGTCAATTTTAGTCAGTTTAAGGTAGATTTCAGCTGTGTTTGCAATATCCCGGTTCCAGTCAGAATAAGAACCTGCCGTTTCCAGTGCCGGTTCCACTGCGTGCCTGCCGTATGCATGAACGCGGCTTAAACGAGCGTAGTTGTCCATGTCCTGATAGATAGCCAAACCAGCTTGCTCGAAATCAGATTCTGGCTGAAAGAGGATTCGGGTAACTGCTTCAAAATTCTGGTACGGTACTGCGTAGAGGAAAAAGTTCACTGGATTATTATTTGCTTCATAAATCTCAGCTTCCTGAGCAGTGATGGTTAAAAAACCTGGATTGGCAGTCAGAGACCATTTATTATCTTGTCTGTGCTGCAGCTCTGGTCCAATAAGCCAGTGCTCGCCCAACACTACTGAATCAAAATCATCTCGAAAAAGTTCGCCGAACACAAGCTCCATTTCTGGTTCATCGTCAGTGCAGCCCTGGAGGGCCAATGCACAGCAAATTAACAGCGTAAGTGCCAGCAGTTTTCTTGGTTTCATAACCATGCCTCCTCATCCAAGGTATAGCTATAAATAGATTCTCAATTTCGGCATGGAATTCCTGTTGAGATCCTAATTAACGATATAGCGAAAAATTTCTTTCATGCGCGGCCGCTTGCCGTACATTAGAATTCCAAC
>JAAYLQ010000196.1 GCA_012521805.1 Bacillota bacterium
AGTGTTCGCCATATGGGAAATGAACTCCTTTTATTGGTTATTAAATAAATACATTGATTATACAAACTAATCCTTCCCAGCTTATCCTGCACTTTTATATTGACAGAACTCATAAACAAGGCTAGCATTATTATTGAATTAGTTTGATGTCAGTTGGAGGTATAATATGGCAGCCGTCAGATCATTATTCGCACCTAAAGATTTAACTCAAGGGACCCCTTGGAAACGAATTTTAGAATTTACAATTCCCATGCTGATTGGAAACGTGGTCCAGCAGTTTTACAATACTGCTGATTCAATTATTGTTGGCCGCTACATAGGTGACAACGCCCTAGCTGCAGTAGGCAGCGCTTTTCCAATTCTCAATCTGCTCCTCGTCCTGTTTGTGGGAATTTCAGTAGGAGCCGGAATTATAGTGTCCCAATACTTTGGTGCCAAAGATCGGATTCAGCTTTCGAAAGCTATTGGTACCAGCATTACTTTAACAGCCTTAGCTTCGTTAATTATCATGATCGTCGGACCCTTAGTAACCAAACCACTGCTGATGCTGTTAAACACGCCACCGTCAATTATTGATTGGTGTGCTGATTATTTAAATATCTTTTTTCTTGGCATCGCTAGCTTTACTTTTTATAACATCCTCGCTGGAATCTTAAGGGGACTGGGCGACTCGGCATCTGCCCTGCTTTTTCTGTTTATTTCCACCGTATTAAATGTGGTGCTGGATATTTGGTTTGTTGCCGGTTTTGATATGGGAGTGGCGGGAGTTGCTTTAGCTACAGTAATCGCCCAGGGAATTTCAGCAATTTTATGCCTGCTGAAACTGATGCGAATTAAAGACAGTTTCGAGCTGAATTGGTCAATGCTGAAACTCAACAAAGAGCTTTCACTTAAGCTTATTAAATTGGGACTGCCGTCAGGATTAACCCAAGCTATTTTTTCAATGGCGATGATTGTTGTTCAATCGCTCACTAATAGTTTTGGCGAACTGGTAATTGCCTGCAATGTAATAGTTATGCGGGTGGATGGGTTTGCCATGATGCCCAACTTCTCCTTCGGCAGTGCTCTCACTACATTTACAGGACAAAACATTGGTGGTCAAAGGTTGGACCGTGTCGAAGAGGGTGCACTGACAGGAACAAAAATAGCTGTTGCCACAGCAACAGTAATTACCATTTTTATTCTGCTTTTCGGCAGATACCTAATTAACATCTTTACCGATACAGCTGAGTTGGTAGATTTGAGTATGCGTATGATGCGGATCCTAGCGTTTGGTTATATTGCTATGGCAGTTACCCAGTGTTTATCAGGAGTTATGCGTGGTGCCGGAGACACCATTACACCAATGTGGATCTCCCTGTTTACAACAGTTGCTCTCCGCATCCCTATTGCCTACGGAATCGCCTATGTTACTAGAAGCGAGCTGTATCCGACCGGCCGACCAGAATCCATCTTTATTTCCCTGCTGATCTCTTGGACTTTAGGCGCGCTGATCACTTTTGTTTATTATCGAAAAGGAAAATGGCGCAAGTTAGAAATTCAATAATTAACGGCTCCCAGCACCAGGGAGCCGTAATTACTTATTTCCTAATCATAACTGACCACCCGCTTGGCCAAAAATATATCCGGCTTGCCTACGCCATTTGCATCCGGTAGAACGCCAACGATTTTAAATCCCAATTTAAGATAAAATTCATAGGGATGCCCTTTTAAATTCTTAATATTGCGGATCCGCTCCGGTAGATTATCGTAAAGATCAACGCCAGCTAGGGATGTCATACCGTTTTCGTCATCACTTCCCACATAGATGGTGATGCCTTTTCTCATCCTTACCTGTGCTTCTAAGTCCTTTACCAGCATCGTACCAATACCCCGATTTCTATGGTTGGGTTCAACCACTAGGGGATGCAGTTCCCAAACATTGCCCTTGTATTGGCTGATTCCACCGATCCATCCGATAACATGATCCTGTTCGTCTACAGCTATGCGGCAGATTCTATCATCACTTAAACATTCCTGCACTTCTTTTAGGGCAGATTCTAAGTTAGGCCACGCATCAGGCCAATTTTCTTTAAAGCAGTCAACTAATAACTGTGCTGCCTGTAAAATATATTTCTGATCTGTAACCTTTAAATCTTTAATCTCCATCTCCATCAGTCCTGAAGCATTTTGCTGACCAAGTGCATTTTGGCATGGTCATTTTTTTCGTAATAGATACTTCCTAAATCTTTGTACTTCCGCTCCAAGAACCATGCTAGCGGTCCATTGGGAAATAAAACTTGCTCTGAAACTACAGCAATCAGTTCGCGGAAGCCAAATTTCCGCAACTGCTCTTCTAAGCGCGCCAGCGGGAAGCTCCTGTAATCAAACAGTTCATCTGAACGGAAGGAGCAGGTTAAAAAAGCGGTTTCAGGAGCCTTGGGTACCGGATAAGGAACTTCCAGCGATGGAACAAATTCTGCTCCACCCACACATTGATTCTCAACGTAGTGCAGCAGACCTAAATGCGGCAGATCATATTTCTCCCGTATCCTTTTGACCCATTTTTGTTTTGCCAGACAGCACTCTTGGTGATTTAGGGATATGTCGCAGGCGACAGCGGAATCCATTACTGTTTCCTCTGTTAGTTCCTTAAGCTCACCAGTTGCAACAACTTTACTTAAATTAACTTTGTAAGGTTTTTTAACTGGATATTTACCTCTAGCTATATCCATTATCTGACTTCTAGTAATCGGACCATTCCACCGATAGTTATCGTTGAAGACCAGCAGTATTGAGGAAAACATGTTCATTTCTTCAGCCAGATGGTGGTTTTCCGACACATCAAAATACTGAACGCTGAACATATTTTGCTTCAAACCCGCAAGTAAATTCATTGTGGTTCCGATCCACGGGCACTGACTCCCCCAGTAATAGAAATCAATCTTGGTTACCACACTCAGTCACTCCATCAAAAATGATCTTGATCCATTCCCCCTGCACTAATACTTAGTATGCCTTAACAATCACTGTTCATCCACCACAGTCTGCTCGTTAATCAGCTTTAACTTGGATGCCTTATCTAATCTCTTGATTTTTGCCTCTACCTTTAAGGCAGTGCTTCTGTCCTTGAACTCCCTGCAGAAAACGATCCTAATCGGTCGATGCATTCTAGTAAACTTGGCCCCTCTTCCGGACTTGTGCTCCTTAAAGCGGCGCTGAACATCGGTAGAAATACCTGTATATAATTTATCGTTCTCGCATTCTAAAATATAAACGCTGTACACTTCACTCTTACCCACCCAACAGTAATAATTATGAACAAAAGGCAAGCAGCAGAGCCAGCCCGTTTGCAGCTTATATTCCCCATGAATAGGCAATTTCCTTTTATCTGTAAGTTCTTCCAGAAAAAAATGCCGATATTAATCAACTTTTTCTCATGTCAATGGATAGTAATAGTAGAAGCATACAGCACACTTCAACAGAAAGGTGAGTCTAATGAAATATCATTTTATCAGCAAGATAATTGGAATCGGTTTATTGTCTTTGTTAGTGTTCTTAAACGCATCCTCTCCTGCCCTGGTCAGCCAAGAAACGGGGTATTTTGAGACAAGAGCCAGTTATCTGATTCAGGATGATCAGATGCTGATCGAATTTGAACTTGTTAATCACTACGACACCACCAAACAGCTTCAATTTGGATCAGGACAGCAGTTTGAAGTAGTTATTACCAATGAAGCAGGAGACGAAGTATACAGATATTCGGATGGCAAGATGTTTACTATGGCTTTGGTTTTACGAGACATTAAACCGGGAGAATCATTAAAATGGCAGGATAAATGGGATTTAACTGATCAAGACGGACAGAAATTATCGTCTGGAAAGTATACTGTTGAGGTCCAGGTGTTAGTCATTCCTGATGACAGCAGCGCAGCTATTCCTGCTGAGCAGCTTACAGCTGCACTTGAAATCAATCTAGCTGAAGGGATTATTAAAGAAACAGCCGAGCAGGTAATCAGAGCACTCCGCGATCAGGACGCTGATAGAATATCAGCATTTGTTCATCCAGAAAAAGGTGTGCGGTTTACACCTTATACCTTTGTTTCTTTGGATCGCGATCTGGTTTTTAACCAGGAAGGCATCAAAAACTTCTTCACCGATGACAAAGAATATTTGTGGGGTTACTTCGATGGAACTGGCTGGGAAATCCGGATGACTCCTGCAGAATATTACCAGCGGTTTGTATATTCCCATGACTTTGCTGACGCTGAACAGGTAGGCTACAATGAGGTCTTAAGCTTTGGCAATATGCTTGAAAATCAATTTGAAGTCTACGAAGATCCTATTATTGTGGAATACTATTTCTCTGGTTTCAACCCGGATTATGCCGGAATGGATTGGAAAAGCCTGCGCCTAGTATTTGAAAGATATGAAAATAGCTGGAAATTAGTGGGAATTATCCATAATGAGTGGACAATATAGTCCAAGCAACCGCTGGGTGACCAAATCCAGCGGTTGCTTTATCCTAACGGTTTCAAGAAGACCCCGCAGGCACAAAGAATACCGCGAGGTCCCAGTTAATCCAGATTAACTCATTTTATTGAGTGCTTCCCATAACCCAGTTAAATATACAGCTCCAAGGGCACGATCATATAATCCGTAACCAGGTCTGCCCTGTTCTCCCCAAATCATTCTGCCGTGGTCCGGTCTAATATATCCGTCAAATCCTACATCATAAAGGGCTTTCATAATTTCAAACATATCAAGTGAACCATCACTAGATAAGTGGGATGTCTCATAAAAATCACCTGGAGCGTTAAGCTTCAAGTTTCTCACATGGATAAAATGAATCCGGCCCATCTGGCCAAATTCGCGAATCATGGCAGGAATATCATTATTTGGATTCGCTCCTAACGATCCTGTGCACAATGTTAATCCGTTATATGGAGAGTCAACCAGACTGAGCAGCCTTACCAGATTTTCCCTGTTTGTGATAATGCGCGGCAGCCCAAATACTGACCACGGCGGATCATCCGGGTGGATTGCCATTTTTATGCCAGTTTCTTCGCACACTGGCATCAGTCTTTCTAAAAAGTATTTTAGGTTTTGGAAAAGCTGTTCCTCATCTACCCCTTCGTATAGCTCCAAAACTTGCTTCAATTCGGCTAGTCGCTCTGGTTCCCAGCCAGGCAGAGAAAATCCCTGCGAACCTTCGCTGAACCTCTCGACAATTTCCACCGGTGTGGTAGCTTTAATTATCTCCTCCTGGTATGCCATCGTAGCAGAACCGTCCGGCAGTTCTTTGGCTAAATCGGAACGAAGCCAATCAAATACCGGCATAAAATTGTAGCAAATAACTTTAACACCAACGGTAGCTAAATTTCTAATTGTTTGGATGTAGTTGTCAATATATTGTTCTCGAGAGGGCAATCCCAATTTGATGTCTTCATGAACATTTACGCTTTCCACAACCTCGAACTCTAAACCGCTCTGATGCACCTCATCAGCCAGAGCGCGAATTTTCTCCAGGGGCCAGACCTCTCCCACCGGGACATCGAACAGTGCCCCTACAATACCAGTCATTCCTGGAATTTGAGCTATATCTTTCAAAGTGATATTATCGTCAGCTCTACCAAACCACCGAAAAACCATTTTCATCGACATCACCTCAACTTGTTAGATTGATACCAGCGTTCTCTGCAGCATACATTTCCTTCTTGATTTTGGTGGTTATTTCCTTCATAACAACCTTATTTTTGACTGTTTTAACTCGGCATGTTTTCCTTGAAACTCAACTGCTGTTCCTCGCAGCCCTATTCTCACGCTTGGTGTGTGTTTTAAATTCTGACGGCGGGAAGCCTTTAATGGTTTTAAAAACTTTCGAAAAATAAAAAGGATCATTGAAACCGCATTGGTAAGCCGTATCTGATACGGTTTCACCGGTTGCAAGCAGATCACAGGCTTTACCGACTCTTATTCTATTAATAAACTCAGTAATGGTATATCCGACTTCGTCTTTAAATATCTTTCCAAGATAGCCGGGGTGCAGATGGACTAAATCAGCAAGTTCTCGCATTTTAATGTCTGTGTTGAAATTTTCTAGGATATACTTCTTAATCTTATTGATTCTTTTTCTGTGAGCCGATGTGTTATTTTGATCTAGATACCTTGTCATTAAATGGTGAAGGACCAGCAAAAATAGGCCTCGCACTTCTAATTTATAGCCGCTTTTTTTTTCCAGCCAGACAAACTTAAACGTCTTCATCAGTTCAATTAAGTGGTGATCAATTCCAATATGAAATTTTCTTGCAAAGGGCAGTTCCCGAAAGCTGCCGTCAAGATAACTGTATTGGAAATTGAAAGCAAAACAATGCATTGGATTCTCCGCATCAGTATAAGCCTTCCGCTTGTAACCTTTTGGAATATAGATCACGTCCCCGCTTTCTAAAACAATCTCTTCATCGTCAACAACATAGGTAGAGCTGCCATCAATTACATAAGTTAGATCATAAAACGGAATGATGCTCTCCTTGAGATACCAGGCAGACGTGGACACTATTTCATTAAAGTATTCAATTGTAGGCATTATATCTATATAATCATTCAACATATAACTGCCCTCTTTCTGATAGTCATGAATTGCACACACAAGTTCTTGAGTTTCTAAGACAAGAATAAGAGCGCAGTAACGAAAAATAACAAAACCTATTATCCAGAACCTATGTAGATCTGGGATAATAGGAATGTATTTTTAGTCATGTTAGTCGCGGAATAAGTCTGGTAGTATGTTGTAAATATATTGATTTACCCAATTCCAATGGTGAGTACCACCTTTAGCTACCATGAAATAGAAGTTTCCTTTACTTACGTCTCCTGAATAAATAAAGCTATCTGACAGCTGTTTTAGAGCCTCTATTTGGGGTACCATATTGCCATAAGCGATATCTGCATCGCCAGTAGCACACAGCAAATAGTAATCTGTTGGTTCATAGCCACCATTTTTGGCAACCCGCTCCAAATACTCTGCAGTCAGCATCGCTCTTCTTGCACCAGCTGAGGTAGGTATAATCCAGCAATCACCACTTAGTGGCATGAAATATTTGACGTAGTCAAGGGCAAAGATGTAAGTATACCAGGTTGATAATGCACCCATAGAGAATCCGCCAAAAGCTCTATGGTTCCTGGTGGCTTTCATATCTTCTAAATCGCCAGTGGTTAGATATGTCCTATATTTTGTTTCAACTACAGGAATAACATCATTAACTAATTCCTTATGGAACTCACCGGCATCGTCCATTCCGCGATAAAAAGTTGGAGTAACAACGATCAGCGGCTCAATATCACCAAAGGCAATCATGTTGTCAATAATTCTCTTCAATTCGCGATTCTGCCCGGGACCTCCGAAAAGTAGGTCTTCATTTTCACCGCCGCCATGCATCAAATACAACACGTTATACTTGCGGTCATTACCTTCATCATAATAACCGTAAGGGAGGTAAACATGTAACTTCTTGGTATCTGTACCCCCTCTACGATTAGTCGCCTGATAGACAACGGTTTCAATTGTGCCCTGCTGTTCGTTCGGCCATCTATACTGATTTGGAAGGGCCTTAAACTCTTTTTCATTTGCTAGCCACTCTGCTGGCTCCAATTTGCTAACAGCATCCCTCAAAGCCGCGACCTGATCATCGATCTGCTGCTGAGTTTCAATCTCCCCATCTAAAAATGCTTCGGCTGCTTTAATTGCATCCGCTACAATTTCAAAATTAGCATATCTGCTCACATCAAGTTCCTTATAGATGTCGATCAAAGTTAACAGTGTGTAGGGATTAAGCCCCATGACCGCGTTGTCCGGTCTGCCTAAAAGAATTATTTCACCAAACTTAGAAGTATCCTGCCATGCTGTACCTGTAGCATCAAATACATTAATTGTGCCTAATCTTTGAGCGCCTTTGGCTTCATTTACCTGCAGTTCTATGCCAAGAACCTTACCATTGACTGGCGCTGATTGCAGTGCAACCCGTGCTTCAACTATATACCCATCTTCCACCACTTTGGTTCTGGTATAAAACCGCTCTATATCACCATCATCTGCAGTTCTAGCGTTCTTGTAGTTGACTCTAAAGTGGACATCGTCTACACCGTATTCGCTGCTTTTGTTATTATTTTCATCAAGAAACACTTCAAAAGAGTCTTGTTCATATGTATTAGCAGATTGATCCGATAATTGATCGTCCTTTATTTCAGCAAGGATATAAAGGGCATTGTCGTCCCATAAAGCTCTAAACTTCGCTGAAGCCTGAACTCCATTTGAAATATATTTTGGGGTAACTGGTACTGCTTGGCTCCAAATTTCGTCCACTTCCCCGTCAACTACCGGAGAACCAAAATAAGCCACCATTCTCCCCTCTGAATCTAGCCCATACTCGTTTACCACAACTCTTTCCAACCCCTGATCCCCCTCACTTGCTTGTAAATAGGCAGCATTTGCTAAAACCAATAAAGTGACAGCCAGCAATAACGCCAGAACTTTAAAACCTGCTCTTCTTATCCCTTTCAAAAACATCCCCCTTTTCCATGTTTTAAATATAAACAAAACTAAAACATTTTTGTTGTTTATATTTTACATTCCTTAACCATTAAAGTCAATTTCTTAATAAAAGTTCCATTAAACGAGCTTCATCAAGGGATTCCTCGAAACTGAGCTGGGATGTTTCGATCAGCACATTAAGTTTTTCAGTATGCGTGGGATACCGAATGCTCATCTTATCAAAGATTGCATGACTTGGTTTAAGCGCCCGCTTCAGTGAAAGATAATGCAGCGCAAAACAAATTTTCTCCACATCTCCCTGTTCAAATACTGGCGTAATACCTCTTTGTGCTAGAAATGGATCCTGCTCTAGCAGTCGCACGCTGCCCGCATAAGGATCGGCTGAGCCAATGATAATCCGTTTAATCCGCGACATTGCCACTGCTCCTAAACACATTGGACATGGTTCAACTGTGGTATACAATACTAAGTCCCTCTCTCGCTGTCTGGTTAAGGGAAGATTGTTCAGCGCATTGATCTCGGCATGGGCAATTGTTGTCATTCTGATCGCGCTGCACGACTCTAGATCATCCTTAAGCTGATTCCTGCCTTTAGCGACCAAATTGCCCTGCCCATCCACAATTACTGCCGCAATACCATACGAGCCGGCATTATATGCTTCTAAAGCAAGGCGAATGCATTCCCGCCACTGATCACCAATAAAATCATGCAAAGCAACTCACATCCTTATCTCAGGGTTAAATCATTGACCACTATTATTCGATTATGTATAATGTTGGCATGAGCTGGTTAACTTGCTTATATTTTGGCCGACACCAGTCCAAGTGCTGATGTTGGCCATTTTATGTGTCAAATTCTAACTGGAGGCTGTAAGTAAAATGCGTACTTATACATACAAAGATACACTCCACGCCTGCTATCAGGGTTATATCACCCAGGCAATAGTAAACAACCTAGCGCCACTGCTATTTGTTATTTTCCAGGAGCAGTACCACCTAACTTACGAAATGGTTGGCCGCTTGATACTAATTAACTTTACAACTCAAATCATCGCTGATATTGCCGCCGCTCGATACAGCGATCGGATTGGTCATCGGACAGCGGTAATTATTGCTCATCTTTTCTGCGGCATCGGTCTAATATTGCTCGGCGTTTTGCCATTATTTCTGCCTACATCCTATATCAGCCTTGCATTTGCTGTTGTGATTTACGCCATTGGTGGTGGAATTATCGAGGTTTTGATCAGCCCCATCGTAGAATCTCTACCTGGAGATGCCAAAGCATCGGCGATGAGCTTGCTGCATTCCTTTTACTGCTGGGGTCAAGTGGGAGTAGTTTTAATTACAACTCTGCTGCTCAAACTGATTGGAGCACGGTACTGGCATATCTTGCCAATTATTTGGTCGACCATACCCCTAACTAACCTGTACAAGTTTACCAAAGTTCCCCTCCACGACCCGGTTCCAGAAACGGAGCGCACTCCGGGAAAACAGTTAATCAGAAACTCTAGTTTTTGGCTGGCTCTGCTTTTAATGCTCTGCGCTGGAGCATCTGAATTAACCATGGTGCAGTGGTCATCGCTATTTGCAGAACAGGGACTAGGTGTACCTAAGGTACTTGGTGATTTACTGGGACCTTGTTTGTTTGCGGTTCTAATGGGGATTGGCAGAACGTTATACGGATGGTATGGCGAAAAACTTCAGATTGATCAGGTGCTGCTCTACAGCGGGATCCTATGTATAATCTGCTATGGAATCACTGTTCTCAGCCCTTATCCTCTATTATCGCTGTTTGGCTGCGCCCTATGCGGATTGTCTGTCAGTCTCATGTGGCCAGGCACCTTGAGTTTAACTGCTGCCCGGATACCGAAAGGTGGAACCTTGATGTTCGGCTTACTGGCAATCTTCGGAGATTTAGGTGCTGCATTTGGACCATGGACAGCTGGGGTTGTATCTGACTTTGTTTCCCAATCCATGATCCTGAGTACGCCAGAGTTAGGGCTGAAGGCGGGATTAGGAGTGGTAGCCATCTTTCCGATTCTCATGGTGTTCGGTATGTTATCGATTAGGAAATCTAAACACCAAATTCAGGGTTCAAACAGCAGGTAGTAATACCGATCAAGCTTCTGCTCAAGTTCCCGCAGACTGATATGCCTAGCCTCCCTGACAGCTTCCTTTCCTTCTGTGAAAACTAATATTGCTGGCAGCGAAAAAATGTTGTAGACGGCAGACAGTTCGATTGAACTGTCTGCGTCTATAAATACCCCCTGAATTCTGGGATACTTTTGTAAAAGCGCTTTCACCTTTGGCTTAATATCTCTGCAGACACCACAGCTGTTATTACCGAAGAATACTAGCACCATTTCATTTTCTATGATTACCCTTTCAAGATTTTCTGCGTTAGCGTAAAGCTCCATAAACACCACAGCTCCTAAGAATCCATTTAAATTCAAACTTCGTTTTCCTGCCAGCTTTCTGTTTCACTTAATTGCTGTAATTGGCGGGTCAAATTCAATTGGTGCAGTTGGCTGAGTTATAACTTTCATTGTTAGTTCAAAAAATGCTCCATATCTTCAAACTTATCCGCTTTGCCAACAGTTTAGTAATCATCCTAAATTTCAGCTGATACCAACCCGCTTACAGATTTCTGTTTAGGCATGGTAAGCAGTTTCTTATTCTTCGAGATCTGCTATGCGATCTTCCAGATCACTCATGGAATCTTCCAGCCGGTTAATCTCATATTCCAGATCATCAATCCGATCTCCCAACTCATCAAGCTGGTGTTCAAAATCACCAAAGTCGTCGATATCCTCGAGCTCAGACTCTACGTCACCAATGCGATCTTCCAGATCATCAATTCTGCTCTCAACATCATCCATGCGATCGACCAGATCAGTAATCTCGTTGATGTCTATATCCGCCAAAGCATTCAAGCTGTCAAGCTGTCGCTGCTCTGCTGCACGTTCTTCCAACTGTTCTATGCGCGTTTCCAGTTCAGTTACAATATCTAACTTGCGCTCAAGCTCGGCAACGCGCTGTCCTAAATCAGCAAGAATGACATCTGCCTTCATCTGCATCACCCCATCGAGAGTAATTTCACTAAATATATTCCGCCATTGGATAAAAATTCCTTTACATTACGAAGGCTCTACCATCTCATCCTCCCACATAGGCTCTCAATTTCACAACCGCAGATCTCTTTTCTTATATATATCATGTGCTGCCGTAAGAGTGATTACAATCACAGAAATGCCGATCAGCCATTCAACAGAAAGAATTCCTTCGTTGAGCAGTTTCTGCGTCTTGATCCATTCCATTGGAGACAAATATCGCAAAAAGCTAAGCTTTTCCACGATAATCCCGATAATACCCAAGATATAGGTACCAAACACCACCGCAATAACCACACCTGAAGCAGATTTACTGCTTTTTAATATCGCCGATAAAAGCATCCCAACCGACAGATAAATTAGTCCCACGTAGAAAATCGATCCATAAAAAATACTTGTTTCCTTAATGGCGGCAGTTAGAGTAAAATCAGTAAACAAGAGATAACCAACCGTTGTTGTTACATCCAGTGCCGCAAGGACAATCAATAACATGAATAAGTTAGCCAGCCCTTTTTGGACAAAAATATGAGTGCGGCTGACAGGTTTGCTGTATAGCAATTCGATAGTACCATCAGTTTCTTCTTTGACAAGGGATGTAACCGCCTGCTGCATCATGAAAATCATGACTGCAATGGTAAGGTACTGCAGCACATAACCAAAATAGTTTGTAATCAATGTAAAATCAAACAGTTCCCCAAGTCCAAATGCTGCTAATAAAACCGGATCAATACCTTCCAGCTTCGCCCCGGCAAGCTGTTTCATAGCATCAGTCTGCATAGATGGAAAGAATGCCAGGATAAAAAAGGTGAACCCGCAGAATGCCAACGCTCCAATCACAATACTTTTCCAGGTATTCCTCAATTCTAATTTAAGAGTATTCACTTCAATTCCCCCTGCCCATATAAATCCATGAAATATTCATCTAGGCTTTCATTCGCGATCGTAACATCATCTGGAGCAGCCTGCTTCAACAACTCCAGAAGGATTCCAGGTTCCCCCCGATAGCGATATATTCGCTTATCCCGCCTATTCTCTAACAATTGAAAGTTAGAGTGACAGATCTCCTTTCCTCCCCTGACCATCACAATTTTTTGCGGTTGACTGAACTCAGCGAGGTCTGCGGTTGTGACAATTCTTCCCTGTTTAATGAACACCACCCGATCGCAGTACTCCTGCACTTCTCCAAGATTATGACTAGAAAGCAGAATAGCCACACCATTGGCTGCCTGGTTAGTCAGCTCAGTAAATAAGCGTTTCTGCATTACCGGATCAAGCCCGCTGGTCGGCTCATCTAAGATCAAAACTTTAGGCTTGAATGCCAAGGCACAAACGATCGCAACCTTTTTCTTATTACCAGTAGATAGTTCATCAAAACGCTTGGTGAGATCTAGTTCAAAAAGGTCACATAACCGTTCGGTTTCATCATCAAAACTACCGCGATGAAATCGGTTACTAACTTTAATCAGTCTTCCCACTGTCAGATTGCGGTAATACCTCACATCACTGGGCACATAGCCTGTAAACCCTTTAATTACTCGGCTTTCAGTTACCACGTCTTTGCCGTAAATCGAAGCGGTTCCACCGCTGGGGAAAGATAAAATTCAATAGAATTCTGATGGTGGTCGATTTACCTGCTCCATTTGGACCCACAAATCCTAAAATCTCGCCTTCCTTAACCGTAAATGATACATCCTCAATTCCGAGGTGCCTACCATAATATTTCTTTAGATTTTCTACTCGAACAGCGTCCATAAACAGGTGCCTCCTCAATCTCCTTCTGTGTCATATGTTCTCTTCTGCAGAGAACATACCCTTTAGCAAACTTGACTTTACAATAGTTTACAAGAAAACTATTTCCCTGGTTATCTTTTACCGAAAGGGGTCTCAGCCTAAGTCCGAGCAAAATATCCGCAGCTGTCTCCTGGTGAAAAAATATCCTCATGCTTTGGCGTTCGCTATACCCTTGGGTACATAAAAAAATGAAAGGGGTTTTGAAATTACCGCAGCAAAATCGAATGGGAACAGTAACAATTCCGCGATTGATCCTTTCTCTTGCTGGACCAGCAATCGTTGCTCAGTTAATTAATATCTTGTACAATAGTCGTTGACCGAATTTTTGTTGGCCACATTCCTGAAATTGGCTCCTTGGCACTAACAGGAATTGGCGTCTCGGCACCACTGCTGCTTTTGATTTCTGCATTCTCAGCTTTAGTCGCTGGAGGGGCTGCTTCTCTCGCTGCAATGGATCTTGGCCGCGGCCAGGCCAAAGAATCCGAGTATGTTAGGCATGAGCCTGTTCTCACTGCAGATGGTAGCCCAGATGTTTTTTGTAGGAACCGGTCAGGCAAAAATATCACTCTTTATCCCGATGTTTAGAAAGATTATATTATTAATTCCACTAGCTGTCGTTCTACCTAAGATTTCGGTGTAAACGGCATCTATTATGCGGAACCTGCTGAAGACCTAACCTCGATCGCAGTTTGCACACTGCTGCTGACCCAAGGAATGAAACGCTTAGAGAATCGAGTAGGTAACCGCTAGGTGATCAGCCTAGCGGTTTTCCTCTCACAGAACGGTACGTACGGACCGCGTATACCGCTCCTGATAGACCTCAGTCATACTTCGTAGTATTGATGCAAAAGACC
>JAAYLQ010000197.1 GCA_012521805.1 Bacillota bacterium
GATTTCATCGAATATTGATTGCATAGAAGATCTCACCTCAGAGTATTGTACTCGTCCGAGCGGGACGGTGAGATCTTCTTCTTTTTTTCTAAGCCGATTTCCTGTCCTACAGTAACTTTACACTAAGGTTAAAAATAAAATTCCTTCCCCCTGCACAAATGCTCTGCTTTACCGCTTGACAAGAGGATTCGGAGTATATATAATTTACAAAAAGCAAATCTGCCAAAGCTGGTACCGAGACTGAGCAGAGTCTCTTTTTTGTTATCACAGGGGGGAAACCATTATGGTTATTGTCATGAAACCAAATACTCCGATCCAAGAAATTGAAGCGTTGAAAGATCGATTAGTTAACTTGGGTTTTGAGATCAATCTCTCACAAGGCGAAAACTATACCCTAATTGGATTAATTGGTGACACGATCCACTTCAACGAAAGTCAGCTTAAAGCTAATCCTTTTGTTGATCGAATTCTCCGGGTGCAGCATCCATTTAAACGAGTCAGCCGCACTTTTCATCCAGAAGATACGGTTATTGATATTGGAGGGCATAAAATCGGCGGCAGTAATCTGCTAATGATTGCAGGTCCCTGTTCTGTGGAAAGCAGAGAACAGCTCCTGACAATTGCCGAGAAGGTAAAAGCAGGTGGAGCTAACCTGCTGCGGGGTGGTGCCTTTAAACCACGCACTTCGCCTTACAGTTTTCAGGGTTTGGGTGAACAGGGCTTAAAGCTGCTGCAGGAAGCCAAAGAGCTGACTGGTATGCCTATCGTAACCGAATGCATGTCAGCAGAAACAGTTGATCTGGTTGCAGAATACGCAGATGTAATTCAAATCGGGGCCCGAAATATGCAGAATTTTGCTCTGCTGAAGAAAGTGGGGCAAACAGATCGAGTAATCCTGCTGAAAAGAGGCCTCTCAGCTACTATCGAAGAACTATTGATGGCTGCTGAATATATTCTGGCCGAAGGAAATGAAAATGTGATCTTGTGCGAACGGGGAATTCGTACCTTTGAAACTTACACCCGAAACACACTAGACATCAGTGCAATTGTAGCTATTAAGGAACTGTCCCATCTGCCGGTTATTTGTGACCCAAGTCATGCTGCAGGAAGATGGGAAATGGTTGAACCACTAGCCAAAGCTGCCATAGCTGCAGGCGCTGATGGACTGATGATTGAAGTTCACAATGAACCAGAGGTAGCTCTGTCCGATGGAAACCAATCACTAAAACCGGAAAAATTTCAGCAGTTGGTAGCTGCAATTAATCAAATAAAAGCTGTGACTCATCCACAACTGATCTAAAAAAAGTCTCCAGTGATTGCGCTGGAGACTTTTTCTATGTGTGCCTGGCATGCTTACTGCGCCGATGGGCTGAAAGAAGCCCTGTCGCCTAACCAGCGGGAAGACAACCAGCAGGCAAGGGCGACACTGGTAACTGTGTCGGCGGGAGGAAGCCGAGGGGGAGTCTTGGAACGTAGCGCAAGCGAACCGAGGTTGGCTTGTATGGTGGGTAAC
>JAAYLQ010000040.1 GCA_012521805.1 Bacillota bacterium
CCCCCTCGGCTTCCTCCAGACAACACTGTTACCAGTGTCGCCCTTGCCTGCTGGTTGTCTTCCCGCTGGTTAGGCGACAGGGCTTCTTTCAGCCCATCGGCGCAGTAAGCATGCCAGGCACACATACGAAAACCGCTAGTTGGCTGGACTAGCGGTTTTTCGTTCTCTACAAATCTATCCCTACAGACTCCCTTTCAAGCCAATCGCTTCCGCTGCTGTGCGCATGCCGAGAATTGTTTCATGGATGATGTCGTCTAAATCTGCCCCCAGCATCTGACATCCTTTTTCAATCACTTCCCGATTAACACCAGCAGCAAAGTTCTTCTGTTTATATTTTTTCTTTACAGACTTGACCTCTAAGTCCAAAACACTTTTGGACGGACGCATCAAGCACACCGCATTGATCAGTCCGGTCAGCTCATCAATTGTATACAAAACCTTTTCCATAATGTGGACCGGTTCAACATCAGAGCAGATACCATAGCCATGACTGCAGACCGCATGAATGTATTCCTCGTCAATACCCCGTTCCCGCATAATCTCTGGGCTTTTTTGGCAGTGCTCGTCAGGATACATTTCGTAATCCAAATCATGGAGCAGGCCGATAATCCCCCATTTTTCTACATCCTCGCCGTACTTGGCGGCAAAATAGCGCATCACTGCTTCAACCGCCAGGGCATGCTTTAACAGTGCATCCGATTGATTATACTCGGTCAATAAATCCCAGGCTTGTTCTCGAGTTAATCGCTGAGTCATATCGTTCATTCCTCCCAAACCTATTATTATTAATGCCCGAGAAATGTGAGCTTAACTGCCAAGGTACTTCGATTGTTTCCAGCAAAGTCCTGCTCCCCTAACCAACAAGACTTGTATTTTCTGCGTGCTGCAGCTGGTGCAGATAGCTGTACATTCCGTTTTGATCCGCCAGCAGTTCCTGGTGGGTGCCGGATTCCACTACCCGGCCTTGATCGATTACTAAGATCTGATCAGCCCGTTCCACTGTGGATAAGCGGTGGGCTACTACTATCGTAGTTCTGCCAACCATGAGACGCTCCAAAGCTTTCTGCACTAACTGCTCTGACTCGGAATCTAAAGCTGAGGTAGCTTCATCAAGCAGCAGAATCGGAGCATCTTTGAGAAGAGCCCGGGCAATCGCAATTCTCTGGCGCTGTCCCCCTGATAAAAATGTTCCCCGCTCTCCCACTTTAGTCTGATAGCCCTGCGGCAGAGTGATAATAAAATCATGGATGTATGCAGCCTTGGCACAAGCTTCAATCTGCTTCATTTTGGCATCGGGATTGCCATAGGCAATATTTTCAGCAATTGTTCCAGAGAAGAGGTAGCTTTCCTGGGGTACGAAGGCTGTTAACTGGCGCAGTTCGGCGGTAGTCAGCTCGTAAATTGACCGCCCATTTATTTCAATAGTGCCGCTGGTTGGCGCATAAAAACCCAAAAGCAGTTTTAGAATTGTGCTTTTTCCGCCTCCGCTGGGACCTACCAGTGCATACATTTTTCCCTTGGGTACTGTCAAATTCAAATTACTCAGCACCTGCTTCCCGCCGGAATAATGGAAACTTAGATCAGCGATTTTCACTGCCGCCCCTGCATCGGCAGCAGGTTTCTGGTCTTTATTGCTTAATGGAGCTAGCCGCTTCGGTTCTTCCGGCAGATCCAGAAGTTCAAATACCCGGGCAGCCCCTGCCAATCCAGCCTGGATCTGCACAATCTGGTCGCCCAAATTGCGGAACATAAAGGATACATCATTCTGCATCTGCACCATGAAGACGATATCGCTGAACGAAGCACGGCCGCTGAACACAAAAAAGCCGCCGACAATCATTAAGCCTACAAAGCTGAAAAATCCACCAAAGAAATTCACTAAACCGAGAATTGCATTATAGCGCACCCGCCTGGTAGCTGCTGCCAAAACCCGCCGGATTTCTTCAGCATAATCCTGACTGATCTTTGTTTCTAAGCCAAAATTGTGGTAGTGTGAGCTCCAGCCAGCAGATCAGCCAGCCGTTCTGTCAGTTTACCGAGGCGTTCCTGCACCTGATCCGATATTTCCCGCACGGTCTTGGCAAAGCGGGAATTAGTTAGGGTAAAGAGCAGACCCCAGCTCAGTGCAAAAGCTGCCAGCTGCGGACTCTTGATCAGCATCACGGCCAAAGCAGCGGTACCGC
>JAAYLQ010000041.1 GCA_012521805.1 Bacillota bacterium
CCGGTAGTTGTTGTTTCTGCCATGGGGCGTGCTGGTGATAGCTACGCAACAGACAGCTTTGTCAGCCTGATCAAGGATGCCAATCCTGATCCAAATCCCCAAAATACGGATCTGCTGCTAAGCTGCGGAGAAATCATTTCAGCGGTGATTTTAGCGGAAACTCTCAATAATTTGGGGTATAAAGCGCGGGCGTTTACCGGATGGCAGGCGGGGATTCGAACTGACCAGAATTTTGGCAGTGCAAGAATTTTATCTGTTGATCCAGAGGAAATTCAAAAAGCGGCTGCTGCAGGGATAATCCCTATAGTCGCAGGATTTCAGGGTTGGAGCAGCAGCGGTGCAGTTACCACTTTGGGTAGAGGCGGAAGCGATATTACCGCTGTGGCACTGGGAGCAGCCTTGAACTGTGAAACTGTAGAAATTTATACAGATGTTGATGGAGTAAAGACCGCAGATCCACGTCTGGTACCAGATGCACCTACCATCTCATTGTTAACTTACAGTGAAGTAATCGAGCTTGCCCATCTTGGAGCAAAGGTAGTTCATCCTCGGGCTGTAGAGATCGCCATGGAGTCAGGAATCGAACTCAAAATTCTAGCAGCTGATCAAGACGGTATTGGCACCACCATCACCCGGGGCGGGGGTGCCAAACCTGATGGCAGAAGGATTCGTGATCGAGTGGTTACCGGAATAGCCCATCTCACAAAGCGGGCACATGTTAAGATTAGCGGTGCAGAGAATTTTAACGAGACAGATGTGACGCTAAAGATTTTTAATTTACTGGCTCAAAACAGAGTTAGCGTGGATCTAATCTATTTATCTCCAGAACTGATTGCTTTTATCGTTGATGATGAAAAGGCCGAGTTAGTAAAGAAGGTTTTGGCAGATCTGGGATTGAATATTACTGTTGAGCAAGGATATGCTAAAGTTTCTGTTGTCGGAGCAGGCATGCACGGAGTCCCTGGGGTTATGGCAAGAGTTGTACGCAGTTTAGAACAAGCGGACGTACCAATTTATCAAACCACTGATTCTCACGCGAATATCTCGTGTTTAATCAAGGAAGAAGATTTACTTGCCGCAGTGCGTGCTTTGTTTGATGAATTTGAGTTATCTAAGGAGGGTTAGTTAACGTGAGGGTAGGTCAAGTCCTTACAGCAATGATTACGCCAATGAAAGCGGACGGATCTGTAGATTACAAACAGGCTGTAAGGTTAGCAGAATTTCTGGTGAACAACGGCTCAGACGGTCTAGTTGTTGGTGGAACTACCGGAGAATCTGCAACTTTAACATTTGATGAAAAAGTACAGTTATTTACTGATATAGTTAATGAGTTAGGCGGGACAACTGAGGTAATTGCCGGAACTGGATCGAATGATACTGCAGCCAGTATCGCTTTAACTAAAGCTGCGGAGAAAGCTGGTGTTGATGGCATTATGCTCGTTACGCCTTATTATAACAAGCCATCTCAGGAGGGGTTATACCAGCATTTTAAGGCAATCGCCGAAAACTCTAGTTTGCCGATTATGCTATACAACGTGCCTGGTCGAACTAATGTCAATCTGCTTCCTGAGACTGTGGCTCGTTTAGCTGAAATTCCGAATATTATAGCTATTAAAGAAGCCAGCGGCGATTTAGAGCAGGTAAGTTATCTGCGGACGCTGACACCAGATGATTTTCTAATCTATTCCGGGGACGATGCCTTAACACTTCCAATATTATCAATCGGCGGATGTGGTGTAGTGAGTGTTGCTGCGCATCTAGTGGGCAGAAGGATTAAGTCGATGATCGAAGCATTTTTAGCCGGCAGGGTACAGGAAGCTACAAGTATTCATCTTGAGCTGATCCAAATTTTTAGAACAATGTTTATTGCTACCAATCCTGTTCCAGTTAAACGCAGCTTAGAGTACTTAGGCATTGATACTGGACCGGTAAGATTACCATTAGTAGATTTAACTGAAGAGCAGGCGGAAATGATTAAAGAGACTCTGCGGCATTACGGGCTGCTTGAGCACCAGTAAAATGGTGCTCTTTTTTTCTGCAGGACGGTATTGGTTGTAAAAATAACCCACTTTGTCTATAATAGACCTAACGGCTGTGTTCGGAAGCGATAACAACCTTAGGTCTACTATTATTGGATGAGCGGAGGTAGACTAATATAGTGAGTTTCTTATCGAACCCGATAATTTAAATGGAGGTAACTATATTTATGGCGAAAAAGAAAAACAAATTTAGGATCGTTTTCCTTGGCGGTATGGGGGAAATCGGTAAGAACATGACGGTGTTCGAATACAACAATGAACTCATCATTGTCGATGCTGGCGTTATGTTTCCTGAGGATGACATGCCTGGTGTCGATTTAGTGATTCCCGATGTTACTTATCTGATGGAAAACGCTCATAGAATTAAAGCTATTATTCTTACTCATGGACATGAAGACCATATTGGCGGAGTGCCTTTCTTGTTAAAGCAGGTCAATATTCCAGTCTATGGAACCAAGCTTACCCTGGGATTGCTGAAGCTAAAGTTGATGGAACATAATCTTGAACGCTCCACCAAACTGCATGAGATTAAAGCCGGAGATCGAATCAAAATTGGGCAGTTCGATGTGGAATTTATTCATGTAAATCACAGCATTCCGGATGTGGTCGCCCTAGCTATTCATACCAGGCTTGGTATTGTGGTTCACTGCAGCGATTTCAAATTTGACCAAACGCCAATTGATGGTAAAGTCACGGACTTATATAAATTAGCGGAGCTTGGAAACGAAGGTGTACTCTGTCTGCTCTCTGATTCAACAAATGCGGAACGACCTGGCTATACTGAATCGGAGCGAACTGTTGGTGAAACATTTGCCCGGATCTTTACCCGAGCTGAAGGAAGAATATTTGTTGCCACTTTTGCTTCAAATGTCCACAGGCTCCAGCAAATTGTTGATGCTTCAGAGGCACAAGGTCGCAAAATCTGTGTAATCGGCCGCAGTATGGTAAATGTAGTAACAATTGCACAGGAATTAGGTTATCTTAAAATTCCTGAAGGTATGCTGATTGATGTTGAGCAAGTTGATAAACTACCTGCTCACAAAGTGGTTGTAATTACAACTGGTTCCCAAGGTGAACCGATGTCCGCACTGACTAGAATTGCCATGGCTGAGCATAGAAAACTGGCTATTGCTCCTGGTGATACGGTGATTATATCTGCTAATCCAATCCCAGGAAACGAAAAAAGCGTAGGTAAAATCATCAATCACCTATTTAAGGAAGGCGCTACAGTTGTTTATGAGCCGCATTTTGGGATCCATACGTCCGGGCACGCGAAGCAAGAAGAGCTTAAATTGCTGTTGAATCTGACCAAGCCGAAATTCTTTGTTCCGATTCATGGTGAACACAGAATGCTGATGAAACATGCTGAATTAGCGGAAACTGTAGGTGTTCCGAAAGAAAATATCTGCATTGCGGAACTCGGTTCAGTGTTAGAGTTTAGTGATTCAGGCCTTAAGTCAACAGAGCGCGTGCCAGTTGGACAGGTGTTTGTTGATGGCTTGGGAGTTGGTGACGTCGGCAACATTGTTTTAAGGGATCGCCGCCAATTAGCCAGTGATGGCATCCTGATTGTGGTGGTGACAATTAACGGCCGCAATGGTGAGGTGCTGGCAGGTCCGGATATTGTAACCCGGGGATTTGTTTATGTGCGTGAATCCGAAGAGCTGATTGAAGAAGCTCGCGAAAGAGTTCGAACAGTGTTAGCTGAGTACGAAGGGCAGGGTATCACTGAGTGGGGTCTGCTCAAACAAGGTGTACGCGATGCTTTGTCCCGCTATTTATACGAAAAGACCAAGCGGCGTCCTATGATTCTACCGATTATCATGGAAGTATAGCTGATGTTTATTTTGAGTCTTAATTCCTCATACTATCTTTAAGTATGAGGAAAGGAAGGGAATCTATGGACTCATCAGAAATGGTCTCGTCAAACTATCCGGATCAGCCGCATCAAGAACAGGCTTCGATGCAGGCTATTCGCAATTTTGGGCAGATGAACTTACCAGATGGTTCTTTATCGTTTCATGTGCTGCCAATTATCGGGCAGGTTGAAGGTCATATGGTACTGCCGCCCCGCAATAAAACAACTAAGTATGAGCATGTGATTCCACAGCTGGTAGCTATTGAGCAGAATCCCAAAATCAAAGGATTGTTGGTAATCCTCAATACAGTTGGTGGGGACATTGAAGCTGGATTGGCAATAGCCGAAATGATTAAAACAATGTCTAAGCCGACCGTCTCTCTGGTCCTTGGTGGAGGCCATTCAATTGGTACTCCAATTGCAGTTGCGGCTGATTACTCCTTTATTGCTGAGACAGCTACAATGACCATTCATCCGATTCGGTTAACAGGTTTGGTAATTGGCGTACCTCAAACTTACGACTATCTGGATAAGATGCAGGATCGCATTATTCGATTTACAGTTGACAATTCCTCTGTATCCGAACAGCAGCTGAGGGAAATGATGTTCCGAACAGGCGAATTAGTTCGTGATGTTGGAACTGTATTGATCGGGGAAGAAGCAGTTAACTGCGGTTTGATTAATGAAATCGGCGGCTTAGGTGAAGCTGTATCCAAGCTGCGACAGTTTATCGAAAACCCAGCTTTAGCGAAGTCTAATCGGTACCGCTACAGTCCCCAATTTCAACAGCCGTTTCAGCAGCCTTATGGCTATCATGGTTTTAATACCAGGGGAGGGTACTAGATGCTTCATTCAATTGTACCGGTTGAAGAAATTTGGGCAGAAACAGATCTCCCTGCCGCGGAATTGCGGGAGGTTATGGTTCATGGCTGCATGATGCAGGTTGAGCCAATTGACAGTTCCAGCGGAAAAGTGGTTCGGATTCTCAGCACCGATCCGCAGGATTACCTCAAGCCAGAATTCCAACCAGGGAGCATCGTGCTGTTGACAGACTGAGTCATAAACGGTTAAACCTAGGCATATAATGTGCCATGGAAACCTTAAAACTTTTATTCAGTTTCAGCATCAGTATTTCAATATTCCTGCTCAGTTTGCGTTTAATGAGCGATAGCGTTCAAGCGGTTCTTGGAGTGCGGCTGCGCAGACTGCTGACACTGTTAACTTACAATCCGCTCATCAGCTTAATAACAGGGGCAGTAGTGACAGCAGCTGTCCAAAGCAGCAGTGCAATCGCTGCGATCACTGTAGCCTTAGTCAATGCAGGCGTTTTGAGTTTAAAACAAGCCTTCGGTGTCATTTTAGGTGCGAATATTGGGACCACCATTACCGCCCAAATAGCGGTATTAGATATGTCCCGACTGATTGCACCTATTATGCTCTGTGGGCTTTTTTTGCTTCCCTGGAATCGCAAAACTCAGCATCTTGGTACAGTTTTAGTTGGCATTGGTGGATTATTTATGGGACTCTTCATGCTGAAATTAAGCTTGATTCCGCTCCTGGAGTATAATTGGGTTCGCCAAGGGTTAATTGAGGTCAGCGGCCATGTTCTACCAGCTGTTTTGGCGGGCATTCTCATTACTGCAGTTGTCCAGTCCAGCAGCGCTGTCACAAGTGTAGTGATTGTGCTTGGTCAAATTCAGGCAATTTCATTAGTGGGAGCAATAGCTATTGCCTTCGGGAGCAATATTGGTACAGTGCTCACTACACTGATATCCAGTATTGGAATGTCGCGAGAATCAAAAGCAGCGGCTTATGCTGACTTTTTATTTAACTGCCTAGGTGTAATAATCATGCTGCCGGTAATCAACCAATTTGCCAGGTTTGTCACTCTAACCTCATCTAGCCTAGCACAGCAGATCGCCAATGCTCACACTCTCTTTAACGTGATTACAGCTCTGTGTGCTCTGATTTTAATTAACCCTTTAACAAAAATTGTCAGTAAAATGGCAGGAATGAGCTAGTGCGGGGCGAAGTTTAAAAAGATTATTGTCATAGGAGTTGAATATTGTGGGTCTGTTTGAAGCGATTGTATTAGGTATTGTCCAAGGATTAACAGAATTTCTGCCCGTTAGCTCTTCTGGGCATTTAGTGCTCTTTGGTGCGCTGTTTCAGATAGAAGAGCCGGGAATGGTATTTGAAGTCCTGCTGCATTTTGGCACTCTGATTGCCATTTTTATTGTCTTTTGGTCAGATGTAGTGATGCTGGTTAAATCTGGCCTGCGCCTGTTGACAAATCCGACACGAATTTCTAAACTTGCTGCAGAAGACGAGGGGTGTCGGGTTGTGGTGAGCATTATTATTGCAACTGTTCCAATCGTAATTGTTGGGCTGTTGTTTAAGGATTGGATTACTGGATTATTCAGCTCACCAGTATTTACCGGTGTGATGTTGATGATAACAGGGACGATTCTTTTCATATCTGACCGCGTCCAAAAAGGTTTGGTAAATATGAAAAGCATGACTTTCCTGGATGGGTTATTTATCGGTCTAGGGCAAGCCTTTGCAGTACTTCCCGGTATTTCCCGCTCTGGGACTACCATTGCGGCGGGTCTGTTCCGGAAACTAGACCGGGAAAGTGCTGCTAGATTTTCGTTTTTACTGAGCATCCCGGCAGTACTTGGCTCCCAGGTGCTTGCGGTTAAAGATTTGATTGCCTACCCAGCTACCCAACAGTCCATGCTGTATATGGTGATTGGTGCCGCTTTCGCAGCTCTAACCGGATATTTAGCTATCAAACTGCTGTTGAATTTCGTGAGAAAAGGCAGATTAGTGATCTTCTCGTATTACACGTGGTTTGTTGGCCTGTTGGTACTGGTATTAGGCCTGTAAAGAAGGAAAGTACGGAATAATAGCGAACTTTGTAGGGAGAGGGTTGGAGGAGAGCGAATATGAATTTATCGCAGAATTTGGAGATCATTCGCAGCAGAATCGATCAGGCCTGTGCCCGCGTCAACCGCGATCCCAAGTCGGTAAAGTTGATTGCCGTAACTAAGTCAGTTGACGACGCCACTGTTAAGCAGTTGATTGAGCTCGGTTTGAATTCCTTTGGAGAGAATCGTGTGCAGTTGGCGAAGCGCCGTAGTGAAGCTTTTCCGCAATCAGATTGGCACTTGATCGGAACTTTACAGACCAATAAAGTAAAATACTGCCGCAATTTCAGCCTAATTCATTCACTAGACCGTGTTAAACTTGCGGAAGAATTGAACAAATATGCGGTTCGTTGGGACAAGCAGGTAGATGTTTTAATTCAAGTAAACATTTCAAACGAGGCTTCAAAGCATGGATTAAAGCCAAACGAAGTGATCGAATTTGCTAAATTAGTTACAGAAGAATACACTAGTTTAAACATATGCGGTTTGATGGGCATGGCTCCATTTGTTGAGCCTGCCGCTGTGCGCCCTTATTTTCGTGCCTTAGCACAGCTGCACGAACAGCTGAAACGAGAAGTCAAGGAAGATGCCGACATTCTATCAATGGGCATGAGCAATGACTTTGAGGTTGCAATTGAAGAAGGGGCAACGATGGTTCGGATCGGTTCAGCTCTTTTCACAGAGGAGGAGTAGCTATGGCTTCCGTTTTTGACAAAGTATTGACCTTGTTGGGCGTTCGTGAAGAAATCGAGGATGACCCCGAGGTCCGAGAAGAAAGGCAGCTGGAAGTACTGCCTAATCAAAGGGAAACTAAACAAGTGCGCAGGAGTAACTTAATAAGTCTAGATGGAGGTGCAAAGCCAATTAGGATAATCATTATTGAACCGACTGAATTTGAAGAGGTACGCACCTACGTAGACCATCTAAAAAACAAGCATCCACTGATAGTGCGGTTGAATCATATGGACATCCATGAGGCCAGAAGAATTGTTGATTTTATGAGTGGTGCAACTTATGCTATTGATGGCAATATGCAAAAATTAGGAGACATGATCTTTTTCTTTGCACCCCAGTCAGTAACCATTGAAGGTGAGATTGAAACGGACTTATTTGATCTTGGTATTCTAGGCGAATAGCCAATCTTGATCCGATATTACGAAAAGGGGGTAGTTTTATGGCTGTCATTGGTCTAGTCAATAGTTTGTTTAGGGTTTATGAGCTAATATTGTTGGCCAGAGTGATACTTAGCTGGTTTCCGACTCTGGATTGGACACATCCAGTGGTCCAATTTATTTACCGTGCGACCGAACCGGTGCTGCGCCCAATTCGTAATCTCTTTCCTTCGGGTCTGATACTGGATTTCTCACCGCTGATTGTCTTTTTACTCCTACCGCTAGTGAGACAGATCGTGGTTCGGCTATTATTTACGTTGTTAGTTTATTAGGGAGGACTATGAGTGGATAAAGATAAACTAATTGCACATCTCCAAGGGGAACTAGAAAAGGAAATCGGAATTAGAACAATAGATGCAGCTGAATTAGCTTGGAAGACTAACAGACCGCAGATTACAGATTTTTATGATCCTTATGAACAAAAGGTAGCAAGGAGTGTCCTATCTGCATTTGTTGAGGTAAATGTCCTTACTTTTGGAGGATACCGGCAGGCTGAGAGAGCTCGGCTGGTAATTTACCCTCAGTTTTTCCTTACCGAAACAATTGAGCCGCCGGTGAGGATTCTTCAAGCTCGCGGGAATTTTAACTTTGTGAAAGTATCCCACCGCGATTTCTTAGGATCGCTGATGGGACTAGGAATTAAACGCGAAAAAATCGGCGATATTCTCTGCCAGGATGATGGCTGTCAAGTAGTGGTGGCAAGCGAAATAACAGATTATCTGCTGCAGCATTGGAACCAAGTTCACCAAGTTTCGCTCAGCGTTTCAGAGATAGATCCTGAGCAGATTGCGATCGCACCAGAGCGGGTTAAAGAGCTTAAGACAACTGTCGCATCGATGCGGCTTGATGCCATTGCCGCCTCAGGTTTTGGCACTTCCCGCACGAAAATGGTGCGAGAAATAAAGAATGAGCGAGTTAAGGTTAACTGGAAGACAATCAGCAATCCATCGTACGAGATCAATCAGGGTGATGTTATTTCAATCCGTGGTCGTGGTCGAGTTGTGGTAGAACAGATCACCGGTAATACCAAAAAGGGTAGGATTGGGCTCATCCTAAAGCGAATGGTGTAGGGCCCTAAGATTAAGTGGGAGGAAAGGAAACCAATGCTGAGACCAATTGACATTCATAATGCCGAGTTTAAGCGTTCATTTAGAGGGTATAACGAATCTGAAGTAGATCAGTTTTTGTCCAGAATTGTAAGTGAATACGAGAACGTGATCCAGCAGAACAAAGAACTGAAAGAACAGATTAAACAGTTGGAGGAAGAGCTGCGCCAGTATCAGAACAAGGAATCGGATATTTATGGTCTGATAACTCTAACCCGTGAGGCAGTTTCTGAAGCGAAAGAATTTGCCAACCAGCAGGCCCAGACTGTTATTGATGAAGCCAATAAAAAGGCAAAAATAATTATTGACGAAGCCAGATTAAAAGCCAAACAAATCCTGCAGGAGAATCAGGATGAATTAGACCGAATGATTCGCAGAATTCAAAACCTAAAAGACACAGAATTGAAGTTTAAGCAGAACATGCGCCAGCTTATGGAAACAATTTGGGCGATGCTAGAAGATGTGAAAGTAATGGATATCAGACTGCAGGAAGAATCTGCCGCAACAAAGGTTTTTGAAGATTTGGCAGCTGAAGTTGAACTATTTACAGAAGAATAGTGGATAATGTTTGACCTCGTTCCTGTACGGAACGGGGTTTTTCTAAATAGATGTTGAAGCGGAGGGTAGAAGAAAATAAAGAGAATGAGGTATAAGCGAATTGTTGTTAAAATTGGAAGCAGTTCATTAACTTGTGGTGGGGGAAAACTTAACCTAAATCAAATCGCCCATTTTCTCCAGCAGATGGCAGCATTAAAGAATCAGGGCAGGGAAGTTTTATTTGTTACCTCGGGCGCTATCGGTGCCGGCATGGGTCAGCTGGGGGTTAAAGACAGGCCCAAACATATTCCCGAACAGCAGGCGATGGCTGCGGTGGGCCAGGCACAGTTAATGGCAGTGTATAATAGTATTCTGCGGGAAATTGGCGAGATTGGTGCCCAGATTCTGCTGACAGCAAGTGATCTGGAAGATCGCAAACGCTATTTGAATGCCTACAATACTCTGACATGTTTGCTCAAAAGAGGTGTAATTCCAATAATCAACGAAAATGATACTGTCGCTACAGATGAAATCAAGTTCGGTGATAACGACACCTTGTCAGCCTTAGTTGCTGGGTTAGTAGATGCTGAACTCCTGATTATTTTGTCGGACATTGATGGTCTCTATGATGGCGATCCACGTCAGGAAAACTCCCGAAAAATGAATAAGGTAGAGCAGATCACTGCAGAAATCGAGAGCTATGCCCAAGGACGGGGAAGCAAGTGGGGAACGGGAGGAATGCAGACTAAACTGTCCGCTGCAAAAATTGCAGTGAATTCCGGAATTGTTGCGGTTATCGGACCTGCTTATCAGGAACGGGTTATCCTTGATATTGTAGAAATGCTGGAACAGGGTACAGATTATTCAATCGGCACAACGTTCATACCAAAAGCAAACGCCCTGAGCAAACGCAAGCATTGGTTGATGTATAATCTTGGTGATTGCGGCAGTCTGGTGGTGGATCATGGGGCTGAGACAGCTCTGGTTGAAAGAGGCAAAAGCCTGCTTCCTGGCGGCATCATCGCAGTAGAAGGCAATTTTCAGCAGGGCGATCTGGTAAAGGTCGTCAGCCGCAGTGGTCATTTGATAGGAAAAGGTCTGGTAAATTACTCTGCCAGCGAAATCGAGTTGATTAAAGGTCGCCACTCTCGAGATATCAGCTCGGTGTTGGGCTTCAGTAACGGACCAGATGTTATTCATCGTGATAATTTAGCTATCTGCAATGATTACATCAGCGTGGAAAGGAAGGGAGAGTAGTGAGTATTAAGGATGCATTGATTGTTCAGGCTAAAAAAGCAAAGGAAGCAGCGAGGATTTTGGCTGTAGTTCCTACAGCGGTAAAAAATCAGGCGTTAGAAGCGATTGCTGGGGAATTGGAAAATTCTGCTGCACAAATAATCCGCGAGAATAACAAGGATCTTGAGGCTGGGAGAGCGGCTGGTTTAAGCAGTGCACTGCTGGACCGGTTGGAACTTAATGAAAAGCGAATTCAGGACATGGCTGACGGTCTGCGGGAATTGGTGCGGTTGAAGGACCCAGTTGGTGATATTGTTGAGATCCAGAGAAGGCCGAATGGTCTTCAAGTTGGAAAGATGCGGGTTCCTTTAGGAGTTGCAGCAATCATCTATGAAGCAAGACCAAATGTTACGATTGATGCTGCAGGTCTCTGTTTGAAAGCAGGTAATGCTGTTATTCTCCGGGGAGGTTCTGAGGCGATCAACTCTAATCGAATTTTAGCCGCAATTGCAGCCAAGGCGATAGCTCAGGTCGGTCTTCCGGCGGATGCAGTTCAATTAGTGCAGACCATCGATCGAGAAGCGGTTTCTGTTTTATTGGGGCTTACTGATTATTTAGATGTTTTAATTCCCAGGGGTGGAGCAGGTCTGATTAGAAGGGTGATTAATGAAGCGAAGGTTCCAGTAATTCAGACTGGCGTAGGCAACTGCCATATCTATGTTGATCAAGGGGCAGATCTTGCAATGGCGGGCAGAATCGTTACTAATGCGAAAACCAGCCGTCCCGGGGTTTGTAACGCTGTAGAAACACTGTTAGTCCATGAAGAGGTTGCCCCTGAATTGCTACCTGATTTATACAACAGGCTGAAAGAAGATGGTGTGCAGCTGCGGGGTTGTCCAAGGACAAAAGCAATTCTGCCAGAAATCGCGGCGGCTGAAGAAGCAGACTGGTACGAGGAATATTTGGACTATATTTTAGCGGTTAAGGTTGTGAGCAGCTTCGATGAGGCAGTTCGTCATATCAATACATACGGGACAAAGCATTCTGAAGCGATTGTTACCAACGACTATGCCCGCAGTCAGCGTTTTCTCCAAGAAGTAGATGCCGCTGCGGTGTACATTAATGCTTCCACACGCTTTACCGACGGCAACCAGTTTGGTTTGGGGGCAGAAATAGGTATCAGCACCCAGAAACTTCATGCTCGTGGTCCAATGGGTTTAAACGAGCTGACTACTGTTAAATATGTAATTTTTGGTCAAGGGCAAATCCGCGAGTGATTGATTGGTTACCGAAGATAAGGAGCTGTAATCAATGAGAATTTGTATAATAGGCTTAGGAAAGATGGGCTCGGCTCTATTAAAAGGAATTGTTCAAGGAGGCATAAGTAATCCTGCAGATATCACTGCTTGCGATCCACTGCTGCCAGAGCAAGAGAGCAGCGCTGAATATTATGGAATCAGGACGAGTAAAGACAGTGCTGTTGGAGCCAAGAATGCTGATTTGATTATCCTTGCAGTAAAGCCGCAGGTGTTTGGTTCGATAGCTCCGGATTTAGCTCCGGCGGTCAATAACAAGTTGATTGTTTCAGTGATGGCAGGCATATCGACTGCGAATTTAAGATTGCATTTGGGGGATCAGTGCAGAATTGTTCGGGTTATGCCTAATATGCCTGTGTTTATTAATGCAGGAGTTTCTGCAGTCACTAACGGTCCCGGCGTATCTGAAACGGAACGGCAGCTGGTTAGAAATATCTTTTCAACCCTAGGTGAAGTTGTTGAAGTTGATGAAAACTTAATGGATAGCATTACAGGTTTGTGCGGCAGCGGTCCAGCCTATGTTTATGTGATGATTGAGGCGTTAGCGGATGGCGCTGTCCTAGCAGGCCTGCCCCGGGAGTTGGCGCTGAAGTTGGCTGCGCAGACAGTGCAGGGCGCTGCCAGAATGGTGCTGGAAACAGAGAAGCATCCAGCAGAGTTGAAAGATATGGTAGCCTCACCAGCTGGGACTACTATTAGAGGTCTTGATGTGCTGGAAGAGAAAGGCTTTCGTTCAGCGCTGATTAAGGCAGTACAGGCAGGAGCAGAACGCTCAAGAGAGCTGAATCAGGATTAGCTGTTCCTTGACTTCAATCAGTTTATTCTGTATAATTATTTGCATTAGAACATGATACGTACTGACGATGAAGAGGAGAGTAGAAGAAGTTTGAGGTCCCAGAGAGCCGGGAATAGGTGAGAGCCCGGTACCAATGCTTCTTTGAAAATCACCTCGGAGTTATCAGCTGAACTAACAGTAGGCTGATCGGTGGTTCCGTTATAACTGTCAAGTGAAGGCTGTTGGCAGCCTTAACTAGGGTGGTACCGCGGGTAACTCTCGTCCCTTATAGGGATGGGAGTTTTTGTTTTAGATTGATAAGGAGGTAGAAGGTAATGGAGAAAAAAGACTATCAACAGACACTTAAGTTGCCAAAGACCGAATTTCCCATGCGAGCAAACCTGCCAAAGCGTGAGCCGGAAATGCTTAAATTTTGGGAGGAAAATAAGTTTTACCAAAAGCTGCAGGAAGACGGTAAAGAAAAGGAACTACCGCTTTTTGTCTTGCACGATGGGCCGCCGTATGCAAATGGTCATATCCATATTGGAACGGCTTTAAATAAAATTTTAAAGGATTTTGTGATCCGAACACACTCGATGGACGGGTATCATGTTCCTTACGTGCCTGGGTGGGATACTCATGGTCTGCCTATTGAACTGAGGACTATTAAAGACTTGGGGGTAGACCGCGATAAGGTATCCAAGCTTGAACTGCGCCAAAAATGCAGAGAATATGCGTTGAAATATGTAAATATTCAGCGGGAAGAGTTTAAGCGCTTGGGAATTTGGGGTGATTGGGAAAACCCATATTTAACTCTTAGCCCTGAATACGAAGCTAAGCAAATCGAGATTTTCGGCCGCATGGCAAGTAAAGGTTTTATCTATAAAGCACTAAAACCAGTATATTGGTGTACAGATTGTGAAACAGCCCTAGCTGAAGCAGAAATTGAATACAGTGACAGGCGTTCCCCAAGTATTTATGTGCGTTTTGCTGTTGCTGATGGAAAAGGTATTGTTTCAGAAGAAGATACCTATTTTGTAATCTGGACCACAACCCCATGGACAATTCCTGCAAACTTGGCAATTTGTTTAAATCCAAACTTAACTTACGTGAAGATCAGTACTGAAAAAGGCAATCTAATTTTAGCCAAAGGTTTGGTTGAAAACTTTGCCAGCGAGGTAGGATTAGAGCAGTATGAGATTGTTCAGGAATTTTTAGGTTCAGAATTAGAGGGCGTTGTGTGTAAACATCCACTGATCAATCGGGATTCAGTTGTTATTCTAGGAGAGCACGCCACATTAGAAGCAGGAACCGGTTGTGTTCATACTGCCCCTGGTCATGGACAGGAAGACTATCTGGTTGGATTAAAGTACAATCTGCCGATACTAGCTCCAGTTGACGAGCATGGTGTATTCACCGAGGAAGCAGAGCAATATGCTGGAATAAAGATTACTGATGGCAATAAGCAGATTGTTGAGGATTTAGAGGCAGTAGGTGCGCTGCTGAAACTAGATTTTGTTTCCCACTCTTACCCTCACTGCTGGCGCTGTAAGGATCCCGTTATCTTTAGAGCTACAGACCAGTGGTTTGCATCGATTAGCGGGTTTAGACAAGGCATGCTCGACGCAATTGATAGTGTAAAATGGATTCCTGAATGGGGAAAAGATCGGATTACCAACATGGTTGCCGACCGAGGCGATTGGTGTATCTCTAGACAAAGAACCTGGGGTGTCCCAATTCCGTTGTTCTACTGTAAGCAGTGTAACGAGGCACTGATCAGTGAAGAAATTACCGATCATGTTGCTGAAATTTTCCGGGCAGAAGGCAGTGATGCTTGGTGGATCAGGGAGGCAGCAGATTTACTGCCTGCTGGTTTCACATGTCCTCACTGCGGCGGCAGTCAGTTCGATAAAGAAACAGATATTATGGATGTGTGGTTCGATTCCGGTGTATCTCACGCCGCTGTTCTTGAACAGCGTGATGAATTGAGATGGCCAGCGGACATGTATCTGGAGGGCAGCGATCAGCACCGCGGTTGGTTCCAATCATCACTGTCAACATCGGTAGCGGCTTACAACCAAGCCCCATATAAGAGTGTGCTTACCCACGGTTTTGTGGTTGACGGTGAAGGTAAAAAAATGTCTAAATCCCTCGGTAACGTAGTTGGTCCAGCTGAAGTGATCAGCAAGTATGGTGCCGACATTCTGCGGATGTGGGTGGCTTCCGCTGATTATCGCGGTGATATTCGTGTCTCCCCTGAGATCTTAGGTCAGCTGTCTGATGCATACCGCAGAATTCGCAATACAGCTAGGTTTATTTTAGGTAATCTCAGTGATTTTTCGCCGGAGACTGATCAAGTACCTTATCAAGAATTAGCAGAAATTGATCGCTGGGCTTTGGATCAATTAGCGCTTCTCAGTGAGCGGGTTAAGGCAGCATATCGGGACTATGAATTCCACGTTGTATTCCACAATATTCACCATTTTTGTGCAGTTGATCTTGGTGGATTTTATCTTGATGTGTTAAAAGATAGGCTGTACTGCGATCAGCCTGATGGTCAAAAACGGCGCTCAGCGCAGACTGCAATGTATATTATTTTACTGGAATTAGTTAAACTACTGGCACCGATTACTGTCTTTACCGCAGATGAGATTTGGCAGCATCTGCCAAAACCAGAGAACGCAGCTGCCAGTGTGCACTTAACTCGGTGGGAATCTCTGCCTGAGCATTTCCGCAGTCCTGAGTTGAGAGCAAAATGGGACAAACTATTTGAAGTACGGCGTAAAGTGACTAAAGCCCTTGAAGATGCGCGGGCGGAAAAGAAACTGGGCAGTTCCAATGAGGCTAAAATTACAGTTTCTGCTGATCAAACTACACTGGAACATTTGCAGCAGATTTCAGAATCACTGGCCATGTTATTCATTGTTTCTGAGGTCAGTCTAGTTCAATCTGATAACGGCGAAATTCAGGTAACAGTGGAATTAGCAGACTCCGAAAAATGTGAACGCTGCTGGCGCCATGATCCGAGCGTCGGTGAGCAGCACCACATCTGTGCCAGATGTTATACAGTGATAACAAACTCCTCTGCAGAATAGCAGGGGAGTTTTTTTCATACCATATCCTAAAGGAGGAAGAGGGATGAAGGATGTAAACCCAGGTTTAATAAAAACGCTAATCGCCAAAATAGAAAAGTTAGCCTCAGCTATGGAAAAAGCTAGTGTTGCAGAGTATATTGAGCTGTACCGCAAACCGCGCCGGCTGGTATATTTGAATTTTATCAGCGGGATTGCGAGGGGCTTCGGTCTTGCGGTTGGGTTTACAGCAGTTGGTGCCCTTTTCCTGTATTTGTTGGGAAGGCTTGCAGCTTTGAACCTGCCGATTGTCGGTGAATTTATTGCGGAGATAGCCAGGATAGTACAGGAAGAATTGTCAAGGCGAGCATACTAGGAGGGGTATTCATGAATCGAGAAAAATTGATGCACTACCGCAAACTTCTGGAAAACGAACGTCGTGAATTGCAGAGCACGATCCAATCTTTTAAAGACCAGGGCATTCACGAGAATATGAATGATGTTACTGGTGAGTTATCTGCATATGATCAGCATCCTGCCGATTATGGCTCCCAGATGTTTGAACGGGAAAAGGACATAGGCTTATTCCAAAGTTTAGAAAATCAGCTGAACCTGGTGGATCAGGCTTTGGCAAAAATCGAGCAGGGTAATTACGGAACCTGTGAGCAGTGTAAAAAGCCGATTTCCGAAGCTCGTTTAAACGTATTGCCTTATGCCCAGCTGTGTGTTGAATGTAAACGGGAGGAAGAGGCACGGGCAGGTGTCGATGAAGGAGTGCGGAAGCTCTCGTTCAGGCGGTCTTTTCGGGATGATAGCGACTTTGTGGGCTTTGATGGCGAGGATGCCTGGCAGGCAGTAGCCAGATTTGGGACAGCGAACAATCCTCAGGATCTATTAGGGGAGATTGATTATTTCGGTGACGGGTATCCTGATGCCGATGATGAGCAGGGAATTGTTGAGGATCTTGAGGATATTTTACGGGATCGTTAGGATTTAGTCCGGTAGTTGGCAGGAAAATCATGGTTTGGACCGAAGTTCACTATTAGCAGTGATTGAAAAGAGGGATCTGGTTGATTTATAAAACCACCATTGCAGCTGTTATTCTGCTGGATCAGCTGAGTAAAATTTTTGTCAGCAGCAACTTCGCTATCGGTGAACGGATACGTATACTACCCTATATCTATCTTACCTACGTGCACAATGTCGGTGCAGCCTTTGGTTTATTTGCCAACTACCGCCCCCTTTTTATTGCCCTGGGGGTAGCAGTACTGCTTTTGGCGTGGTACTACCGAAATTGGATCAGCAGCCAAAGTAAATATGTTCGGTGGGGCGTTGCGTTAGCGGTAGCCGGAACAGTAGGCAATTTAATCGATCGGATCCGAGTGGGTGCTGTGATTGATTTTATCGATATAACGATTTTTCCCATTTTTAACGTTGCGGATATGAGTATAGTTGTGGGAGTGGCGTTATTGTTTTTGGAGGTTTTGGTTAATGACCGGCAAACGGACAGCTGAACAGCTTGAATTTGTCTGTGATGAGGCATCCGCAGGAAGCCGTTTAGATTTATTCCTAGCAGATAAGATCGAGCAGACTCGCTCCCAAGTTAAGCGTTTAATAGACGAGGGTTCGATTGTTGTTAATGGTGATAGGGTTAAAGCAGGTTACCGCTTAAAGCTGACTGATCATATTTTGGTGACTATTCCTGAACCGATATCGCTGGAGCTTGAACCAGAAAACTTGGAAATTGATGTAGTTTATCAAGATCAAGACCTGGCGATTATCAACAAACCAGCAGGCCTGGTTGTCCATCCTGGAGCAGGCAATCTGCGCCATACCCTGGTGAATGCTCTATTATATCATGTGACTGATTTATCTGGGATTGGAGGTAAGCTGAGGCCAGGAATTGTGCACCGCTTGGATAAAGATACTAGCGGACTAATGGTGGTTGCAAAAAACGATTTTGCTCATCGGCATTTGGCAGCGCAGATCAAAGCCCGCTCTGTTAAGCGGCATTATTTAGCATTAGTTCATGGTGTGGTAAAGGAAAAACAGGGTCAGATCGCAGCGCCGATTGGGCGCCATCCTGTTGAGCGTAAGAAGATGGCAGTACGAGAGGATGGTCGACCAGCTGTTACTGATTTTGAGGTTCTGGAACAGCTGCATCCCAAGTATTCATTGGTGGAGTGCCGCCTGCAGACCGGACGCACCCACCAGATTAGAGTGCATCTAGCATCAATCAATCATCCTATTGTCGGAGATCCGGTGTATGGCAGAAAACAAGGAAATTTAGGAGCCGAACGCCAAATGCTGCATGCCTATTATTTAGGTTTGAGCCATCCCCGCGGCGGCTGGATTGATTTTCGTTCTGAGCTGCCTGCAGACTTTGCCGCCGTTTTGGAGAAAGCCCGCCGCAGTGTTCCGTTGTAGCCTTTGGTTATTGGGGAGGTAGGAATTATGGATTTAGTGAAGAAAGCACAGATTATGGAAGCTGATGGGATTCGCCGGGCGCTGACCCGAATTTCCCATGAGATAATTGAAAAAAACAAAGGCATTGCTGATTTAGCATTAGTTGGGATTCGCACCCGCGGAGTGCCGCTGGCACGGAGAATTGCTGAAAAGATCAAGGAGATTGAGGGTGCAGAAGTACCGGTAGGTATTTTAGATATTTCCCTATATCGGGATGATCTTTCAGCAGTAGCGGATCAGCCGATCGTCAATAAAACGGAAATACCTTTTTCAGTGGTAAATAAAACAATTGTCTTGGTGGATGACGTGATTTATACCGGCCGCACTGTGCGTGCAGCTCTTGATGGCATAATTGATTTAGGCAGGCCAAAAGCAATTCAGCTGGCAGTACTTGTTGATCGAGGTCACCGCGAACTGCCAATTCGTCCAGACTTCGTTGGCAAAAATGTGCCTACATCCAAACAAGAGTTGATTTCAGTTTGCTTAACTGAGATTGATCATGAGGACAGCATCTATATTATGGGTCAGGTAAACTGAAAGCATAAAAAGAGGAGCCCGACGAGGCTCCTCCTTTAAGCTTAAGATCTGCTGTTAAATCGTAGAAGTCTTGGTTTTTGTTGTTCCATCTTCAACTGGATACGCTGGTGCAGCTGGTGCACGTATACTGTTTCGTTTCCGTGCTTAAACTGAATCGATGATTTCGGTGATAAGTTGAAAACCTATCTACAATTGTAAAACAGAGATCTTAAGCAAGCAAGTATCGATTCAAGTTTAAGCTTGATGCAACTTCTTATCACCGCATCTATATAGTACCCACGGATTTAGGGTTTTATACACTAAAAAATATCTGGTAGTTGTTTCCAGATTTGATTTTTTACAGAAATTTCATGTCCAAACCTTGACATGGATCAAAACTGGTGGTAGAATAATAGTTGCTGACACGACATATACTTAGGCGGCATAGCCAAGTGGTAAGGCAGAGCTCTGCAAAAGCTCCATTCCCCAGTTCGAATCTGGGTGCCGCCTCCATATAGTTCATATCAAGGATAGAAACAACTATCCTTTTTTTTTTTGCCAAAAAAGGAACGGATCCCACTGATTAAAGTCTTGAATTCAGTAGAAAATATGATTGAATGGGGGGATCCGGAATGCGCAGTTTGTGGAGCGGTGCGATAAGCTTTGGCCTTGTTAATATACCGGTCAAAATGTACGCAGCAACAGAAAGGCAGAACCTTAAGTTTAATTATCTTCACAGTAAATGTCATACACCGATCCGCTATCAAAAAGTCTGTCCAACTTGTCAAACTGAGGTAACCCAAGAAGAGATAGTGCGGGGATTCGAGTATGCGAAAGGACAGTATGTGGTGCTTACAGAGGAAGATTTCGCGGGCGTTGCGGTAGAGGCGACCAAGACGATTGATATCATCAATTTCGTGAATCTGACCGAAATAGACCCGATCTATTTTGACAAAACCTATTATCTGGAGGCTGTTAAGCCGGGAATTAAAGCGTATCAGCTGCTGCAGCGGGCTATGGCTGCAACCGGTAAAATTGCCTTAGCAAAGGTTGTCATCCGATCTAAGCAAGTTTTGGCAGCAGTGCGCCTTTATCAGGACATAATGGCTTTAGAAACCATGTTCTATCCAGCCGAGATTAGATCTCCGCAAGAACTATTTCCTGATTCTGAAGTTGAACTGAGCGGACGGGAGATGGATATGGCTGTGGCCCTGATCGAAAGCCAATCTGTTCCCTTTGAACCGGTCAAATATGAAAATGATTACCAGAAAGCACTTGTAGAGCTAATTGATGCTAAAATTGCCGGAAACGAAGGAATAGTTGCACAAAAAACGCCGGTGAAAGGGGAAATAGTCGACCTGATGGCGGCCCTGGAGGCCTCGCTGCAGGCTGCCCAATCGGAGGAGAAGCAGCATGCCCTTCACTAAAATTATCAAGCCAATGCTTGCGGTTGACCATCCTAATGCCTTTGATTCTCCGGATTATCTCTTTGAAATTAAATGGGACGGTTACCGCTGCCTTGCTTACTGCGGCGATGACGTTAAGCTATTCAGCCGCAGTCACCGCAATCTAAATCAGAATTTTAAGGAAATTGCTTCAGATCTCGAGCAGATTTCATGTCGCTGTATTCTTGACGGTGAACTGATTATGCTTGGTGAGGATCAAAAACCCAGCTTTTCTCGGCTTCAGAGAAAAAGTTTGGGAGAGATCGCCACTTATATTGTTTTTGACATTCTCTACTTGAATGACCAGTACCTGTTTGAGCAGCCTTTAATCAAAAGGCGTGAATTACTTCGTTCGCTGATCGAAAACAGTGATTTAAATCATGTTGTAATTTCTAGAGCAATTGAGAAGCACGGGAAAAACTTCTTTCAAGCGGCTGTAAATCATGAACTGGAAGGGATTGTTGCGAAAGAAAAAACTAGTGTTTATTTACCTGGTAAGCGGAGCAGTGCCTGGCTTAAAATTAAGCATCGCCCGGAGACGGATGCAGTTATTGTTGGCTACCTCCCGGATCGCACAGGATTTAAATCATTACTTCTAGGCCAATACGGCCATGGCCGTTTGGTTTTTATTGGTGCTGTTGGTACAGGTTTTTCAGAAAAGGAAAAAACTGTTCTTACTGCGGGTTTGGCGAAGATTGTTTCGGATTGTGCTTTGGTCGATAAACCGGAAATCGCCAATGTGGTCTGGGTTAAACCAATCTTAGTGGCTAAAGTGGGCTACTTAGAGTATACCGCCGACGGAAGATTGAGACAGCCCAGCTTTCTCGGACTGCGTACAGATAAAAAAGCTGAAGAGTGTGTTATGCCATGAAAACGCAGGAAGCATTAAACATTGACGGAAAAACGATTGCCGTATCTAACTTAGATAAAATCTTCTGGCCTTCTCCGGTAATAACAAAAGCTGATTTGATTAAATATTATGCTGCTGTTGCTCCGGTTGCTTTGAAGCATTGGAGCAGCCGTCCTTTGACCTTACAAAGGTATCCCAACGGCATCGAAGATGAAGGGTTTTATCAAAAAAAATGCCCAGATTATGCTCCTGAATGGATCAGACGGTTTCCAAAAGTCACCGATACCAAGACCATAGAATATATTATCTGTAACGATTTGGCAACTCTAGTTTGGTTGGGAAATCAAGGGGTATTGGAGATTCATCCGGCCTTATTTAAGGTTGACCATTTTCCAGCTCCCAGTTTCGCGGTTATTGATTTAGATCCTACAGCACCGTTAGGTTTTGCAGCTGCGCAAGAAACTGCTAAAAAAGTTAAGGTTGTCCTAGATGAGCTGGGCTTGCGCGGTTATCCAAAAACATCTGGCGCATCCGGGATTCATATCTATATTCCACTCCAGCCCCGGTATTCATTTCGCCAGACCAGTCGGTTAGTAGAGTTTATTGGGTCGCTGTTAGTAAAGTTTTATCCACAATCTGTAACCAACGAGCGGTTGATTAGAAATCGTCATGGGGTTTATGTTGACCATTTGCAAAACGATGCAAACAAGACAATTGTTGGAGTTTACAGTCCAAGACCCCTGCCGTCAGCGCCTGTTTCAACACCCATCAACTGGGATGAGCTTGATCAGATCAACCCAGAAGATTTTAATTTACTGACTGTTCCGCAGCGAATTGAATCTTATGGCGACCTTTTTGAGCCGGTTTTAACAGATCTGCAGTCCATTGACCATTTGTTGAGATTGTTTCCTTAATGAAAACGGTAAAGAATATCGTTATATGGGTAACCATATACTAGAAGAGGAAGAGGTGAGGGATCAATGTCTGTGTTGACAATCAGTGCTTCAAGCTCGTTGATGGAATCGGTCAGACCAACTATAGATGCAGAGTTCATGTCTGCGTCCTGGCGCAGTGAAGGTCGCTATACATTTTTGGATCTGCCTAGGGGGACAGAGATCCGCTCAGATTTAAAGATCATGAATACATTGGCATCAATTGTTTTTGGACAGCTCTCCCAGTTTTGGATTCAGCGCCTGCTGCGGCTAAACTATGCTTACTTTGACCATGATGAACAGCAGTCCATTATTCAAAGTGCTTATCGCCACTTAAACACCTGTTCGAAAGAGCTGTACCATCAAGTTTATTCAGCTTTGACTGAGTATTTAATCAGCAATAATCAAATCAACCTAGAGGGTTTTATCCGGTTTCGGGTCAAGGAATTTTGGACATTTCTTCAAGATGTGGTGGACACCGCTGTTGATGAATATTTAGCTGAACAGGAGTACCAAGAGTTTGTAAAACTGCTGCATTATTTTGTTGAGCTGCAGGAACCCAAGATTGATCTGATCAATGTGATCGTAGATCAGCCTGAAAATTTTCAGATTCTTAATTCTGAGGGGAATGTAATTCAAACCGAATACTTGGAAGGAATAATTCTAGAAATAGGCTGCGATGAACTTGATTTTGAAGATTTTTTGATTAGTGCACTAATTACCATTGCACCAGCGAAAATTATACTTCATATCTGTCACGGTAAAAGAATCGAAAAGACTATTCTCAGCATTTTCGGCAGTAGAGTGTGCGTTTGCAACGGTTGTTCACTCTGCAATCACTTGTGTAAGAGCCACAAAGGAAAGTAAACTTGGCAGTTACATACCAGGTGAGAAATTCGACAGTTAGCGTAAAGTTTTGGTAGGCGGTGGCAGGAAAAACGCGTGTGGAGATAAAAATAGAGACCTCGCACCAACAGATAGACAGAAAGGAGCGAGGTCTCATGAAGAGCGATGGCGTAGACATCG
>JAAYLQ010000198.1 GCA_012521805.1 Bacillota bacterium
GATTTCATCGAATATTGATTGCATAGAAGATCTCACCTCAGAGTATTGTACTCGTCCGAGCGGGACGGTGAGATCTTCTTCTTTTTTTCTAAGCCGATTTCCTGTCCTACAGTAACTTTACACTAAGTAGCATCCAAGGTGTTACCGGACAAACGCCTGGTAGATAGCCCGAACCGCTTTTTCAAAATCTTGATTGGCTACCCCAACAATTAAGTTGATCCCGCCGGAGTTCTGATCAATCATCCGCACATTAATCTTCGCTTCTGCTAAAGCATTAAACAACCGGGCTGCAATTCCATATCGGCGGGCCAACCCCTGCCCTACCGTGGCGATCAGGGCAATCTGCTCAACCACTTCAACCCGATCCGGATCTAAGCGTTCTTGAATAAGGCTTAAAACCTGCTCCAATTTGCCGTTGAGCTCGGTTTTTAAGATCACTAAGGACACCATATCGATCCCGGAAGGCATATGCGCAAAGGAGATGTGCAGTTCTTCAAGGATCGAAAGGAGCCGCCTGACGAAACCCATTTCCGAATTCATCAGCGCTTTTTCGATTTGGATCACCACAAAATCCTTCTGACCTGCTACCCCAATGATATCGCCGCATTCCCTTGGTTCGTTCACTTCTTTCACAATCATGGTACCTGGGGCTTGGGGATCATTGGTATTCCGAATATTAATCGGAATACCCACTTGACTGACAGGATAAATAGCGGCTTCATGCAGCACATTTGCCCCATTGTACGCCAGCTCCCGCAGTTCCCGATAAGTAATGATCGAAATCAGCTTTGGTTCGGAAACAATCCGCGGATCAGCCATATAAAAACCGGAAACATCAGTCCAATTCTCGTACAGATCCGCCTTAACCCCCCGGGCAATTAAAGCACCGGTAATATCAGACCCGCCGCGGGGAAAAGTCTTAACTGAACCATCAGGCATGCTGCCGAAAAACCCGGGAATTACCGCCGGACGCTCTGGACTTAAGCGCGCAGCAATCAGCTGCTCAGTCTGGAGCAGATCTAAAAACCCATGGCTGTTAAAGCGGATAATCTCTGTCGGATCAACAAATTCCCAACCTAAATAAGCCGCTAAAATAATTCCATTGAGGTATTCACCGCGGCTGGCAGCATAATCAGGTTGTGACTGATTAGGCAGCTGCTGCTCAATCTGGTCCAAGTACTTATTAATATCTAAATCTAAATCAAGACCAGTCACGATATCTTGATAGCGCTTTCTAATTTGGGCAAACAGGTCAGCGAAATCTAAACCCTGGATGACGCGGTCGTGGCACTGATAGAGCAGATCAGTAACCTTTTGATCCTCCGCCGCACGCTTCCCTGGCGCCGAGGGGACTACAAAACAGCGGCTGGAATCCGCTAGCACAATAGCTTTTACTTTTCTAAATGCTTCAGCTGACGCTAATGAAGTGCCGCCGAACTTGGCAACTTTTACTCCCATTCCCAATAGCCTCCCAAACCCCAATTACCTTTACTGCTCCTGCCGCACCTTATGGACAAAGCGGCCAATGCGAACCATTGCCTCTTCGAGATTGCGCAGGGAATATGCATATGAACAGCGGATATGCCCCTCGCCGCAGCTGCCGAATGCTGTTCCTGGCACTACAGCAACCCTTTCTTCTTTGAGGAGGCGGTTGCAGAATTCTTCACTGCTCATACCCAATGATTTTATTGAAGGAAACACATAAAATGCGCCTTTTGGTTCAAAACAGTCCAAGCCGATTTTACGAAAAGCATGGACCACAAATTTGCGCCTTAAATCATACTCGCTGCGCATCGCCTCCACCGATTCCCGTCCGTTGCGCAGAGCTTCGATGGCAGCGTACTGGCTGATGGTAGGTGTGCACATAATCGTAAATTGGTGAATCTTAGTCATGGCAGCAATCAACTCAGGATCACCTGCCACATAACCTAACCGCCACCCTGTCATAGAAAATGCCTTGGAAAAACCGTTAATTACCAGGGTGCGCTCATACATCCCCGGTATTGATGCAATCGAAACATGCTTAATTCCATAAGTTAGTTCGCTGTAAATTTCATCAGAAATAACTAATAGATCATGCTTAGCAATTACTTTAGCAATCTCGGCTAAATCCTGAGATTCCATAATCGCCCCGGTGGGATTATTCGGATAGGGCAGCACTAAAATCTTGGATCTACTGGTAATACTCTGTTCCAGATTAGCTGCAGTTAACCGAAACTCCGACTCTTCGGTAGTTGGTACTGCAATCGGCACCCCACCGGCTAATATTACACAGGGAGCATAGGAAACATAGGACGGTTCCGGAATCAGCACCTCGTCTCCGGGTTCGATTACCGCCCGCATCGCCAAATCAATTGCTTCACTTGCCCCAACTGTAATTAGGACCTGATCCTCCGGACGATAGGAGATTCCATACTGCTGCTCTAAATAGCGGCTTACCTCTTGGCGCAGCTCAAGCAGGCCTGAATTGGAAGTGTAGGTGGTAAGCCCCTTTTCCAATGCATAAATACCTTCTTCCCGCACATGCCAAGGCGTGTGAAAATCCGGTTCACCGACACCAAGGGAAACCACATCGTCCATCTGAGCAACGATATCAAAAAATTTACGGATCCCTGAAGGCTTCAAGCTCTGGACACGGCTGTTAACCCATGTTTTTCTCATAGCCAGATCGCCGCCCGTTGATCTTTTTCTTCAGGTCCAAAAATAAAGCCTTCCTGCTTGTATTTCTTCAAAACAAAATGGGTAGAGCAGCTGAGCACTCCCTCCATTGGTGCTAATTTCTGAGACACAAACATCGCAACTTCTTTCATGGTTTTGCCTTCAATGATTACCGTCAGATCGAAACCGCCGGACATTAAGAAGACACTGGTTACCTCCGGATACTGATAGATCCGTTCAGCGATTTTATCAAAACCTAATCCCCGCTGCGGTGTAACTTTCACTTCAATTAAAGCAGTCACCAATTCGCGTTGAGTTTTTTCCCAATCAATTACTGTATGATAACCAAGGATGACCCGATCTTGCTCCAGTTTTGCCAGAAGTGCAACTACTTCCTGCTCCGAGATTTCCAGCATAGCCGCCAGCTGTTCAATGGAAATCCGGCTGTTGCGCTCTAAAATTCTGAGGAGCTTTCTTTCCATGCTTGATCCCTCCTGATCTAGCACTAACTAATATTTTTTTATTTTATCCGATTATGGATAAAAATTCAATACCGGAAACAGCAGTCGGGCAGAGTAAATTACGATTACCAAAGAAACTGCACTTAAAAGTGTGGAAATCATCACTGCCTGGGATGCAAAATCCGGGTAATTGTCAAACTCCACCGCTATTAGTGCCGAGTTGACTGCGGTGGGAACAGAGGAAGAGATCATTAAAGCCTGGGCTGTAATTCCGGTAAAACCGAACACTTTGATCAAGAAAAAAGCAATAATCGGTCCGCCTATTAGCCGCACAGCCACAGCCAAATATGTCTCTCGATCTTTAAAATTAAACGCGGTCCGGGAGAGCTGAACCCCTAAAGTAAGCAGAGCGATGGAGATCAAACCCTGGCTGACAAACTCTAAACCAGGCCAAAACGGCGCTTGGGTAAGGTCTAGGGGCAGCGCTTTTAAAACTAACGCCACAGGAATCACATATACAGTAGGCATCAGCATAATTTTCCTAAGGGATTCTTTCCAATCTAAATATGCCCTGCCTGCGTTGAAGAATCCAATCGTATTGGTGGTGATATTCTGCACTACCAAAATCATAACCTGGGTAGTCAGGGCGAGATTCAAGTAGGGGGTTTGTCCATCAATAATATATGGATGGCTGCTGAATACCAGTGCAATTAGGGGAACTCCAATATTCCCGGAATTATAAAACATGACCGCATTTTTAAAGGCATTGGTCATACCCAGATCATACCCTCTCAGTCTCGCAGCTAAGTGACCGACCAGCATATTTACAAACAGGTACAGAAAGCCAAAAATTAATGCTTTCAACAAGGTTAAGTCAATCGTGGTCGTGTATAAATTTACAAACATAAACAGCGGAACGTAAATATAAAAGTTTAATTTCGTGAGGGTAAAGATATCGATCTTTAATGCCCTCCCTAGCGCAAAACCAAGAAAGATTACTGTAAAGATCTGCACCACATTATTTCCCAGTATGTAAAGAAACACCTGCATTAAATCAGTCCTTTGTTTAAATATTCCAGCATCCTCTTGATGATACAATTTATCTGGCTGTTTGCCAAGGGTCAGCTTATAAAAATTCACTACTCGCAAAAAAAGGAATATATACAATTATGTAGAAGTATTAGTGACAAACAAAATTCAGACAGTTATGGCTAAACAATCGCGAATATATCGACCAGGTACTCCCGCAGACTCCTTCTAGCACAGTGACAGAATTGGCTAGTTAAACGAAAGGAGCATTACTATGCGGTCTCTTTCCCCCAAATTA
>JAAYLQ010000042.1 GCA_012521805.1 Bacillota bacterium
CTTTAAGATGTTGCTAAAAACCGCCTTAAGTGCTTCAAGGCTGCTTTTTCTAATCTTGATACCTGAGCTTGGGAAATACCAATTTCTTCAGCAACTTCCATTTGGGTACGTCCATCATAAAATCGCATGGTTAAAATCAACTTTTCCCGTTCATTAAGCCGCTGCATTCCTTCTTTAATCGATACACCTTCCAACCAATTGCCATCAACATTTTTCTCATCCCTAATTTGGTCCATTACAAAAATCGGGTCTCCCCCATCGTGATAAATTGGTTCAAAAAGAGAAATCGGTTCTTGGATAGCATCTAAAGCAAACACGATATCTTCCCGGGGGATTTGCAGTTCCTCTGCAATCTGACTAATAGTCGGCTCTTTAGCATATTTATTAGCCAGCGAATCCCTTACCTGGAGCGCTTTATACGCAATATCCCTGAGAGAACGGCTGACGCGAATCGGATTATTATCCCGCAGATACCTTCTAATTTCACCAATAATCATTGGGACAGCATATGTAGAAAACTTGACATTCTGGCTGAGATCAAAATTATCAATTGCTTTCATCAACCCAATACAGCCAACTTGAAATAGATCATCCACATATTCTCCGCGATTATTAAAACGCTGAATAACACTTAAAACAAGCCTTAAGTTTCCCTGCACCATTTCTTCACGGGCTTGCTGATCTCCATCTTTAATCTTAGCTAGGAGTTCACGCATTTTAGCGTTGCTGAGAACAGGAAGTTTGGAAGTGTTTACGCCGCAGATCTCTACCTTATTCATAAGATCCTCCCCTATCAATTAACACTTTCAGGATAAGTATTGCCAAGAATATGCGGTTCTATTCTGTAATTCCATTGTTTACGAAATATACTAGGACAAAGGAGGAAATTGCCAATTTAACTACAAATATTCCAGTATAGAACCTATCAGGGAGGGGAGGAAGCAGATGCCCGGATATGTCATTTATATTGATGCCCTAATCCTGCGGTTATTAGCAAACTTTTTCTTTGAGTTTATCCTGCTGTGGGCGACAGCCGAGGTTACGCGCTCTGCTACAACTCGATTAAGGCTGGCCAGTGGTGCTCTAATCGGGACGCTTCATTACTTGCTGTTCGTGTTGTCGAGTTACCGTCTGATTCCGTTCTATGGGATTCTGCGGTTTTTTCCGACACTTTTAGTGGTGTCACTGCTGATGGTGATGGCATGCTTCTATCCTCAAACTAAAGGCAAAAAACTGGCGAGAGTTTTAGCCTATTTTTACGGCATCGGTTTTATCAGTGCCGGCGCAGGTATGGCTGCAGCCTATTTATTAGGATCAGCAGCTGCGCCTCAGTTTACAGCCGGAGTGCTTGTTTCAATTGCTGTAATTCTGATTACAGCTGAACTTGGTTGGGGGATTGTGCAGAAAAGAATCTATCGTCATGTTTATCAGCTGCCTATTCGAGTAGTTTTAGCGGAGCGCGAGGTGCATTTAAACGCATTAATTGATACCGGTAATCAGCTCAAGGATCCCCTCTCCAAACATCCGGTAATTGTTGCAGAGCAGACAGCGATTATGGGATTATTTGACCAAGCAGAAGCAGAGCTGATCTCGGAATTATGCTCAGGAAACCTCGATGCAATTAATAACGCTGATGCTTCCCTTGCAGTGAGACTAAGGATTATTCCCTTTAATGCGATTGGTGTTAAAACCGGGGTGTTAGTAGGATTTCGTCCCGATCGAATCGAGGTACTGGACAACCAAAAATATTCCTCGGCAAACGGGATCATTGCTATTTACCAGCACGAACTTGATCCTGATGGTGAATACCAAGCCCTACTTCCCCCTGAACTGTTGGAAGAACCGGCGCATGCTGGTGCAGCATCAAAAACACTGCAAGGAGGAGAAGCTAGCCATGCGGCTCAGTCAGAACGTAAAGCTTAAAGTAAGACTGCTGATAATTAGAGTGCTCACTAAACTGCATATCACTCCTCCAGTGTTTTATGTGGGCAGCAGTGAAGTTTTACCACCGCCCCTCAGCGCAGATGAAGAATCGGAACTCCTCAACAGGCTGCGGGAAGGTGATATGAGAGTTAAGTCACCTTTAATCGAGCATAACCTCAGGCTGGTAGTCTATATTGCTCGCAAATTTGAAAACACAGGTATTTTTATTGAAGATCTGGTTTCAATTGGCACAATCGGACTGATTAAAGCTGTAAATACCTTTGATCCTAATAAAAATATTAAGTTAGCCACCTATGCTTCACGCTGTATTGAAAATGAGATTTTAATGTACTTGCGCCGCACCAGTAAAATCCGAGCTGAAGTTTCCTTTGATGAACCATTGAACACTGATTGGGATGGTAATGAACTAGTACTGGCTGATGTGGTGGGAAGCGAAAGCGATGTTGTTAAGTATATTGAAGAAGAAGTAGACAAAGCACTGCTGAAACAGGCTTTGGAAAGATTAACTGGGAGAGAAAAGAAGATCATGGAACTGCGTTTCGGTCTGAACAATGGTGAAGAGAAAACCCAGCGGGAAGTAGCAGATCTCCTTGGGATTTCCCAGTCATATATTTCCCGGCTGGAAAAGAAAATCCTCAAGAAGCTGCAGCGAGAAATTAAAAAATTGAATTAAAAAAAGAGGCCTACGCCTCTTTTTTATTTCAATTTATTGGGTTATCCATTACTTCCTCCGCAAAAATGCAGGTATATCCAAATCTTCACTGGTAAATGGGCGGATATCGAGTTCGGACTCTTCCCCGTCAATATTCTTGTCTGTAGACTCAAAGCCGGTTGCGATCACTGTAACCACGATCTCATCCTGGAGGTCCTCATTGATTACTGCTCCGAAGATGATATTTGCATCAGGATCTGCTGTCTCAGCTACAATGCCAGCAGCTTCATTAACCTCAAATAAGCCAAGATTAGAACTTCCACTTAAGCTCAACAAGATGCCCTTGGCACCTTTAATCGAGGCTTCCAGTAAGGGACTGGATATCGCTTGTTTGGCAGCCTGTACTGCCCGATCTTCGCCAGATGCTTGTCCAATACCCATCAGAGCAGAGCCAGCATTGGTCATAATTGCCCTGACATCCGCAAAATCCAGATTGATCAGACCAGGAACAGTGATTAAATCAGAGATGCCCTGGACACCTTGGCGAAGAACATCGTCTGCAATTTTAAAAGCTTCCAGCATAGTAGTCCTTTTTTCTGCTACCTGCAGCAGGCGGTCATTTGGAATTGTGATTAGTGTATCAACCTTGGTCTTCAGGAGCTCAATTCCCTTTTCTGCCTGGGATTTACGCCTGCGTCCTTCAAATGTGAAAGGTTTAGTAACCACACCTACAGTTAAAGCTGAGCATTCCTTGGCTATCTCAGCAACAACTGGAGCTGCTCCAGTACCAGTTCCGCCTCCCATGCCAGCGGTAATAAATACCATGTCAGCTCCTTCTAAAACAGCACGGATTTCTTCCTTGCTCTCCTCAGCTGAACGCTGACCGATTTCCGGATTTGAACCTGCTCCCAGCCCTTTGGTCAGCTTTGCACCAAGTTGGATCTTATCAGTTGCTTCTGACAGCATTAAAGCCTGCGCATCGGTATTTAAGGCAATAAAATGCACACCCCGCAAACCGGCACTAATCATACGGTTGACAGCATTACTGCCGCCTCCACCTACACCTACAACTTTTATATTGGCAAATTGACCACCCTCAAGATCAAATTCAAACATAAGATCCCCCTTCTCTGCTCCACAAAAATAAGCCAATCATAAATCCATTATCTTGTATAATCCCCAACTTCTAGTTCCACAAAAAGCAGGGGATTTCCTTTTATTCAATAACCACCGGACTATTAACAACCCGCAAATCAATACGCTTAGCTGAAGCGCCGCGATTAGATAATTCTTCTAGAATCAGCTCTAAAGCAGTTAATTTACGCTCTAAGTCCCGCATGTTACCAAGAAGTATCTGCGTACCAGCCCTAGTAATCAAGATCTGTTCCTTAGCATTCCACTCTGAAATATTCTCATATAATCCGTCAGGCAGAGCTGATAATAGTCTAGCGATGGAGAAAAACAGTTCACCTTCTTCCAGATCGATATTAGTAACTAACGGCAGTGAGCCAAAATTGAAACCTCTTGGGGGAGGCAGAATCAAACCTTCCGAATCTAAGATAAACCAGCTATCACCGCTGGCTACCAATGCCAGCGGTTGGCGTTCTCTAATATTTACGATTAAACGATTAGGCCAGTTCCAATTCACTGCAGCATCTTTAACCCATATATGACTGCTGATCTGTTCCGCCAAGTCCCTTTTATCAATGCGAAAAACATTAGCCCCGGAAAGGCTTGTCTCAAAAAGTAAATCACCTGGCGATAAAATCGTAAGGCCAGTCCACTCCAAATCGTTCAAACTAAAATAACTGGAATTAAGAAAACCATATGTAACCGTCACTAGGCTTATAATAATTATTGATATAATTCTACGCTGCATCGAGCTCTTCCTCCCCTACCCGGAAAAATAGGACTTTGTGATTAAGGGTAACCGACACCAATCGGTCAGTTACCCTCCTCAGAAACTAGGTTGATTTTTGCACCAACTCCCTGCAGCTTTTCTACCAATCTTTCATAACCCCGCATAATGTGTTCCACACCGGTAATTTCGGTGGTGCCATGTGCAGCTAATCCAGCAATTACCAGCGCCGCCCCAGCCCGGAGATCCATCGCCCGCACTGCAGCGCCTGACAGCTGTTTTACTCCTCGGACAATGGCTGAGTTAGTATCCAGTTGAATATCGGCACCCATGCGCCTCAGCTCTTCAACGTGACCAAATCGTCGGGAATAAACAGTTTCTTTGATCACACTACTACCGTTTGCCAAAGTTACTAAGCTCATAAATTGAGGCTGCAGATCGGTGGCAAAACCAGGATAAGGCAGAGTAATAATATTGGCTGGCTGGATAATTCTACCGGATTCGAGGGTAATTTTGTTTAAGCCAATCGATAGACGGGAATTAGTTTCAGTAAGTTTGCTCAATAAAACTTGGATATGCTGAGGATTTACATTCTCTAGAGTAATATTACCGCGTGTAATAGCTGCAGCCAAAAGATAAGTGCCTGCTTCAATCCGATCCGGAATTACCGTATACTCAGCGCCCCCCAGATGTTTTTCATCAATTCCCTCGATCACAATCACACTTGTACCTGCGCCATAAATTTTGGCACCCATTTGGTTGAGAAAGTTCTGGATATCAACAATTTCTGGCTCTCGTGCTGCATTGTAGATTACAGTCTTTCCCTTTGCCAAAGTAGCGGCCATCATTAAGTTTTCTGTCGCACCAACGCTGGGAAAATCTAGAGATATTTCCTGCCCTATCAGGCGAGAACAGCGTGCTGTAATGAAACCATGCTCCTCTTCAATTACAGCTCCTAACCGCTCCAAGTTTCGTAAATGCAGATCAATTGGCCGGTCCCCGATTGCGCATCCACCCGGCTTGGCAATTTTTACCCAGCCTAATCGGGCTAACAGTGGTCCCATTACCTGGATCGATGCCCGCATTTCCTGCACCAGATCTGTCGGTGCTTCGCCTGTAATCTGATCTACTTCCAAAGTCAAAACAGAATCAGTTAACTCAGCCTTGACCCCGAGTGCAGTTAATACACCAATCATTGTGTATACATCTTTAATAGCAGGTACATCCCGGATTACAAATTTGCCTTTACCCAGCAGTGCTGCTGCCATCAACTTTAACACAGCATTTTTGGCACCGCTGATGCGGATGGTACCTGTTAACGGATATCCACCCTCGATGATTAATTTTTGCATCCTATCACCTCAGCTTAATGCTCCTCCAGCACTGTCTATAGTATGCGGGAGCTAGATTTTGGTGAAAGGATGCGTAAACTTATTTATGAGCGAATCTGGCGGGAAATATTGAGCAGTACTCCAACACTGGTCAAACTGATTATTAATGAAGAACCACCATAACTAATAAATGGCAGTGTGATTCCAGTAACCGGCAGCACTCCAGTTACCACCCCGATATTCAAAAGCGCTTGAAAACCAATTGTGGATGTCAGACCAATTGCCAGCAGGCTGCCGTACAGATCAGGTGCATTTAACGCTATCCGTAATCCACGCCAAGCAATCAAGAAAAATAATGCTAATACTAGCGCACCGCCGATAAAGCCAAGTTCTTCGCAGAGAATTGCAAAGATAAAGTCAGTATGGTGCTCCGGCAGATAGGAAAATTTCTGCCTGCTGTTGCCTAATCCCAAACCAAAAAAGCCTCCTGATCCAATTGCAGTTAAGGATTGGATAATATTCCACCCTGTACCAGTGGGATCAGCCCAAGGATCTAAAAAGGCTAATAAGCGTTTGGCCCGATATGGTTCAAATTTGATCAAAAAGTATAATGCTGGAACAGACAAACAGCCTAACGCGGCCATCTGGCCTAGGTGAGCTCCTCCAGCAAATAAAATAATGACTACAGTAAAAATCAGCGTCATGGCTGTTCCAAAATCCGGTTCCATCATAATTAAGCCAAACTGCAGACCTAAAATAATCAGCAGGGGCAGCAGCCCAGACAAAAACTTTCTTAATCGAGTGCGCTTATTGGCTATGTACAATGCAGTGTAGTTAACCATAGCCAATTTCGCTACTTCAGATGGCTGAAGGTTAAAGAAACCCAGCCTGATCCAGCGCGTTGATCCATGAATGTCTTCTCCTATAAATAAGACCAAAATCAACAGGATAATAGCAATGAACAATCCCGGCAGAGCTACATATTGATATATGTGATAGTCTATTCTGGCAGCAATATACATGAAAATTAGACCCAATACAGCCCACAAAATCTGGCGTTTTACATAGTGATAAGGATCGCGAAAATCATTAATGCCCATTACAGATGATGCACTAAAGACCATCACTAGACCAATACTCAACAGCACAATCACAGCTGTAAAAACAATTAGGTCAATACTTCCTTCTCTAGTAAATAATGCCATCTGGTTCGCCCCCTTCCCTAAATCTATATTCGGTTAGAGGGCTGCTAACAACCCCACCACAGCGAAAAAAAGGCTGACCAGCCAAAATCTAGTCACAATTTTAGGCTCTTCCCAGCCTAATAATTCAAAATGATGGTGGATCGGCGCCATTTTAAAGATGCGCTTACCATTAGTAAGGCGAAAATATACCACTTGAATGATATCGGATAATGCCTCGATCACAAACAATCCGCCAATAATCGCGAGATGCAGCGGCGAACGCGTTAAAACTGCCAAAACACCTAACGCTGCCCCCAAGGATAGAGAACCCGTATCTCCCATAAACACTGCTGCAGGATGAGCATTGAACCACGCAAAGCCAAGACAAGCACCTGATACAGCTGCAGCGAAAACGGTAAGCTCAGGGCTGCCGAGGACAAACGAAACCACAGCGTAGGCGGCAGCTGAAATCGCAACCGATCCTGAAGCCAATCCATCCAAACCATCAGTAAGATTAACCGCATTAGTAGTACCCAGCATAACTCCTACAACCAAAGCCACATAGACAGCTGTTGGCAGTTCCAATACCGCTTCTGTAAAAGGGATCAAGACCGTGGTTCCGATATCAGGGCGAGAGAGCGCGTATAGGGCAACTAAAATTGCAATAAAAAACTGTCCAAACAGCTTTTGTCTTGCTTTTAAACCCAGGGAACTGCGGGTTAAAGTTTTCAACAAATCGTCAAGAAAGCCAATAGCGCCATAAGCTGCAGTAATAAACAGGGCAAACAGCACATGGGTGTGATCCCGTTTAAGCAGTAATACGGCAATTGCGGTTGCCAGTACCATCATTATTCCCCCCATGGTGGGGGTGCCAGTCTTCTGAAGATGGCGTTTTGGTCCATCAGACCGGACGTTTTGACCAAACTTGAGCTTATGTAAGTAATTGATAGTACTTGGACCAATTACTATCACAACAGCAAAAGCAATAAATGCCCCAATTATCGGCAGATAAATCTCAGTTTTACCCATTATAATTACCTCGCTTTTAATACTGCGGCTGCCCGCTCCAACTGCACCGAACGTGATGCCTTGATCAAAACTAAATCATTAGGTTCGACCAGATCCTTTAATTCCGGCAGTAATTGCTCCACTGACTGATATATTATTATTTTTGAGCGGGGAAATCCTGCTAATTCTGCACCTTTTCGCATTACCTGGGCGTTCTGACCGACAAAAATTACCAGATCACAAACACCAGCAGCCTGCTCCCCTACCTGCTCATGTGCTCTGTCTGAGATCGGGCCTAACTCGTACATATCGCCTAAAACTGCAATTTTCCGCCCAAAACTTTGCATTTTTGCAAGAGTTTCCAAGGCAGACCGCATTGATGCAGGACTCGCATTATATGCATCATTGATAATTGTTATGCCGTCACTGCTCTCAACAATCTCTAATCGCATCTCAGTTAATTCCACGTGTCTGAGCGCCTGAATCGCATCTGCAACCGGAATGCCAAACAGCAGGCCAACACCTATTCCTGCTAGGCTGTTGTACACGTTATGCACACCTGGAACACTTAATATAACTGGATAGGATTTACCTTCCCAAATCAGATCGTAGCTGACGCAGCCTTTTTGATCTACCTTAATGTTTTCTGCTCGCAGTTGATTATCAGGGTTTTTTCCAAAAAACAAGACCTGATCCGCTTTGGCTGCATGACGGCGGATCAAGGGATCGTCTCCATTGAGAACCGCAGCTCCACCTGGTTTTAATCCTTCTAGAACTTCAGCTTTAGCAGCTGCAATATTTTCGATACTGCCCAGCAGTTCTAAGTGTACCGGAAAGACATTCGTAATCACAGCTACTTGGGGCGGTGCAATCTCTGTCAAATGCCTGATCTCACCCAATCCGCGCATCCCCATTTCCAGGACCACAGCTTCGTGGTGGGGTTCAATTTCCATAATCGTTAGTGGTAAACCAAGTTCATTGTTGAAGTTTCCCTGAGTTTTCCAAACCGGCATCCGAGCCTGAAGAACAGCAGCAGTAAAATCTTTGGTCGTAGTTTTTCCGTTGCTTCCAGTAACAGCTATCACCGGGATCCCGCTCTGCTTTAAGGAGAACTGAGCCAACTTCTGCAGAGCCGCGAGGGGATCTGCAACC
>JAAYLQ010000043.1 GCA_012521805.1 Bacillota bacterium
CACATCTAAATTTTCAACTGTCAATAATTCCATTAAACATCAGCTCCCAAGTACGCCTGAATTACCTGTTCGTTAGAGCGGATTTCTTCAGTCGAACCCTCAGCAATCAGCACACCATAATCTAACACAAAAATCCGCTCGCACAAGTTCATTACTAAGTTCATGTCATGTTCAATCAGCAGAATTGTAATGCCAAATTCAGCTCTTAAATACTGAATCAAGCTCAACAATTCTTGGGTTTCGGCTGGATTCATTCCTGCGGCCGGCTCATCCAACAGTAAAAGCTTAGGCTTAGTGACCAAAGCCCTAGCAATTTCGAGTTTGCGCTGGTCACCATAGGGAAGGCTCACAGCCAGTTCGTGGGTCTGTTCGCTTAAGCCAACGATCTCCAGCATAGCTTGGGCAGTTTCTAGGGCAGCCTGCTCTTCGCGTTTATAAGTTCTTGTCTTAAAAATTCCGTCAAAGAATGAGTAGCGGATATTTTGATGGCAGGCAGTGATGAGATTGTCGAGCACCGTTAGGGATTTAAACAAACGGATGTTCTGGAATGTTCTTGCCACTCCTTGGCGGCTGATGAAACAGGCTGACTTGTTTGTTAAATCCCTGTCAGCAAAAATAATCTGCCCGGCAGTTGGTTTACAAAGACCGGTAAGCGAATTGAAGAAGGTGGTTTTGCCTGCACCATTTGGTCCGATGATGCCGATGAGTTCACCTGGTTCAACTGTTAAAGATACATGAGACAGAGCTTTTAATCCGCCAAAATTGACTGATAGATTATTCACACTTAATAATGGACTAGGCATCAGTGCTCACCCCCTGGCACTGTTTCTTACCGGTTATTCTTTGGTAGAATGATACAAATGCGTCCCAGGACAGTTCTTTGCCGCCTAGGATCCCAGTGGGACGGAAGAGCATAATCAAAATAAGAATAATTGGATAGACAATCATTCTGTATTCAGCTAACCCCCGCAGAAATTCCGGAATTAGCGTGAGTAAGATTGCGGCACCGACTGAGCCGGTTATGCTTCCTAATCCACCCAAGACAACCATAATCAAGATATCGATCGATTTAATAAATCCGATCTGGTTTGCAGCAGGGTTGATATATCCCATGAAATGACTGTATAATCCTCCTGCTAGGCCTGCAAACAGTGCTCCAATGGTAAACGCTGCAACTTTATAGAGAGTTGTGTTGATACCAAGTGCTTCGCTTGCCAATTCGTCTTCTCGAATTGCAATACAAGCTCTGCCATGTTTGCTGCGAATAAAGTTTTTAATTATTACCACCGTAACAATCATAAAGAGGTAAGCTGTGCCAAAAGTAGTTTCGCGGCTGATGCCGGAAAAACCTCGAGCTCCACCCACAGCAGGAATGTTAAGAATAACTACCCTGATAATTTCCCCAAAACCTAACGTAGCAATAGCTAAATAATCTCCCTTGAGCCTGAGAGTAGGTAATCCGATACAGATTCCAATTAGAGCTGAAAACAGGGCGCCCAGCACCAAAGCAAGCAAAAATGGTATATCGTGAATGACAGTTAAATAGGCGGAGGCGTATGCTCCAATTCCAAAAAAGCCGGCATGACCAATAGAAAACTGACCGGTAAACCCGTTGATCAGGTTTAAGCTAACAGCAAGCATTATATTAACACACACCAGACCTAGAATCTGGAGGTCATAAGGGAGCAATACTCCTCTGCTGACCAGCAGCTGGATAATCAGATATAATCCAGCTAGCAGACTGATTGTAATCACATTTCGTTTACCCAATGAAAACACCTACACTTTCTCGCGAACACGTTTTCCTAGTAAACCGCTTGGTTTGATGAGAAGAATTAAGATTAAAATTGCAAATGCGACTGCATCGCGATAGGTAGAAGAGCCAAAGGCTACTACTAAATTTTCTGCGATGCCCATTAAGAATCCTCCGATTACAGCACCGGGAATAATGCCGATACCGCCCAAGACCGCAGCAACAAAAGCCTTCAATCCCGGCAGGGTGCCCATGTAGGGGTCTATGTTGTACAGGATGCCCACCAGGATCCCAGCAGCTGCTGCCAAAGCAGACCCAATCGCAAAGGTAAAGGCAATAATTCGATCAACATTGATGCCCATTAGTTGGGCAGCTTCTTTATCCATGGAAACAGCCCGCATCGCTTTTCCTAGCTTAGTATAATTAACGATTAGATGCAGCAGAATCATCAATAGAATTGCTGTGCCAAAGATAATAATTTGGCGGTTATTAATAATTACAGACCCCATTCTGATGATCTTACGCGGTATGACGGTATCCGGGTAGGAGCGAAAATCAGCCCCAAAGATTAACTGAGCGAGGCTCTGGATCAAAAGTGATGCTCCAATGGCTGTAATCAAGACTGTGATCCGCGGCGACTGGCGCAGGGGCCGGTAGGCAATGCGGTCTAAGGTTATGCCAACAAGTGCGGCTGCGGCCATCGACAGGATCAAAGCCGGTATTAAAGATAGATTTAAGGTTGTGATTGCGATTAAGCCAAAATATGCACCCAGCATAAAAATATCACCATGGGCAAAATTGATTAAGCGAATAATCCCATAAACCATGGTGTATCCAAGGGCAATTAATGCATAAGTGCTCCCCAAAGCTATTCCGTTGATCAATTGTGCGACTAAAACTTGCCACTGCATTCCATCACCTCAAAAAAAATAATGCTGGGTTGTACGTAAATCGTACAACCCAATCAGATTCACAACTGATTATGGATATACCCGATCGACAATGACCGGTACTCCATTTTGGACCTGAAGAATAACAATTGGTTTGTATGGGGTACCCTCCGGATCCATATCAATGGTTGCCGTGGCAGCAACAACGTTTTTAACGGTTCCCAGAGCATCTTTCAGTGCTACAGGATCAGTGCTGCCAGCCTTCTCCAACGCAGCCTTTACGATTAACACAGCGTCGTAACCTAATGCTGCCAGCGCGTCTGGCTCAAAGCCAAACCGATCGATATACTTAGTAGTAAATTCAACAGTAGCTTCTCTCGTATCCAAAACAGAATAGTGATTTACGTAGTAGCCACCCTCATGATTGCCGCCAGATAGCGATTTTAAATCAGGTGAATCCCAACCGTCAACACCCAATTTAACAGCATCAATTCCAAACTGATTTGCCTGAAGCAGGATTGGTCCTACAGCTGAATGGTAGTCTGGAATGTAAAGTCCTTCTGGATTGGCCAGCAGGATCGATGTCAACTGGGCGCTAAAATCACGATCGCCAGTTGTGTATGATTGAACTGTAACAATTGTGCCTCCGAATTCTTCAAACGCATTCTTGAATGAATTCATTAACCCAACGGAGTAGTCATTAGCAATATCATAAATAATTGCTACTCGCTTTAGTCCTAGTTCTTCAGCAGCAAAGCGGGCCATTACTCTGCCTTGGAGCGAGTCTTTGTAGGCAGCCCGGAAAATATAGTCGCCAATGGCGGTAATGCTGTCACCAGTTCCTGTCGGTGTCATTAATGGCACACCTGCCTCTTGGGCAATTGGAGCAACCGCCATTACACATGGTGTAATAACCGGTCCAAGAATCAAAGCAACTTGTTCCCGATCAATTAGATAACGAGCGATATTTGCTGCTTCCGTAGCATCGCCTTTGTCGTCGCGAATGATCAGGTTGATCTTAGATCCATTGATTCCACCAGCACTGTTGATTTCATCCACAGCCATTTCAACGGCATTTCGCACTGACTGACCATAGGTAGAAACGGGGCCGGTAAGACTGGAAATCAATCCGATTTTAATCTCTTGTGCCAGTATTGGTCCGGCAAAAACCCCCAGTCCAAGCACGACAATTAATGTCATCACCACACTACGCATCGTTGATTTTGATTTTTTCATTGTGAATACCACCTTTCTGCCTTTGATAAATTATATTCCGTAATTTTTTTAAATGATTCTACGAATAGCACAGTTATCCTCCTTATCGGGGTATAATTTTCGTAAATAATTTTTAAAGGCTAGGTGAAATTGGTTTGTACTGCCAAAAAAGGATATTGCTGCTAAGTGTTTAATTGTATCAACTGATGATAATTATGGAGGAGCACAATGAATATACCAGCAGTTACACCAGCTAAAATCAATCAATATACGGACAAGTTTAACTGTTTTCTAGATCCGAATGTGGAGGAGCTGTGGCAAGCAGCCATACAGCGTTCAGACATTTTACCATGTATCCAAAAGGACACAGCGTTTATACTGCAGCTATTAATACAGCTTTTGCAGCCGCAGAGTATTCTTGAGTTGGGGACTGGAGTTGGGGTATCAACCCTAATTATGGCATCGGTTCTCCCTGAAGCGGGACATATCGTGACTGTAGAGCGCAGCTCAACCTTTGCCGCTGAAGCAGAGCAGAATTTTAAGCAGTATGGCATGTCTGAGCGGATTACCCTCTATGTACGAGATGCAGTGGAACTTGTACCGGAACTGACCTCACAGTTTGATTTAATCTTTCAGGATTCCGGTAAGCAGACTTATGTACCAACATTAGATTACTTAGTGGAGCTTTTGAACCCAGGTGGATTTCTGCTTGCTGACGATACACTTTTTCCTGCTATGGAGCTTCCTGACCGCAACCGCAACAGCCAGCGGGTGATCGATCAATTTAACAATGCGGTTAGACAGCACCCTTTATTGGAAAGCTATATACTGCCAATTGGTCACGGTCTGACGATTGCCCGTAAAATAAGCGAAAAATACTAATTACCTCTTGACAGATACCCGTGAGGGGTATATAATTTGAAATAAATAGGAATAAGTCTTAATAAGGAGGATTATAAATGACATTAACGCTGACAGATAGTACTTTTAGTGAAGAAGTAGAACAGAATAACGGAGTGGTCTTAGTAGACTTTTGGGCACCTTGGTGCGGCCCCTGCCGTATGGTTGGTCCGTTGATTGATGAAATCGCGGAAGAATATCAAGGTAAGGCAAAGGTTGGAAAGCTAAATGTCGATGACAATCCTGAAGTAGCCATGAAGTATGGAATTATGAGTATCCCAACCATGCTTATTTTTAAAGACGGTGAAGTTGTTGATCAAATAGTTGGAGCAGTACCGAAACAGATGATTACAGAAAAACTTGAGCAGTTTGTGTAGTGGTCATGGGGAGGGGATGAATCTCTCCCCGTGGGGATACATTTGACAAATGAGAAATAATAGCCTATAATATACCTAAACGACGCGGGGTGGAGCAGTTGGTAGCTCGTCGGGCTCATAACCCGAAGGTTGTCGGTTCAAATCCGGCCCCCGCAACCAAATTAAAATATAACCCTTCATCAGCTGTTGGTGCAGTTTGATGTAGGGTTTTTTATTTCCTCTTATATCAGCAGGAATCGGTATTGATGTTCCGAACATGGTAGTTAACGA
>JAAYLQ010000044.1 GCA_012521805.1 Bacillota bacterium
GGGGTGGGGTGTAGAGGAGTGAGGAGATGCAGAAAAAATTTAATGTTTCTGGTATGACCTGCTCTGCTTGTCAAGCAGCAGTTGAGCGGAGTGTGAAGAAGCTTGCTGGTGTGCAGGAAGTTAGTGTAAACTTACTGGCGAATAACATGACGGTAGAGTTTGACGAATCCCAGACATCTGTAGCAGCGATTATCGCGGCGGTGGAAACAGCTGGATATGAAGCCAGCGAGGATCAGCCCCAGGAAGCGGTCAGCCAAGCTGAGACTTCAAGGGGTGATCATCTGACAGCTGAAATCGGAGCGATGCGCCGGCGGGTGCTGGTTTCGTTTATTTTTTTGATTCCTTTAATGTATATTGCCATGGGAGAGATGATCAATTTGCCCATGCCTGCATGGCTGATGGGAACGGAAAACGCCTTGATCTATGCTTTTACCCAGTTTTTATTAACTTTACCGATTATCTATATCAACCGCAGATATTTTCAGAATGGCTTTAAGACCCTTTTTCGAGGTTCGCCCAACATGGATTCTTTAATCGCGATCGGGTCGGCAGCAGCGGTGATTTACGGCATTTTTGCGATATATCGGATTGGCTACGGTTTAGGTCATGGGCAGGTCGCTCTTGTTAATCAATACAGTATGGATATCTACTTTGAAACCGGCGGTATGATTTTAACCCTAATTACCTTGGGCAAGTACCTGGAGGCCCGCTCTAAGGGCAGAACATCGGAAGCGATTTCCAAGCTGTTAGACTTAGCCCCGAAAACAGCTGTGGTTGAGCGGGATGGCCGTGAACAGGAAATTCCTGTGGAAGAGATCGCCGTTGGTGATATCGTTGTGATCCGGCCAGGCCAGAGCATCCCTGTAGATGGTGTTATTGTCGAAGGCAGCACTGCGGTTGATCAGTCAGCAATTACTGGTGAGAGTATACCGGTAGAAAAAGGGGTTGGCGACCGTCTAATTTCAGCCTCCATCAACAAAACTGGATTTATTAAATTTAGAGCTGAAAAGGTTGGGGCTGATACCACTTTAGCGCAGATCATCCAGCTAGTGGAAGAAGCAGGTTCATCCAAAGCGCCCATCGCGAAGCTGGCTGACAAAATCAGCGGGATATTTGTCCCGGTTGTTATCACCATTGCAGTGCTGGCGACTATTGCATGGTTGGTGGCGGGAGCTAGTTTCGAATTTGCCCTTTCAATCGGGATCGCAGTATTAGTGATTTCCTGTCCCTGCGCCCTGGGACTGGCTACGCCGGTGGCGATCATGGTAGGAACTGGTCAGGGAGCAGTCAATGGAATTTTGATTAAATCAGCGGAAGCGCTGGAAACCGCCCACAGTATTGATACGGTAGTGCTGGACAAAACCGGCACGATTACTGAAGGCAAGCCTGCTGTTACTGATCTGGTTCTGGCAGCAGATCTGTCCGAGCAGGAGCTGCTCCAGATTGCAGCATCAATGGAGCAGGCGTCAGAGCATCCCCTGGCGGAAGCGATACTGGAAAAAGCAGCGGAAATGGGAGTCAGTCTCAAGGCGAGTCAAGATTTTACTGCTGTACCCGGTAGAGGGATTGAGGCTGTAATTGACGGCAACAAATATTTCGCAGGTAATTTGGCTATGATGGAGGAAAACGGGATTGACACAGCGGCCTGGCAGGATTTAGCGGATCGCCTGGCAGCGGAAGCCAAAACCCCGCTGTTCTTTGCCGATCCAGAAAAACTGCTTGGTGTGATTGCTGTTGCCGATGTAGTTAAACCGACAAGTTACAGAGCAATCGAACAGTTTAGGGCTATGGGGATTGAAGTAGTGATGCTTACCGGTGATAATCGCAAGACTGCTGAGGCAATTCAAAAAGAGCTTAATTTAGACCGGGTGGTAGCGGAAGTTCTGCCCCAGGATAAGGAGCAGGAAATTCGAGCAATGCAGGATCAAGGCAAGCGGGTTGCCATGATTGGCGATGGGATTAACGATGCTCCAGCCCTGGTGAGAGCTGATGTCGGGATTGCCATTGGTGCTGGAACCGATATTGCCATTGAGTCGGCGGATATAGTTTTAATTAAAAGCGACCTGCAGGACGCAGCTGCAGCGATTGAGCTGAGCAAAGCCACCATTCGCAACATCAAGCAGAATCTGTTTTGGGCGTTCTTCTACAATACCCTTGGCATTCCTTTGGCTGCCGGAATCTTCTATCCGCTCCTCGGCTGGAAGCTGAGTCCTATGATCGGTGCAGCAGCAATGAGTTTAAGTTCGGTATTTGTAGTAACTAATGCCTTGAGACTGAAATTATTCCGACCAAAACGGATTGGATAAGGAGATTGATTGATAATGAAATCAGATCGGCAGCGGGCGGTGCAGATGCTCAAAACCGCTCGGGGACAGATAGATGGACTGATCAAGATGGTGGAGGAAGATCGCTACTGTATTGATATCTCCCACCAAATTTTGGCGGTACAGGCGATTCTCCGGAAAGTTAATAAAGATATTCTGCACGGTCACTTAAACCACTGTGTCAAGGAAGCGTTCAGTTCGGATCAAGCTCAAACAAAAATTGATGAAGTGATGGAAATCATGGATAAGCTGATGAAAGGCTGATTCTATATTGCTTTTTCCGCCTGAATTGTTTATAATAAACGTGGATTTGAATCGAACAAACGGCTGTGAATAGGATGAGTACCTTGCGCTGATCTTTACAGAGAGTCGGTGGGTGGTGCAAACCGATAAGATGGTGGAAGGGAATGGGCCTAGGAGCTGTTTACCGAAGCTTGTTTCAAGTTGTAGGCTAAACCGGAAGCCTCCGTTATCAGGCAGAGAGGGAACCTAAAGCCTCAGCTTTAGGTTAACTAGGGTGGTACCGCGAGTCTGATCTCGTCCCTTTGGGGCGGGATCTTTTTTATTGAAATCCAACACTAACACTATGGGAGGAAACAGATATGCAGCGAGTTTTTTCAGGAATCCAGCCTACTGGCAACATTCACATCGGCAATTACCTTGGCGCAATTCGCAATTGGGTGGAAATGCAGCATCAATACGAGAGCTTGTTCTGCATTGTGGATTACCACGCAATTACTGTTGAATATGAGCCGAAGAAACTGCACGAGCGGGTATTAGATCTGGCAGCTACGCTGATTGCTTCAGGGATTGATCCCAATACTGCCACTTTATTTGTGCAATCATCAGTTCCAGAGCACACAGAGTTAACTTGGCTGTTAACCTGCATCACATCAATTGGGGCTCTAGAGCGGATGACCCAGTTTAAGGATAAATCGGAACGGCAGAAAGGCGGCGTGTTTGCTGGATTGATGAACTACCCAGTCTTGATGGCAGCTGATATTTTGATCTACAAAGCGGAGTTGGTTCCAGTGGGTGATGACCAAATTCAGCATTTAGAGCTGACCAGGGAAATCGCCCGGCGTTTTAATTCACTGTTTGGTGAGATCCTGCCGGAGCCGCAGCCAATTTTAACTAGAGCCGCCCGCGTCATGGCCCTAAACGATCCAACCAGCAAAATGTCGAAAAGTATCGAGGGCAGTTACATTGCAATGGACGATGATGATGACACGATCCGGAAAAAGATCCGCCGTGCTGTTACAGATCCAGGTCCCCAGGGCGGAGAGATGGGACCGGGAGTTAAAAACCTTTTTACTCTGCTGGAAGCTTTTGCTGAGTCTGAGGTTGTAGAGCAGTTCAGAGCAGATTATGCGAATCAATCGCTGCGCTATTCTGATTTAAAACACACCTTAGGGGAAGCGATTGTTGAGGCAATTGCTCCAATTAGGGAGCGGAGAGCAGAAATATTAGCTAAACCGGATCAGCTGATAGAGATTCTCAATGCCGGTGCAGAGCGTGCCCGCAAACTAGCCCGCCAGACTATGGCAGAAGTTAGAGACGCGATGGGCTTTAAGATGCCGGTCTTGTAAAAATTATTTCCCGGTAAATAATGAAAAGGGGTTGTGCCAATGCAGCTGCCGGATGATTTAAGGGATGCAGTAGAGTCAGAATTGAAGATACAGTCAGCGAGACAGCTGGCGAAGCTGACAGCTGAGCTGTCTCAGCGTTATCGGGAGGATCCTGAGGATGGCAGAACTTTTATCCGTTCCATCGCTGATGTGGAGGCCTATGCAGCATATCGCATGCCTGCTACTTTCGGCGCTGTTGCTGCTGTATTGAGCAGGGTCAAGGATGTACTGCCGGATTGGGAACCACAAACCCTGCTTGATGTCGGGGCTGGTCCAGGGACAGTTATGTGGGCAGCGGTGTCGCTGTTTCCCAGCTTAAGCTCGATCAATTTGCTGGAGCGGGAACCAGTGATGATCAGTTTAGGCAGACGCTTGGCTCAGCATGCGGATGCTCCGGCCATTCAAAATGCGGATTGGATTCAGGTAGATGTTGTGGAAAGGGAGGCTTTGGAGCCCCACGATCTGGTGACAGCGGCTTATGTGTTCGGTGAACTTGACAGCAGTAACCGGCAAGCTTTTATAGAGAAGCTCTGGCAGGCAACTGGAGGCATTCTCATAATTGTTGAACCAGGCACCGTGCAGGGGTTTGCCCGCATTAGGGAAGCCCGCAAACAGCTGATTGCTTTAGGAGCCACCATTGCCGCGCCCTGCCCCCATGAGCTGGAATGCCCCATCAGCGGCAGCGATTGGTGCCATTTTGCCCAGCGAATTGCCCGGACCCGCCTGCACCGCCAGGTTAAAGGGGGCGAGCTGGCTTATGAGGATGAAAAGTTCTCTTATGTGGCGGCAGCCCGTTTTCCTGTTCAAAAAATCCCTGGACGCATACTCCGCACTCCCCAGGTGCGGAAGGGGCATATCATTTTTGAAGTATGCGGTCCAGAGGGCATAGAAACTAGGATTATCTCGCGCAAACAGAAAGACCTTTTCCGCCGGGCTAAGGAATTAAAATGGGGCTCTAGCTTTCCTGAAGAATAAAACAAGCACGCAGAAACCCTGCGTGCTCTTTCTATGCTAATTGAACCTGCTCGCCGCTTTTTACTTCTATAATTTGGCCGTTGACCCTGAGCCACACTGACAGGGCAGTAGGATTGGCAACAAACTGCAGCGATGCGCCAAAACGCAGCTGTTCAACAGCGTGTAGGTAGTCGACAATTTCGATATTGGTCGCATACCAAATATCATCTCTGCCGCCCACCAGCTTGCAGAAATCTACAATTAAATCCCAGTTCTGATCATGATCAAATTCGAAGCTGTGACCCCATACATAAAATAGGGCTAAGTTCAGCTGACTGCGAAGTTTCACAAAATTCTCGCCATGTTCTAATAATCTATGGTTGTGGTGACAGGTTGACTTCCATTGAAAAAGGTCCTCGGGCAGGCCAAAATGATGGCTGTCTCCCACGATTCTTGAGTAGGCAAAGCCAAGGTGGGGCAGGAGCTCACGGATCTGCTGGCTGTGGGAACCGAAGGGATAGGACAGACCCCGCACTGGGTATCCTACCAGCTCTTCTAAACGCATCCGGTCCATGAACAGCTCCTGCACGATCTGTTCTTTAGGGCAGAGCGCAATCCAGGGGTGATTGACGCTGTGAGCAGCTACCTCGTGTCCTGCGTATAGTGTTTTTACTTCATCGGCACTGATAAAATCGTTTTTGCCAAGTGTACCAGCATTAAGATGGAAAGTTCCTTTAATACCGTATTGGTTGAAAATTTCAACCAAGCGGCGGTCAGCAGCTCTGCCGTCATCATAACTCATGGTGAGGGCCTTAAATCTCCCGCCAGGAAAGCAATAAGTAATCTGCATAAAACCACACCTCTTTTTGATTGATGTTTGTTTTATTAATTATAGCATGGTCAAGAAGGCTTTTGTGCCAGAAAGTTGCTGAAAATATAAAGGAAACTGTTGTCCGGGAGTAGAAACAAATAAATACCAATTGATCCCAAAATATCAGAAAATAGGGAGTGTCAGTATGGCAACAGTCAATCTAAGTACTCTTTTTACTGAGCTTACCGGGAATGAAACTGCAGAGGAATTAAGAAATAAGCTGTTGTGGGAGCGCCGTATCCTTCATGCTCTCATTGACCGCTTACCGAGTTCTCTCTATGTCAAGGACCATGAAGGCAGGAAAATCCTGGCAAACAGGGCTAATGTCATCCAAGCAGGATTTGAAAAAGCTTCTGATATTATCGGCAAAACCGATTTTGATATGTTCCCCAAGCATATCGCCGAGAAGTTTTACGAGGATGACTGCAAAGTACTCCATGATGGACAGGAAATTAGGAACCGAGTTGAGCAGGTGATTACACCAGATGGTAAAGAAACCTGGCAGATCACTGAAAAATATCCGTTTTACGATGATGAAAATAAAATTATCGGTTTGGTAGGTTTCGGACATGATATTACTGTTGAGAAAGAATTAGAGCAGAAGAACATAGCGGCATCCCAGCAGATTGAAGAACAGCAGAACATGGTCGAAACAATGATCATGGAATTATCTGCAATTCCTGCAAAAATTGAGAATCTGGTTGACGGAATTGCCAACATTGCGAAACAGACGAAAATGGTAGCGATCAACGCGGCCATTGAAGCAGCACGGGTTGGCGAATACGGCCGAGGATTTGAGATTGTAGCGAGGGAAGTGGGCGAGTTATCGGATCAATCGAGTAAGGCTACAACTCAGGTGAGGGAAGCAATTGAAGAGGTTAACTCGCTGGTGCAGAGAATCCTCCAGCTGTGGGAGGAAGTAAGGGTCGAACGCTAACTGCGTTTCAGTCATAGAATAGTGAAGCAGGGAGCCTAAGCAATCAGTTCTTTAGGCTCTCATTATCTTTGAGGTGCTTTTAATGCAGTACAAATTTAGTCCCAATCGCAACTATCAGGATTTAGCGGCAGGGCGGGTGATTTACGGCAGTGCCGGTATGCCCAACTTTCCAGTGCGGCTTGCCCAAGAAATATTCTGCCGCTGTTTGGAATACCTGCCCCAGAAGGACAGCCTTGTTGTTTATGATCCCCTGTGCGGCAGCGGCTATTTGTTAACAGTCTTGGGCTTTCTCAATCCAGAACTAATCCGCTTTTTCGTTGGCTCCGATATTAACTCCAGTGCAGCAGCGTTAGCGTTGAAAAATCTCTCCTTGTTAACTGAGGAGGGATTAGCTAGACGAATCGCTGAACTCAAAGAGCTGTATCGACAGTACCGCAAGGAATCACACTTAGAAGCAGTTAAGTCTGCTCAGCGTTTGCTGGAGCTGGTGCAGGGTCGTACCTTTGTTCCCCAAGCCAGGACGTTTACTGCCGATCTGTTAGCACCTGAATCATTAGTAAATCAGGAGTTTAACGCTGATCTGATTATTGCTGATGTGCCCTACGGCAGCTTAGTTTCATGGCAGGGAGGCAGCGCAACTGCCCTTGATCAGTTTCTAGAAAACCTAATTCCCGTCCTAAAGTCTACTACAATTGTGGCGGTCTGCACTGATAAAAAACAGAA
>JAAYLQ010000199.1 GCA_012521805.1 Bacillota bacterium
TACGCTGCTGGGAGAGCTGAATATTGCCTTGAATCAGCATCTTCCTTTCACAATGGGCTGGCTCCCGAACAGCGAATCTGCGGAACAGTATGATTTGGATCTTGATTTAATGTCAGGCGTACTCAATGTTAAACATATATCGTCTGGGATCACTTACCACCGCAGTATGTTCATCAGTCATCCAGCTCAGGTTATGTGTATTCGCTATACAAGTGATTCTCCCAAAGCAATTAATATGGACATTATCCTTAACCGCATAGGAATCTCTGAAGCGACAACAATGGATCCCCGCAGGCCGGGTCGGAGAGTGTCTGCTGGTGGTTGGCCTGCTCCCAGGGTAGATTCTATTCGTAATATTGACGAACGCACCATGCTGATGCGGGGAAATGATGCTGGTGTGGAGTTTGCGGCTGCTGTGCGAGTGGTGTGTGATGGAGAGATTGAGAATCCAGTTTCGCAGTTGGTGACTAAAGAATGCAGCGAAGTAATCCTGTATCTGGCATCAGCCACGTCCAATCGCGTTAAGGACCCGGTAGCCGATGTTATTCAGCGGCTGGATGCTGCGGAAAAAAGAGGGTTTGACGCCCTGCGTGTGGAACATATTCGCGATTTCACCTCCCTTATGAATCGCTGTGTTCTGCAGTTGGGCTCAAATTTATCAGAGAAATACACAGATCAGCGAATAGCCGCTGTGCGGGCAGGCAAAAACGATCCTGGTTTGGCAGCACTCTACTTCCAGTTGGGACGCTATTTAATTGTCTCAGGTGGAAGGGAGGGCAGTTCAGCATTGAATCTGCAGGGGATTTGGAACCATCAATTTACACCAATGTGGGACAGTAAATACACAATCAATATTAATCTTCAGATGAATTATTGGCCTGTGGAGGTTACAAATCTTTCCGAACTGCATATGCCCTTGATGGAACTGCTGGAGAAGATGCACGAAAGAGGTCGAGACACAGCGCAGGTAATGTATGGGATGCGCGGGATGGTCTGCCACCACAACACTGACTTTTATGGTGATTGTGCGCCACAGGACTGGTATATGGCGGCAATGCCCTGGATTACTGGCTCTGCTTGGTTAGGTCTCCATGTTTGGGAGCATTATCTGTATACCAAGGATGTCAATATCCTTAAACGAATGTATCCTGTTCTGCGAGATATGGTGCTGTTTTATCAAGACTTCCTAATTGAGGTAGATGGCAAGCTTGTTACCTGCCCATCAGTTTCACCGGAGAACCGGTATGTTTTACCTGATGGTTATGACACCCCGATCTGTGTCGGTCCGACAATGGACAATCAAATCCTGCGGGAATTTTTCACCGCCTGTATTAAAATTCAAGAACTGCTTGGTGTTGACCAGGAGCTCTCCGCGGCTTTGGCCGAGATGATTCCCCGCTTGCCAGAAAACAAGATTGGCTCGAAAGGCCAGCTGCTGGAATGGGATCAAGAGTATCCAGAGTTAACCCCAGGCCACAGCCATCTTTCCCATTTATTTGCCTGCCATCCTGGATGCAGCATCAATTGGCGGGACACGCCTGATCTAATGCAGGCAGTTAGAAAGTCGTTAGAAATTAGGGCCGCTCATGGGGGAGCGGAAGGTGGTTGGCCGCTGGCATGGCATATAAATATGTATGCCAGGCTGTTAGACGGTGAGCAAACCGACAAATGCATCCGGGAGATGCTTGCCCGGTCAGCTGCCCGCAACTTGCTCAATGCCAGAGGTGTGTTTCAGATTGATGGCAACCTCGGTGCCGCTGCTGGAATTGCTGAATGTTTGCTGCAGAGCCATCTAGCACTGCATTTCCTGCCGGCTCTACCGGCGACCTGGCAGAACGGCAGTGTGACCGGACTGAGAGCTCGGGGAGCTAGGACAGTTGATCTGCGGTGGGAGTCTGGAAACTTGATTGAAGCAATCGTTCGTCCCGACTTTGATGGCGAGATTGAGGTGGTTGGAAAACCCCTGAAAGTAACATGCGGAACTGTTGAGATCCCTGTGCAGATTACCGATATTGGTTTTTCGTTTTATGGTGAAAGCGGCAAATCTTATAGGTTAACAACACTTAACTAATAAATGAAGAAGTGAGGTTGGTAACATGAAAAAACAGAGAGTGAATCCCTATCTTCCTTCATGGGAGTATATTCCAGACGGAGAACCTTATGTTTTTAACGGTAGAGTTTATGTTTATGGCTCCCATGATCGTTTTAACGGCCATGCATTCTGCTTAAATGACTATGTATGCTGGTCAGCACCTGTTGATGATTTGTCCGATTGGCGTTATGAAGGTGTGATTTACAAGAAAACAGATGATCCCCTCAATCCAGATGGGAGTATGTGTCTGTATGCGCCAGACGTTACTGTTGGGCCAGATGGCAGATACTATTTATACTACGTTCTTGATAAAGTATCTGTTGTTTCTGTTGCTGTCAGCAGTTCGCCTGCAGGTAGATTCAGATTCTATGGATATGTCAAGTACGCTGATGGAACCCGTCTTGGGGAAAGAGAAGGAGATCAGCCGCAGTTTGACCCTGCTGTGTTAACTGAAGGCGATAGAACCTATATGTATACAGGCTTCTGTGCCCGGGGGGACAAATCCCGGAAGGGTGCGATGGCAACTGTTTTGGGACCGGATATGCTGACTATTGTTGAAGAACCGGTGTTTGTAGCTCCCAGTGAGCCTTACAGTGCAGGAACTGGATTTGAAGGTTTTGAGTTCTTTGAAGCACCATCGATCAGAAAACGTGGAGATACCTATTACTTGATTTATTCTTCAATCAACATGCACGAGCTGTGCTATGCAACTAGCAAACATCCAACTAAGGATTTTAAATACCAAGGTGTAATTGTCAGTAACTGTGACCGCCATATCGATACATATAAACCGGCGGAGAAACAGGTATATCCTCCTGGAAACAACCATGGCAGTATTGTGGAAATAAACGGCGAATGGTATATCTTTTATCACAGACATACCAATGGCAGCTGGTTCAGCAGACAGGGTTGTTTTGAAAAGATTCAATTTGCAGAGGATGGAACTATTCCTCAGGTCGAGATCACATCGGGTGGTTCTAAGGAAGAGCCTTTGGTTGGAAAGGGTGAATACCCAGCTCATATAGCCTGCCATCTGTTCTATCCGCAAGAGTCTAACCGTCGGTTCCCGAAGATAACTCAGGATGGAAAAGATGGAGACCAAGAGCCCGGATATATTACTGACATGCACGATTCAGCAACCGCTGGATTCAAGTACTTTGACTGCCGGGGAATCCAGAAGGTTAAAATTAAGGTTCGCGGATATTGCCGGGGACATTTTGAAGTAAAAACCGCTTGGGACGGTGAAGTGTTAGGTACGATCCCTGTTCACTTTACGAATGTTTGGAAGGAATACTCCGCTGATATTGCCATTCCCGATGGAGTGCAGGCATTGTATTTCACCTTCCGGGGTCAGGGACCGGCCAGTTTGCTGTCCTTTACACTTGAATAGCTATAGGGATCACATTACAGGGAGGTATTGTTCTTGGCGAAAGGTATAGCTATGCCTACTAGCCCCCATCCGTCAGCTTGGGTTTACCAAGCTGACGAAGCTGAACTTTCTGGAGGTGCGAGAATAGAATCCAGAAACCAGGGCTATACAGGACAAAAAGGGTATGTTGGGGGATATTTTAACAGCAGTACTGCTGCCACAACTTTCAGGGTAGAAGTTCCCGCTGATGGCGAATATTATATATCTCTGCGCTATGCAGCAGGAGCAGCAGGAAACTGGAACGCAGATCGGGTGGTCGGCTTATCCATTAACAATGAAGAGGTTAAGCACGTTAAATTTAAGAGCGTCAGCCAATCATGGGATGTCTGGTCTGAGTGTGTGCAAAAAGTACAGCTCAAGGCAGGCCTGAATACAATTACGTATATGTGTTTAACAGAGGATGACAACTCGGACTGCATTAATCTTGATCGGTTGTCAGTATGGCCGCATGATCCAAATCCCACCATAACCAATATCGTCTTTGATAAAAGCGCATATATCGTTAGTAAAAACTATACAATTCAAAGCAAAATATTTCAGGTTGACTCTAACGGAGTGCAGCTTGAAAACACTGATCCTGTTGTATTTAGTTCAACTGATCCCAAGGTGATCACAGTTGATGAGCAGACAGGATTGATTAAGGGAATTAGTGAAGGCAGAGCGGTAATTCAAGCTCACTGCAAAGGTTTCAGCGCGGAAGCGGTTGTAATGGTGGAGGAAAATCCTTCGGTAAAAGTGGATTTTGCCTCAGTGACCCGGGCTGTCGATCCTAGTTTGTTTGGGTATATTTTGACCCCTAATTATGATGTTCCAGACAGCCGCATGACCCTGCTGGGACCACTGTTGAATCGTGAGACCATTCCTGCTCAGAATTTCCAGGCGATCAGCGATTTAGACGGTTCGTATTACGTTTATGAGGACAGCATCTTGCAGCGAAGTTTGGAGTCGTACCATCGGGCAAAAGCCAATGGCCTGAAGTGGTATATGCTTTTGGGTATGAGCCCATCCTGGTCAGCACCGAGTGGAGGCCCTATTGATTCCTGGAAGAATGAACCAAAGAAGTCGCCGATTGAGCAAGCAAGATTCAAGCAGTACATTAAGGATGTGCTCCAATACTATAAAGATCATGGTGCTAAGCCTGATTTTGCTGACTTAACCAATGAATACTGGACAGGAACAGAAGAAACTTTCAAAGGTAATTGGGAAGCGCTGCGGGAAGTGTATCCAGACTTCATTCCGGCAGTAGGTCCGGGTGGTGTTGGATTTGATGGAATTCCCGATTTCTATATTCCTTATGCAAGCGCCAATCAGATCACTATTGAAGGACCAGCATGGCATGAATTTTGGGTCCACGACCGCTATGCATCCTTTAACCATCTCCAGGAACGCAAGAAAGTAATTGAAGAGCTGCAGCGTCAGCATCCAGAAACTAATGGAATTTATATTGTCTGGGAAGAAAACAATGCAGGTTCAAAGGATCCCACGGACTGGACCCGCAGTATGGCCAACGTGATCAGGGTTGGTGTAACCCAAAACATTAAGGGCTGTTTGGAGCCCCGCAATGCCAATGGGATGAGCGATTTACTGACTACAAATGTTCTTCAGGAGAATCCTGCAGCCAGGCGCCCGATCTGGTGGGTGTACTATCTATTTTCACAGATGTCGGGAGAGTATGTTGCGGTTGATACGAAAGGTACAGAAGATTTTACAGCTGCAGCCTGCATGGATGATGCTGAATTAAAAATTGTTTTTGCGAAAAATGACTGCGCTGGGTCTGTTGAAATGCAGTTGAAAGATCAGCCTTTTGCTGGACAAGATATCAGAGTTGATCTCTATAAGATTACTGATAGTGAAAATAATGGTTTAGAGTATCAATATAGTCTCGGACCAATCTCTGCATCGGACTCAGAACTCGAACTTGCTATTGAAAATGTAAATGCAAACGAAACTTGGTTGGTGGTAATTAAGCGGTCCAACACCCGGCCCAGCTTCTTCCATCCTTTGACACCTGATGACGGGGAAGTAGTAACCGCTGAACCTACCCTAACTTGGTCCCACGCTCAAGATGCGGTCAGCTATACCATCAAAGTTGCTGAGGATCGGGACTTTACTAGGCTGGTACTTAGCGAATCTGGAATCAAAACCACCAGCTATACAGTTAAAGAAAGCTTAGAAATTGGCCGCAGATATTACTGGACTGTTTTGGCTGAGAATGAACATGGAGTGAGACCTGTATCTAATAATGCTTTCTACACTTTCCTAGTGGGAGAAAGTGATAAAGTCCCGGGCCAATTTGGTCCCTATCTGCCTTCCTTAAACGCTCCAAATCAGCCGATCAGACCTGAATTTCAGTGGTCTCCGGCCTATAACGCTGACTCTTATCGTTTAGTGGTGTCGACAAATCCAGATTTGTCTGATCCGGTGATCAATAAATCTGGCCTGACCACTGCTAGGGACACTGGTATGTATGGGCCGAACTCCTTGTATTATTATCAACCTGAGCTGGATCTGGATTATGATACCCAGTATTACTGGATGGTATATGCAGTTAATGCTCATGGAGAGCGACCAATGAACGGACCGGTGCGTTACTTTACTACAAAAGCTGCTGGTGACGAACCGAAGGAATTCAATTTAACTGCACCAGCAGATGGCGCAGTTAGTATTCAGGCTAGAGCCGAGCTCAGCTGGGAACCATCTAAAAATGCATTTTTCTACAAGCTGGAGGTATCGCCCAATCCAGATCTGTCAGATCCAATCATTGTTCGGGATCGGATGATTTATCATAAATATACCGTTGAGCCGAACCTCCTGAAGCCTAATACAACATATTATTGGAGAGTAACTGCGTATACGAAGGATCTAGCCCACTCAACAGCAGCATCTAATGGGGAAATTCGTTCCTTTACAACTGAGGCTGTGCCATGTTCACCACTCCTTTATGCTGTCCATGCACAAGAGAACAGAGTAAAATTGTGGTTCCATAAATCGATAGGAGCAACTTCGTACAAAATCAAATACGGCACTGAGCCAGGTAATTATACCGAAACGGTCAGCGGTATAACTGAAAGCCCAATTGAAATCAGCGGGCTTCCAAGCGGCACGTATTATTTTGCCGTGGTGGCTGTGAATGAGAACGGAGAAAGCTCAATCTGGAATGAAAGAAGTGCAACCCTAAAATAACAGCATCGAGGAGTGATTCAGTTGGATAAGTCAGATCTCATGTCAATCAGTTTAATTGCATTGATCGTTATGGTGCTTGTATGTGTCACCCCTGCTCAGGCAGGTTTTCCTGAGTATCCGCATCCCAACGCCGCAGTTTATCAGGCTGAGCAGGCCCTACTTTCCGGCGGCGCTAGGGTGGCGTCGAACCACAGCGGGTATACAGGTACAGGTTTTGTATGTGGATATGATTTCAGCGGAACGGCTGCTACCACATTTCGAGTGAATGTACCTGAAAGCGGTGCTTACTACATATCCCTCAGGTATTCTGCAGGAAAAGTAGGAGGCTGGCCTGATGACAGGGTAGTTGGCTTGTCTGTCAATGGGGGAAATATAATCCATGTAAATTGTAAGAGTACGGATACCTGGAATGAATGGGCGGAAGTTATCCACAAAGTCGAACTTAATGCTGGCGAAAATACCATTGCCTATAGGGCACTGACACCTAATGACAATTCTGACAGTATTAATTTGGATAGGCTGTCGGTATGGCCGCATAGTGATAATCCGGTCCTGGATGTACTGGCGTTCAATCCCGGCAGCTACAGTGTCAGTGTGGATGGTTCTGTCCAAACCCAGCTGTATGGAGTTAACAGCAACGGAATCCAAGTAGAGTTTACAGGTCCAGTCATTTATACCTCAGCGGACCAATCTATAGTAACTATCGATGAAGCAGGGGTAATTACAGGCATTAGTGCTGGCACAGCAACAATTAAAGCATCCACTGAAACACTCTCTGGAGCCGCTGTAGTAAATGTAATTGCGAATCCAAAAATAACTGTTGACTTTGCGGCAGTAGAGCGTCCTGTTGATCCAAGCATGTTTGGGTATATTTTGACACCGAATTATGATGTGCCCGACAGCAGGATGACTTTATTGGGTCCACTTCTTAACAGAGAAACTATACCAGCTCAAAATTTTCAAGCGATAGGCGACTTGGATGCTTCCTATTATGCTTTTGAAGGAAGCATCCTTCAACGGAGTTTAGAAGCATATAATCGAGCTAAAGAAGCAGGGATGAAGTGGTATTTCTTGCTGGGGCACAATCCATCGTGGGCAACAGCCAGCGGTGGTCCTGTGGATGTTTGGGAAAAAAGGGATATCAAAACTTCTGAACAGCGGGCCCGTTTTAAACAGTATATTAAGGATGTGCTTCAGTATTTCAAAGACCATGGAGCAGAAATTGATTTTGCCAACTTGACGAATGAGTATTGGACAGGATTGGAACTTACCCTCAAAGCAGTCTGGGAAGCTGTTAGAGAGGTATATCCTGATCCGATACCCACGGTGGGACCAGGTGCGGTAGGGTTTAGAGGAATTCCGGATTTCAATATACCATTCGCAAGCGAAAATCAAATAACGTTGGAAGGACCCTGCTGGCACGAATTCTGGACGGCTGATACGTTTGCGCCTCTGTCTCAGGTGCAGGGATGGAAGAATACGATAGCACGGCTCCAAGAACGTTATCCTGAAACCAACGGCAAGTATATAATTTGGGAAGAAAACAATTCTGGTGGAGTAAACGCTGGTGGTCCTACTGGCAGCGCAGTTGATTTTACCAGAAGCATGGCTAATGTGATTAGAGCTGGTGTAACACACAATATCAAAGGATGTCTGGAAGCTCATAATTGGAACGGTATGAGTGACTTGATGACTACCAAAAAATTAGAGGTTACGCAAAATCCAGCTGTTAGAAGACCGTTGTGGTGGGTCTATTACGCCTTCTCGAAAATGTCTGGTCACTACGTAGCAGTTTCAACCGATTCATCCGAAGAATTTACAGCTGCCGCCTGTATGGACAGTTATGAATCAAAGATTATCTTTGCCAAAGATGATATTCCTGGCTCAGTGGACATTGTGCTTAACAATCAACCTTACAGTGGACAGGATATTAAGATCGATCTTTATAAAATCGTTCCAATCGAAAATGATGGACTTAAGTATCAAACAAGCATCGTTCTCGATGGAGCATCCGAAGCAAGCTTTAGTTTTTCGGTGAATAATGTTGGAGCGAATGAGACTTGGTTGGTTGTGATTAAGAAAAAAGATGCACCGCCCAGTTTTTTCCATCCGATGACGCCTGATGACGGTGAGGTGGCTTTGCCAACACCAACTCTTACCTGGTCAGAAGCCCAGGATGCAGAAAGCTATACTGTTGTAGTATCTACCAGCAAGGATTTATCTGATCCAGTAATTTATCAGTCTGGTATTCGAGGAACAAGCTATACCATCGAGACTCCACTTACTGTTGGCCAGAAGTATTACTGGTCTGTGATTGCTGTTAATCAGCACGGCAGCACACCGGTGGCAAATAACGCAGTGTATTCCTTTATTGTAGGTAATAACACTAATGTTCCGGGACAGTTTGGGCCACATTTACCAACTTTAAATGCACCTAACGAGCCTATCAGACCGGAATTTAGATGGTCTCCGGCGTATAATGCAACTTCATATAGACTGGTAGTTTCCAAAAATCCGGATTTATCCGATCCGGTAATAAACCAGGCAGGAATAACCACTGTGAGAAACACAGGACATTTTGGTCCAAGATCTCAGGCATTTTATAGGCCGACAGCACCCTTAGAATACGACACCAAATATTATTGGACTGTATATGCAGTTAATGAGCATGGCGAAAGACCGATGAACGGGCCTCTGCGCTACTTTACAACCAAGGCCGAAGGCAATTCACCTACCAGCTTTAACCTGATTGCTCCAGCCGACGGTGAGCAGAATGTTTCGGCAAGGGCTGTGCTTTCATGGGAACCTTCTAAGAATGCATTTTTCTACAAACTTGAGGTTTCGAGCAATCCAGACATGTCAGATCCAGTTATTGTTCGGGACCGGATGATTTATCATAGGTATACGGTAGAGCCTAATCTGCTGCAGCCTAATACAACATATTACTGGAGAGTAACTGCATACACAAAAAATCTAGTACACTCTACCGCAGCATCTGATGGCGAAATTCGTTCCTTTACAACAGAGGCTGTACCATGTTCACCTTTGTTATACGCAGTTCAACCAGGGGATGGAGCAGTAAAACTGTGGTTTAGGCTGATAGATGGGGCGGATTCTTACAAAATCTTGTATGGTACAAGTTCAGGAGCATACGAACATGTAATCGCTGATGTAAAAGCAAGCCCATTTACTGTAACTGGACTAAATAACGATACTGTTTATTACTTTGCTGTTGCTGCAGTCAATTCCAGTGGCGATAGTTCTGTCTGGAATGAGTTGACAGCAGTCCCGATGAAGTAAGAAAAAAGGATGATTGCAGTGAGAAAAATACTTTCAGAGTTTACCTTAGGCGATATGGTTTTCCGCTATGAGTTGGATTCCAACACCGATAATGTGGGCCTGATAATGCTGCCCCTATCGTTAAAAGATGCTGCTGTACAAGAAAAAAGATATCGCGTTGATTCCCTCATTCAAGTGAAAAAATTGGGTGATGACTACCCTGATGGATTTTCCCAGGGTGTAACGATGAGGAACGGCAGTTCAACCCGGGCTCTAAAATTTGTAAGTCAAGATTGTATAGAAGAACAAAATAGAACATCGATCATCACAATACTTAGAAACAATCTCAACCATGAACTTGAGCACCGCATCACCTGGAATCACGGGGATCAAGCTGTGCTGATCGCGACCAAGTACAGAAACACTGGTACTGAAGCTGTGATGCTCGAAATGCTGTCAAGCTTTTCCCTTGGTGGACTCACTCCTTTTATCCGTGGAGATGCGGTCAATACTATGCTTGTCCATCAGCTAAGAAGCAAGTGGAGCAGTGAAGGCAGGCTGCAAACTTCAACGGTTGAAGAGTTAATGCTTGAACCATCTTGGAGCCATGGGGGTGCATACAGCCATCGTTTCGGTCAAGTAGGCTCCATGCCGGTGCGGGGATACTTTCCTTTTGTGGCAGTAGAAGATACAATAAGTAATGTTTCCTGGGGTGCTCAACTAGCTTACGCAGGTTCATGGCAGATGGAAGTATACCGCAAAGATGATGCTCTCTGTATATCGGGCGGTTTAGCAGATCGCGAATTTGGCCATTGGATGAAAAAGGTGGAAGCGGGTGAGGAGTTTGCGACACCTGAGGCAATTGTTTCGGTAACTATGGGCGGTATTGATCAAATCAGTCAAAGGTTGACGTCAGTTCATACTAGATGGTTGAAGGATAAGCCTGAGATTGAAGACGAACTGCCGATCATTTTTAACGAATACTGCACAAGTTGGGGTCAACCTTCCTATGAAAACATTAGAAAGACATGTGAGAAGCTGAAAGGAACAGGCATCAAGTATTTTGTAATTGATTGTGGCTGGTATTCAGAGGAAGGCAAACCCTGGTATCTCAGTATGGGAGATTGGAATGTTAGCCAAAAATTGTTTCCAGGGGGTCTGGAAAAGGCAGTATCGGTTATTAAAGATTGCGGGATGATTCCTGGAATTTGGTTTGAACTGGAAAACTGCGGTTCCATGTCCAATGCGTATCATATGGTTGATCACCTGCTTAAAAGAGATGGATTTGTAATCACATCTGGTTCACGGCGTTTCTGGGATATGCGGGATCCTTTTGTTATTGATTACCTCACAGAGAAAGTAATCGACTTTATTAAAGAATATGGCTTTGGATATTTAAAGATTGACTATAACGAAACAATAGGAATCGGCTGCGATGGCGCTGAGTCTTTAGGGGAAGGGCTGCGGCAGCATATCCTTGCCTCTCAAGATTTTATCAAAAAGATTCAAACTGAAATCCCACATTTAGTAATTGAAAACTGCGCCTCCGGCGGGCATAGGTTAGAACCATCAATGTTTGCCATCAGCAGTATGTCGTCGTTTTCGGATGCCCATGAATGTATAGAAATTCCAATTATAGCAGCTAACCTCCACCGTGCGATGCTTCCGCGCCAGAATCAGATCTGGGCGGTGCTGAGAAAGACTGATACTTCCCAGAGGCTGTATTACTCAATTGTCAATACATTCTTAGGTCGGATGTGCCTATCAGGTGATGTCCTGCATCTAGACGATGAACAATGGGAAATTGTGAAATCCGGAATGGAATTTTACACTAAAATTAGTCCGGTTATCAAGGACGGATTTTCTTATCGGTTTGGACCAGAAATTCAAAGTTATCGGCATCCAGAAGGTTGGCAGGTAATGTTTAGGGTCTCAGCTGATAAAACCAAAGCTCTAGCAGTTGTGCATACCTTCGACTATGATCAGCAGACTCCAATCAGTATTCCAATTCCGGAAAATCTAAGCCTAAGGGTGGATTCGACATATTCACAGGAAAATACGGACCCGACTATCGAGAATGGACAAATAGTATTTCCGCTCCATGGCAAATTTCAGGCAATGGCAACCTTGTTTAATGTGGTTCCATGAGCATAAAGAGGAGGAAACTGAAAATGAGCTGGTCAATGACTATAACTCTCCTGTTGGTTTTTATGTTGACAATTTCTCTTCCCGCAGCGGCGAACACTGCTGTTGATTTTGATTCGGACGCCTATCGGACTATGATTGCTAAGTCTTTGATGAACCTCGGTAACAATAAGCGGATCAAAGAAGTGATTAGGAAGGCGGAGAATGGTGAGGATGTTACCATTGCCTTTATTGGCGGTTCAATTACAGAAGGTGCAGGAGCAAATCCTGCACCCCTAAACTGCTATGCCTACCAAACTTATCTGGGCTTTAAGGAGATGTTTGGCAGTGGCGATGGAAGCAATGTTCATTTCGTCAAAGCGGGAGTTGGCGGAACGCCATCTCAGTTAGGAGTAATTCGCTACGAACGGGATGTCATCCGCAGCGGTACAGTTGAACCTGATCTTGTGGTAGTTGAATTTGCTGTAAACGATTGGGACGATGAAACGAAAGGTGTTGCTTACGAGAGTTTAGTTTTAAAGATTTTAGAAGCGGAAAATAATCCGGCTGTAATCCTGCTGTTCAGCGTTTTCGAAAACGACTGGAATCTTCAGGATCGACTAGCTCCTGTAGGCTGGCACTATAATCTGCCGATGGTCAGCATCAAAAATGCTGTTGTTCCACAATTCCGATTGTCGCGGGAACAGGGCAATGTAATCACAAAACAGCAGTTTTTTGCCGATATCTATCATCCCACCAATGATGGGCACCGAGTAATGACAGACTGTCTCATGTACTTGTTTTCTGAGATCGCGAGATCTCCTGAAGATGAGTATGACATCGATCTGGACAAAGCACCTGTGATAGGCAGTGCCTTTAAGGATATTATCCTGCTGGATCGGAAAGAGAACTTCGACGTGGCAGAAATTTCCCCTGGAGCATTCAGCATGACAGACCGGGATGTCCAGAGGGCTATGTTTGATCGGGGAGTCAGCATACCGCTGTTCCCAAATAATTGGATGCGCAGTCCTGATTCTGGATCAGAAAGCTTTAAGATGAAGATAAACAGTAAAAGTTTAATGCTGGTGTTTAAGGATTCATGGAATCCCCAATTTGGAAAAGCTGAAGTATATGTTGATGGTGAGCTTGTTTTAACTGCAGATCCACATATTATCAATTGGACCCACTGCCATCCGGTGCTGCTGTACCAAGAAGACGAGGCGAGACTTCATGAAATCGAGATCAAGATGGCACCAGGAGATGAGGACAAGTACTTTACCATTTTAGGTTTTGGGTATGTACTGTAGTCAGTTAAACACTTTCAAAAAGAAAGGAGTAATAGACAATGTTAAAAAACAACACTTTTTCTAATCCAATCCTACCAGGCTTCTACGCAGATCCTTCGATATGCAGAGCGGGTGATGACTATTATTTAGTTACATCATCATTTACCTACTTTCCAGGTATTCCCATCTTTCACAGTAAGGATTTAGTTAACTGGCGTCAGATTGGGCATGTACTTGACCGCAAATCTCAACTTCCTCTTGGCGCAGTTGGGCACTCAAGCGGCATCTTTGCCCCAACCATTCGGTACCATGACGGGGTGTTTTATGTAGTTACTACCAATGTTGCTTATGGCGGCAACTTTATTGTAACCGCTACTGATCCTGCTGGACCATGGTCCGATCCTTATTGGATTGCTGATGCACCAGGTATCGACCCATCGCTGTTCTTCGATGATGATGGTAAAGTTTATTTTCACGGCACACGCCCATCATCAACCGGGGAAAGGTATTATGGGGATTGGGAAGTTTGGATGCAGGAGATCGATTTGGACAGCATGAAGCTAGTGGGCGAAAAACACACGCTCTGGAAAGGCGCTTTAGTTGACGTGATTTGGCCTGAGAGTCCCCATATTTACAAGAAGGATGGTTATTACTATCTTATGATTGCTGAAGGCGGGACTGGCCACCA
>JAAYLQ010000045.1 GCA_012521805.1 Bacillota bacterium
GGTCTTTTGCATCAATACTACGAAGTATGACTGAGGTCTATCAGGAGCGGTATACGCGGTCCGTACGTACCGTTCTGTGAGAGGAAAACCGCTAGGCTGATCACCTAGCGGTTACCTACTCGATTAGGTGCAGGATTTTAATGTTCGAGTTAAGAAGGCATAATTATAGCTAGTTGAGGAAAAAGGTGGTGGAAGGGGTTGCATATAATCGGAATCGATGTTGGCGGCACCAATACCGACGCCGCTTTAATCAGTGAGGATAGACGGGTTTTAGCACTAGCTAAAACACCTACAAATCATCATGATATTTTAGCAAGTACCAGAACTGCCCTGGAGCAAATCTTGGTTTACAATCAGGATAACCAGCCGGTACAACTGCATCTTTCGACAACATTATCAACCAATGCTGTTGTTGAAGGTAGGGGTGAGTCAACAGCGGTTCTAGCTCTTCCGGGACCGGGAATCAATCTGGCAGACTTTGGTTTTGATTTCCCAGTCTATATTTTAGGAGGATATGTTGACCACCGCGGCCGCATCGCAGCAGACATTAACAGAGAGGAAGTGCTCAAAACAGCAGAACAAGCAGGGGAGGACGGTGCACAGGCGCTTGCGATTGTGGGCAAATTTAGCCACCGCAATAACAGCTTGGAAGTCGCTGTTAGGGACTTGATTGAAGCGGAAGGTCCAAAATTTAACCAGATCACTCTTGGACATCAGCTATCAGGCCGGCTGAACTTTCCCCGCAGGATCATGTCTGCGTACCTTAATGCGAGTGTAGCAGCCTTACAAGCAGCATTTGTGGCGGTGATCGAAGAATTGACACAGGCAAATCCGCAAATCACGAGCGTGAGCATCTTAAAAGCGGATGGCGGCACTATGGGACTTGCCGATTCCTGCGTTAGACCGATTGAAACTATTTTGTCTGGTCCAGCTGCCAGCATTATGGCTGCCCAAGCTTTGTCAAGTTATACCGATGCCAATATGGTGGTAGTTGATATTGGCGGCACAACCACAGATATTGCCGTAATCGTTAATGGGGAGCCTCTCTATCAGCGCAGCGGCGCGGAAATCGGAGGCTACCAAACTTTGGTGCCTGCACTACTGACTTATTCGATCGGATTAGGGGGCGACAGCGAGGTTCATATAAACAGCGGACAGGTTCGGTTAGGACCCAGAAGGGCAGGAAGAGCCGCTGCATTAGGCGGTTCAAACTTAACACCGACAGACGCCGCCGCAGCTTTAGGATTGACTGATATTGGTGATCGACAGCGGGCAGTGGAAATGCTAAAGCAGGCCGCAGTAGGCGCATTTAGTTCATGGAAAGAATTAGCAGAGGCAATAGTCGATGCTTTTGCCCACCAGCTCAGTCAAGCGATCAATGATATTTATAAAAACTTGGAGCATGTTCCGGTTTACACAGTTTCAGAAATCCTTGCCCCGCCAGATATCCGTCCACAGGTTGTTGTTGGTTTGGGTGCTCCGGCGCCAGTTTTTATTCCGTTAGGTGCGGAAAGACTTGGTCTGCCATGGGAGATTCTGCCTTACCATACCGGAGCAAATGGGGTTGGAGCTGCTGCTGCACGACCAACAATAGCAGTTACTCTTCATGCCGATACTGAGCAGGAGCTAATGATTTTTCCTGAGTTAGGATATCAGCAACGAATCCGCCGCAGTATGCTGTTCGATCAAAGGCAAGCACGGGAAGCTGCTGTCGAGCAGACTGCGCTCTATGCCCAGCAGCTTGGATTAAATGACTATGGTGATATCCAAATTGTTGAAGAAGAGGTTTTTAATGTTGTAAGGGGCTTTCGGACAGTGGGACGAATTTTTAACATAAGAGCCCAGATTCGTCCCGGCGTGGAGCGAGTGAGGTGATCAAGATGTTGAAGACCAAAAGAAGAGTGGGTTTAGTTTTCTTTCCTGCCTTTGATTGGTGCATCACCCCAGATCACCCTGAGCGGGAAGAAAGGCTTCTATATACGAGGGATCAAATTTTAGAGGAAGGACTATTGGACATCCCCGGTATTGTTGAGTATCGTCCATATGTCGCTGAAGATAAGCATATCCAAAGAACTCATATCTGCGTTCCCAGTGTTGAGCGGCGGGTTTCAGAGCCGCATCGAATTGCTGCAGGCGGCACAATGCTGGCTGCAGACCTGGTTTTAGATAACAAAGTGGATCGGGCGTTTGCACTGCTCCGCCCACCTGGTCATCATGCTAATCGCATCGTTCACGGCTCCCGCGGATTCTGCACTATTAATAATGAGGCAATTATGGTTGAACACATTCGCCACCGATTAGGACCTGGTGTGCGGATAGCGATTGTGGATACCGATGCTCATCATGGAGATGGAACCCAGGACATCTTTTATAATGATCCAGGTGTGCTGCATATATCCCTGCATCAAGATGGACGCACTTTGTATCCAGGCACCGGCGATATTTCTGAGCGTGGTGGTCCCGCAGCTTATGGGCAGACTGTCAATATTCCTCTGCCGCCGGGCACTGGTGATGAAGGTATGCTTTATGTAATGGAAGAGCTGGTTTTGCCAATTCTTGCAGAATGGAAGCCGGATATTATTATTAATGCAGCAGGACAGGATAATCATTATTCAGATCCCCTTACCAACATGAACTTTAGTGCCAAAGGTTACGCCCGCTTAACCGAAATATTGAATCCCGACATTGTGGTGTTAGAAGGTGGTTATTCGATCGAAGGAGCTTTGCCATATGTAAATGTGGGTTTGATCCTGGCTTTAGCTGGTCTGGATTATTCCCACCTTAAAGAGCCGGATTGGCTCCCGGACAGTTCTCGGCAGCCGCAGCATGTGATGGAAATTATTCGGCAGACAGTTGATCAGGTTAGGAAATTGTGGGATCAGAGGCAGCAGGTGGATCTAAAACAGATTTTTGGGACAGGTGAGTTTTTTACCCGTCAAAGACCGATATATTACGATACAGACCAAATTGTTGAAAAGCAGCATGAACAAATTAGATTGTGCACCGAGTGCTCTGGTTGGCGAGTAATAGTTTCTGAAGCCTTAAAAAGCTACCAAGTACCGGTTAAAATAGCTGTTGTAATCGTACCATGGCTGGCTTGTAACTCCTGCCGTGTGTCAGCAATGGCAAGGTATGGGCAGTTGACGGCTGAAGCAGATTTTGACCATGTATTTTACCAAGATTGCGAGCGGGAGCTGTTTTTACGTGCATAGTATGGCTGCTGATGATCAAGCTTGTCTAATCATTAGGATCCAGCTGCCCTGCAGATCTTTGGTCGTGCCGCATTCTCGGAACCCAGCCTTAAGGTACAGTTTTTTGGCTGAATGGTTATCTGGTCGAACACTTAAGAATACATTTTGATCTGCTAATTTGGTAAGTGCAAGGTTTAGGAGTTTAGTTCCTACTCCTAAACCTTGGGATCTAGGACTGACAGCAATAGAGTTAATCCGGCCGCATTTTCGCGGCAATTTTTGATCCTGCGTTGTGTTAACCTTAACTAATACTGCATTATAAACCAGTTTCATAAATTCACTGACATGGATGTGGCGAAATAAGTTAAATGTGTGGCTGAGGATTTTCCTGCTGTTGCTCACGAGGATGGCCGCTCTGCTTCGAGTCCTAGCTGCTGATGTGTAAATGCAGTAGCCAAGGGCCTTTCCCTGTGGAGTGCGGGCAAGAACAACTTCAGCGCCAGTTAACAGTAAAAGGGCGAAAGAGTGTGTCAGCAGCTTGAGTAATTTTGAATGGGCTTTTTTACTAAAAAAGCGCTGAATACTTGTGGGAAAAGCTTCGATATAGATTTGGGCGATCTGTTCAGCATTGTGCACAGAACCTTGCTCAATAATCATGCTTTCACCTCGAATTATTCAGGCATATCAACCTGCGGGAACAATTCTGTTGGTGCTTCATGAAGCAGCACACTGAGAGGAACGATTTCCAGGCCTTTCTCCTGGAGTACTTCAATAACCTGCGGTAATGCCAGCACAGTTGCCCGCCGGTCACCGCCTTCATTTTTTATTAAAGCGCCGCTGTCATGGAACAGAATAATATCGCCGCCTTTGACTTTATTTCTTACTGTTTTGACTATGCTGTCAGGAGTTACCCCATAGCGCCAATCGCGGGTGGATATAGTCCATAACACAATTTCCTGCCCTAATAAATTCGCTAATCTTCTAAATCGCCCATCATACATACCCCGGGGCGGCCTAACATAGGGTGGATAAACCCCAGTTACCGTTGTTATCGCAGCGGTCGCTTCAAGGATTTCTTTGTGTAAATCGATAGTGGAAAGAGTTGGGATATTGCGGTGGCTATAGGTATGGTTGCCAATTTCATGTCCTTCGTCCACAATTCTCTGGGCTATTTCTGGGTATTTCTCTACATGAACCCCAACCATGAAAAATGTAGCAGGGACATTATATTCTTTTAAAATATCCAGAATAGCCAGGGTGAATTCTGCACTTGGTCCGTCATCAAAGGTGAGGGCAACCATATTTGAGCTGCGGTTTCCGCTGCGGTAAATATCTGGTTGGTGGCCAATTCCGTGATAAACATAAAAGAAGAAACCAGCAAACATTACAGCGATCCCAAGGCTGAGTGAGAGAATAAACAGCATGATTTTCACTAGCCGTTTAGTAGATTTTAACCAAAGGACTTGAATCACATACCAAAAAATAAATGTTAATACTGCCAGGCCTAGTACATAAGCGCCGGCTCTTAAGAATGCTTCTAAGTTTACCATATTAATCCCTCCGAAACCAGCTTATGCGGTGTTTAAAATCCTGTTGCGTGATAATACAGGATATGTTTCGATTTTATGAGCAATTTTTAGTGGGGATAGATTTGTTTTCAACTTGGTGGTATAATAGCACTTAAAAACTGAGGGTGTTGGAAAAGATGGCTGAGACACGAGTTAAAACTACTGCTCAAAACAGCGACTTTCTGTATGGGTTAAAACAGGGAGTTCCCATTATGCTAGGATACATACCTGTTGGATTTACCTTTGGATTGCTGGTAGCTGCGGGTGGGCTTTCTCCGTGGCTAGCTCTGCTGACTTCTCTAACAAACTATACCAGTACTGGTCAGTTTGCTGGGATGAGATTGCTCCTTGCAGGTGCTGGTTATTTAGAAATTATGCTGACTACGTTGGTGATCAATCTGCGCTACCTATTAATGTCTTTATCCCTAACGCAGAAGGTGGACCCAAATCTAACATTTGGGAAGCGGATCATCTGCGGTTTTGGAATCACCGATGAAACATTTACAGTAGCGGCAGTAGCTCCTGATCGCCTGCAGTTCCCATACTTGATTGGTTTAATGCTCGGACCCTTTATTGCCTGGAGTACTGGTACAGCCTTAGGTGGAGCAGCAAGCGCAGCTCTTCCGCAGCAGCTCAGCAGCGCGATGGGAATCGCTTTGTATGCGTTGTTTATTGCCTTGATAATTCCACCGGCGCGAAAATCTAAGGAGGTATTATCCGTAATCTTAATTTCTGTTTCATTAAATATTATCCTGCAGTACATCCCGATTTTTAGTTTTATTTCAGCCGGATTTCGAATTATTATCGCAACAATAGCTGCCGCTGGTATAGGAGCATGGCTTTGGCCGGACAAGCAACAGCAACAGCTTGAGTAAAATAAAAGGAGCGGTCACATGAGTGAAATTGTGGTTAATCCAGTAACTGCAGTATTTTTGATGGCTTTGGTGACTTTCCTGCCGCGAGTACTGCCGATAGCATTTTTCCGCAGAGAAATTAGCTCCCCTTATGTAAAGGCGTTCTTTAATTATGTGCCATTTGCGGTTTTGGGTGCGATGACTTTTCCAGATGTGTTCACGTCCACAGGAAATATAATTTCTGCTGCTGTAGGATGTGGAGTAGCAGTTTTGTTATCTTTTCGCGGCAAAAGCCTGCTCTTTGTAACCTCGGTATCGATTGCAGCGGTGTATCTGATAGGACTGATATTATCTTAGTGCTCAATAAAATTTACATGAGAGTCCCATTGACTAAGTAATTCGGCAGGTAATATTCGAGGAATTTCGAAGTAATAGCTATAGTTAGAAATTTGAGGGGACGATGGAAATGGACATTATTAAGCACAACCGCGAGGCATGGAATCGTCGAGCTGCATTGGGGAATACCTGGACCATACCTGTCGATCGGCAAACTGTAGAGCATGCGAAAACTGGAAATTGGGACGTTTTTTTGACTCCTACCAAACCAGTGCCGCGGGAGTGGTTTGGAGATCTCAAAAACAAACGGGTTTTGTGCCTAGCATCTGGTGGCGGACAGCAGGGACCGATTTTAGCAGCTGCTGGAGCTCGGGTAACAGTGTTTGACAACAGTCCCGCGCAGTTAGAACATGATAGAATGGTGGCTGAGCGGGATAAACTCCGAATCGTTACCGAATTAGGGGATATGCGCGATTTAACGCGATTTGCTAACGGCAGTTTCGACTTGATTTTTCATCCGGTTTCAAACTGTTTTGTCGATGATATCGAATCGGTTTGGTTTGAATGCTATCGAGTGCTTGCTCCAGGTGGAAGTCTGCTGGCAGGCTTTTGCAACCCTCTGCTTTATCTGTTCGATCCGCATCAGTGGGAGGAAAATGGGAGATTAGAAGTTAGATTTAAAATCCCCTATTCAGACTTGGAGCAGCTGTCTGCAGAAGAACTACAGCATAAAATTCTTCATCAAGAACCGCTCGAGTTTGGCCACTCTTTGGAACAGCAGATTGCTGGCCAGATCAGTGCTGGCTTTGTAATTACCGGATTTTATGAAGATTCCTTTGGCGGTGAGCTTATAGATCCCTACATAGATACGTTTATTGCTACACGGGCGTTCAAACCCAATAAGGTAGGCAGCAGTTTGCTGATCACTCCATAGTTTTTGGAACAGGGTGACGATTTGTCTTCAGTTTCGTTTCAGGCTATAATAATATGTAGTTCCAAAAATATTATGGAGGTGTTATTAGGTGAGTACAAGCACATCAGGTAAAATCCTGTCTGAACAAACGCTTGCAATTATCACTGATCTGCAGCAGAATGAAGTAACAGAGAGACAGATTTATCTAAACTTAGCCAAAAGGGTCAAGAAAGAATCGGATCGGGCTACACTAAGGCGGATTGCAGGCGAGGAAGCTAAGCACGCAGAAACTTGGCGCAGATACACAAATAAAAAGCTCAAACCGCAGTGGATTAAGGTTTGGTTTTATACGATCGTCAGCATTATATTAGGTTATACCTTTGCGATCAAGATAATGGAAAAAGGCGAAAAGGTAGCTCAACAGAATTACGGTCAGCTGCTGTCAGAGGTTCCCGAAGCTGAGCAGATACTGCGGGAAGAGGAAGAACACGAAGAAGCGTTAATTGCTATGCTTGACGAAGACCGGCTGCAGTACGTAGGCTCAATGGTACTTGGTTTAAATGATGCGTTAGTCGAATTAACCGGTACCTTGGCTGGTTTAAGTTTTGCTCTGCAGAACAACAAACTAGTGGCTCTCTCTGGTTTAATTACAGGGATTTCTGCCACTTTATCGATGGCTTCGTCGGAGTATTTATCAGCACGTTCAGAAGGCAGTACTGATGCTTATAAGTCCGCACTTTATACTGGGGTTATGTATATCTTTGCAGTTGTATTTCTGGTGCTGCCATACCTACTCTACCCAGTGGATCAGTACTTGGCAGCTTTAATTACGATGCTTGCGATTGTCGTGATTATCATCTTTGCTTTTACCTACTACATCTCTGTAGCCAAGGATCTGCCCTTCAAAAAGCGCTTTGCCGAGATGGCGACTATCAGTTTATCTGTTGCTGTTCTTTCCTTTTTAGTAGGATTTATAGTTAAGTACTTCTTAGGTATTGATATTTAAGCGGCTGAAGGTGAATGCAAGTGCGAACTGAACAGGAAATGATGGACCTGATTCTGACTTTTGCTGAGAACGATGCACGGATCCGTGTGGTAGGCATGGAAGGTTCCCGCACTAACGTTAATGTTCCAAAGGATCGATTTCAGGATTACGACATTACGTACATTGTCACCGATATGGGCTCATTTATCCAGGATGATGGCTGGCTCGATTATTTCGGTAAGCGCATTATTATGCAGAAGCCAGAAGCAATGGAATTGTTTCCGCCGGAGCTTGGTAATTGGTTTTCATATCTTATGCTGTTTGAAGATGGAAACCGCATTGATCTAACTTTAGTACCGATTGATGAATTAGAGCTGTATCTTCACAGCGATACACTGCTAACAGTGCTCCTCGATAAGGATGGAAGAGTTCCAGTCAAACCTATCCCTACCGATGCAAGCTATCATGTGAGTAAGCCATCAGCGCAAGTCTATGATGACTGCTGCAACGAGTTTTGGTGGGTGTCTACGTATGTTGCCAAAGGTTTATGTCGCGGGGAAATCCTGTTTGCAATGGAGCATTTAAACAGTTATGTGCGGCCAATGCTGTTAACAATGCTTTCCTGGCAGGTCGGAATCCATACAAATTTTTCACTGAGTGTAGGTAAAAGCTATAAATATCTTGGTAATTATTTAGATGAAAATACGTGGAACCAACTGCTGAAAACTTTTCCCAAGTGCCCAGTTAGCGATATCTGGGATGCTCTGTTGGTCTGCCACAGCCTATTTCGTCAGTCGGGAATTTATGTCGCAGAGCGTTTGGGATACACTTATCCAGATTATGATCAAAATGTTTCACGGTACATTCAAAAATTGCGGGAATCCTGTTCATAAATTTGCTGCTAAAAATCCAGAGCTGAGGAAGATGCTTACTGCGCTTTCCTCAGTTTTTTAAATTTATATAATTTTTTAATTTATATAATTGATGCAGGTTCTGACTGTTGGAATAGAGAAATAATTAGAAGAAAAATTCTAATGGTATCATAAAGGTGGGAGGCTAAGGTAAATGAATGACGAAAAATTGCTTAGCTACCACTTATCATTACGTGATCCTGAAGCAGGAGCATGGAACTTATCACCGCAGAATCTATATCTTGAGATGATGTCAAGAGATTTTCTCAAGAGGAATCTTGAGTTATTTGACGGGATCCAAATCTGCAATATAGGAATTGGTGTTGGTGAGTGGGATGATTATTTAGGGTACATATCTAAAGATTTTGGCAGAGTAACCAGTGTGGATATAGATCAAGAGATCTGTTCAATTTTTGAGTACAGACAGAAAAGAGAGGGTCACCCTAATCCTTCAAGGGTCGTATGTGAGGACATATTACACACTTCACTGCAGCCAGAATCGTTCCATGTAGTTACTATAATAGGATCGACTATGCATGAAATTGGGAACTACCCTGATACTCTTGAGATATGCTTTAGGCTGTTAAAGGACAACGGATTTTTATTCTATATGGACCTTGAGAGATTTAATGCTATGGATTTGTTCAATAACTGGGTTAGTGCGGCCGGTCATAGTTGGTGACGTTTGAGAAATTTGAGCGCTACCCGCTGATAGCAAGTTATATGATCAAGGCGAAGAAAGTCGGCAAATAGTAAAGTTTGACAATTTTTGGAGGGATGTAGGTTATGCCTTTAGTTAAAGTGCATTTATCCCAGACAACCAAGGCTGCTGAGTTGTTGGCAGGTGCAATTCGTGAGACAATAGTTGAGGTGCTGGGGATTGCTGCGGATATCGGTCAGGTGATGATTTATCAGACTCCAGTAGAACTGAGAAGTGTGCATAACAGCCGAGAACAGAACTTTGCTGTTGTAGAAATTGTGATGTATTCTGGTAGAAATCGCGTAATTAAAGAAAAACTATCAGAGAAAATCTGTTCTCTAATCAAGAGCCACATTAATATTGGTTTGAGCGATATCCATTGTTACATAATAGAAATTGCACCGGAAAACTATTATGGAGGGGATTTAACCTAACGGATGTGTTTATATGTTAGATAGGACAATTCAATTAGTTGTAGAGAAACTGTCTTCCTTGTCATGGGTTGTGGGGATCGTATTAGGGGGTTCCCGGGCACAAGGTACCCACTCGGAAGATTCAGATGTAGATATTGGTATCTATTACGATCCGGATTTATTTGACCTCGATACTATTAACCAAAGAGCCGCCGAGTTAGACGATATGAACAGAGAAAACCTTGTTGTCCCTCCCGGAGCTTGGGGAGAATGGGTCAATGCCGGCGGGTGGCTGGTTGTGAACGGATATCATGTCGATTTACTTTTGCGGGATATTAACCGTGTTAGAACAATAATCCTCGAGACCGAGCAGGGAATAGTTACATCTAATTATCAGACAGGACATCCCCATGGATATATCAGTGCGATGTATCGGGGAGAATTGGCAATTGCCAGAGTGTTTTACAGTAAAAATGCCATGTTCAATGAATTAAAAAAACGAGCTGAAATTTATCCTCCTGCTTTAAAAAAGAGCTTGATCGATTTTTTTATCTTTGAAGCAGAGTTTTCTTTAATGTTTGTTAGCGCAAATATCAAAACTAGTGATAAATATTACATCGCTGGCCATGTTTTTCGTGCTGTCTCATGTTTAAATCAAGTGCTCTTTGCCTGTAATAATGAATACTGCATTAACGAAAAGAATGCAGTTAAATTAGTAGAGACATTTGATCATAAACCAGAACAGTATAGTCAAAAGGTTAACCACATATTTGAACTGCTTGGCTCTTCCCTGACAGACTGTTACCAAATGTGCTGGAAACTTTATCAGGAAGTGAGGCAGCTAGTCTCAAAGCTCGCCACCTTTGATTGAGAAATATGATGGTAGGGGATAGCGGCAGAGCTACAATTTAAGAACGAGAATAACAAGAAAGTAGAGGTAGATAGTATGTCAGTTAAAAGTGAAGAACTGACGATGATTATTACGAAATTTGCGGATTCGGGTTGGGACTTGATTGATGAACCGTCAAGAGCTTGGCTTGAGGGCAGAATGAGTAGCGAAGAATTGCTGCCAATACTTATGGAGGCAGATCTAGAGTGTGGCAGCTGCGGCTGTGAATTTGACTCGCTTTATAAAATAGCAATAACAGAGTTGCTGCAGATAACATCGGCTGAGTGAGGTTAAAGGATTCCTGTCGGTAAATCGGAAAGATAGCAACACCCTGCTGTGTTCTATGTAACAAGCAGGGTGTTAGTGCCTATCCTAACGTGTTGTTTTCTCAGTCGAGTTTCCAGGGACATATCTGCCGGTTTTTTTCCTCTGTCGTACGCATTCGGTGAGCAGATACTCGATCTGACCGTTAATCGAGCGGAAATCTTCCTCAGCCCAAGCTGCAATTTCCTCATAAAGCTTTTGTGAAAGCCGAAGGGCGATTTGCTTTTTTCGTCCAGCCATTGCTAATAGAGACTGCCGCTGTTAACCACTGGCTGCGCATCTTTATTACCGCAGAGGATAACAAGCAAATTCGACACCATAGCGGCTTTACGCTCCTCGTCAAGTTGTACAATATCGTTTTCGTTTAGCTGCTCTAAAGCCATCTCAACCATACTTACAGCACCTTCGACGATCATCTTTCTTGCGTCAATAATTGCACGCGCCTGCTGCCTTTGGAGCATCACAGCAGCAATTTCTGGGGCGTAAGCTAGATAGGTGATGCGCACTTCGAGAATTTCGATTCCTGCATTTTTCACTTTTGCTTGAAGCTCTTGGCGGATACGTTCTGCTACAACTGTACTTGAACCGCGCAGACTGCCTTCGTCTGGCTTGCCGTCGCCGGTTGTATCAATTCCCTCGGCCACATCATATGGGTAAATTCGTACGATATTTCTGACAGCGCTGTCACACTGCAGTGAGAGATACTCCTTATAGTTATCTACGTTAAATACAGCTTTGGCGGTGTCAACAACTCGCCAGATTACAGCAACACCGATTTCCACTGGATTGCCTAAAACATCGTTCACTTTTTGTTTGGCATTGTTTAAAGTCATGATTTTTAACGAAATCTTTTTGCTTAGTCCTGTAGTCGATAGCTGATTGCTGCCAGCAGTAACACCTAGCTTACTCTCTACATCCGCACTTTGGCCAAGATGGGTCTTGGCTGCAGGGTTTACCGCTGTCGCAAATGGATGTACATAATAAAAACCTGGTTCGTTAAGAGTGCCAATATATTCCCCAAATAGTGTCAGCACCAACGCTTCGTGGGGTTTAAGAATCTTGAGGCCAATAAAGGGAACGATACCGACAATTGCCCAGAGAATACCAGCTGCCAAAAGCACACCACCGATGGCACTAATTCCTCTATCGATCAGAACTCCGCCAACAATAATCAGAGCGATTGCTGCGAGATAGAGGAGGATAAACAGAACTAACATCGGCATGCCAGGTTTAGCTTTTAGTATTTTCTCTTCCATAATTTTCCTCCTTGTGCTTGAAATTGATATTAATATGATATCATAATGATATTAATTGTGTAAATAGAAATTACTTTATAGAAAGGAGTCACCCCTCCCCATGTTCTGGTGTTTGGCCTGACTCCTTTTGTGATATCACTAAACTATACCCAGCAATCTTACTACTTGTGCTGTAATAAAGCAGAGGATGATGCCGGTTAGGGTTGGTACAAGAAACGAGACCCAGGTCCATTTCCAGCTGCGGGTTTCTTTATATATTGTCCAAAGTGTAGTGCCGCACGGCCAATGATTTAAGGAAAAGAGCATTGTACAAACAGCAGTTAACCAAGTCCACCCATTATTAATCAGCAGCTGTTTAAGCTCTGCGAGGGTCTCCAGTTCCAGCATCGTTCCTTCAGCCATATAGCTCATAATTAGGATTGGGATCACAATTTCATTGGCTGGCAATCCCAAAATAAAAGCCATGAGAATATAGCCATCCAACCCAATCATCCGGGCAAAGGGATCTAAAAATCCAGCGCTGTGTGCTAACAGACTCTGACCGCTGACTGAAATATTTGCCATCATCCAGATGATCACACCAGCTGGTGCAGCAATTGCCACAGCTCGACCCAGCACAAATAAAGTGCGATCAAGTACCGAACGAACTATCACTTTACCAATCTGTGGTTTGCGGTATGGAGGTAGTTCCAAGATAAACGATGAAGGAATTCCCTTTAGAATCGTTTGGGACAGCTCTTTTGATACCACTAGCGTAATTGCTACACCCAAAACTATTGCAGCAAGCACAATTAGCGCAGCTGTTACCGAGCTTAATATGCCAACAGACGCTGCAATAAATATTGATGCTAGGGCAATGATCGTTGGAAAACGTCCGTTGCAGGGAACAAAATTATTGGTAATTACTGCAATCAAGCGTTCCCGCGGTGAGTCAATGATTCTACAGGCGGTTACTCCTGCAGCATTACAACCAAATCCCATACACATCGTCAACGCCTGTTTGCCGTGGGCACAGGCTTTTTTGAAATAGTAATCTAAGTTAAAGGCAACTCGCGGCAGATAACCTAAATCTTCAAGCAGGGTAAATAGGGGAAAGAAGATTGCCATAGGAGGCAGCATTACCGACACTACCCAAGCTAAGGTGCGGTAGACGCCTAGAACAATCAGATCGTGGAGCCAACCTGGCGCCCCTAACTGGAGGAACAAATAAGATAAACGTTCCTCAAGCCAAAAAAGTCCATTAGACAGCAGCTGAGAGGGGTAATTTGCTCCAGTAATTGTGATCCAAAATACGACCCCAAGGAGGGCGAGCATAATTGGAATGCCGAAGCGGCGCGAGGTAAGAATCTGATCCAGCCTGCGGTCAAACTGATGCGGTTCTTGGCTCACAATTGTAACAACCTGGCGGACAATGGCTTCAGCAGCAGCCACAGTGCTGGCTGCTATTGATTCATGACCTGCAGCCAGCTCATCAGCACTAAATCTATATTCTAGAGCAGGTATCCGGACTGGTTTCGATGTGATCCTACTGCTTGCAACGCGGTCAATTGCATCTAGCAGCTGTTCTAGTCCAATACCGCTGCGGGCAGCTGTGCCGACCACAGGAACTTCTAAAAGCTTTTCCAGTTTGTTTAAATCGATTTTAATGCCTTTACGTTCTGCTTCATCCATTAGATTTACACAGACGATCACTCGCGGAGTAACTGTCATGATTTGGAGTACTAAATTGAGATTTCGCTCTAAGCAGGTACCATCCACTACGATCACTGTTGCATCAGGATTTTCGTGACATATAAAGTCCCTTGCAACCTCTTCTTCCAGTGAGTTAGCCAGCAGAGAGTAGGTTCCCGGCAGGTCTACTAGAGTAAAGGTTTTACCTTTATGGATAAACTTACCTCTAGCATTCGCTACAGTCTTTCCTGGCCAATTGCCTGTGTGCTGGTTTAAACCAGTTAAGCTGTTAAAGATAGTACTTTTACCTGTGTTTGGATTTCCCGCTAGGGCAATTGTTTTAGTCATCATCTGCACACCCCTTTAGTTAACAGGATCAATAATGATGCAGGCAGCATCTTCTGCACGCAGTGCGATTACTGCTCCGCGGATTTGATAGGCTGTCGGGTCACCAGCCGGACCTCTGTGCAGCGCTTTAACAATTGTATCGTTAATCAAGCCCAAATCTAGCAGGCGATGCCGCAGTGGGCTGATGGCAGTGATCGCGCGCACTCTCCCTGAACTGTTTAGCTGCAGCTGATTGAGAGTAAGGGAAGTTTTATTCATGGTTCAACGCTCCTTGTCATAAGTTAGTGGTGGGAAACTTTCACTGATCTAGACTATGAACCGACCGGGATTCCTGTTACACCAAAAAAAAGGAGCTGGCAAATTGGTGAGTATCGAGGAGGATTTTCATACAGTACGGGGTTATCAGCTGTTGAGCGCTGAGAAGAAGGTATTAACTTCTAGCATGGAAGATTACCTTGAAATGATTTATCGCATAAGTAGGGAAGAAGGAGAGGTGAGGGTAAATCAATTAGCGGAACGTCTCAATGTTCGCCCTTCATCAGCGACTAAAGTGGTCCAGAAATTAAGCAAACTAGGACTAGTGACCTATGAAAAATACGGCGCAGTTGGTTTGTCGAGGCAGGGGAAAGTGCTTGGAGAATTTCTTTTGCAGCGGCATGAAGTTATCCAGGAATTTTTGCAGAATTTGGGGATTGAGGAGATGCTGTTAAAGGATACAGAGCTGATCGAGCATGATGTCAGTCACTCTACCTTGGAGTATATTAAGATTTTTAATCAATTTTTTGCAGAGCATCCCCAGATTAAAAACCGCTATGACCAGTATCGCAGGGAGAAACTAAAAAATAGACTCAACCCTGAAAATGGGTTAAGTCAGTCATCGAGCATAGGTGAAAGCAGATAATAATAAACCAGTTTAGCTGTGTTAATCACTGCATCCATATGGGTCCGCTCAAAGGCATGGGATGCATCAATACCTGGACCAATCAGACCGTGAATGAGATCATAACCAGCTTGAAGAGCTGCGCTAGCATCGGAGCCATAATTTGGGTAGATATCAACTTTATAGTTAAGCCCATGTTTTTCAGCCAACTCTACCAACCGCTGCCGCAGCCGATGGTTGTAAGGACCAGATGAATCCATTGCACAGATCGAAACAGAATATTCATCGGTAGTCTGCCCATCACCAATCGCTCCCATGTCCACAGCGAGGTATTCAACTACTTTGTCGGGGATATTGGAGTTGCCGCCAAATCCTACCTCCTCATGATTTGAGAAGAGAATGTGAGTGGTATAGGGCAGCTGAAGTTTGTTTTCTTTTACAGCATGAATCAGATACAGCAGAATTCCTACACTGGCTTTATCATCTAAATGCCGTGATTTAATAAATCCGCTTTCTGTGATCTCAGCCCGGGGATTAAAAGCGACAAAGTCACCCACGTTGATACCTAGATTTTTAACATCATCTGCCGAATCTGCTTTCACATCAATCCGGACTTCCATATTATCGCTGTTGCGTTCAGCGGTACCTGCATCTTGGTATACATGTACAGAAGTCTGATGCATTAGAATTGTTCCGCTGTACGTTCTGCCGCTGGCTGTAAAAATCTGGCAGTATTCTCCTTCAAGATGATTCCAGCGGCTGCCGCCAATTAAAGCCAATTTCAACCTGCCGTTGGCTTTAATTTCCTTGACCATGGCGCCTAAGGTATCAACATGGGCGGTGATCATGCGCTGTTTCTCGGAATTAGTACCAGGAATTGTTGTGATTAAGCCGCCTTTGTGATTGCGCCGGGTAGGTAAGTCCAGCTCAGTAAGATAGCTTTCGATTTTACTGATTATTTGATCGCAATAACCGGTTGGACTTGGAATGTTCACTAATTCATAAATAAGCTCTAACATTTTTTGACCATCAAATTGAACTTCCATGCTGTCACATCCTTGTGTATGTTCTCAGCAACTATTTTAGTTGGGTAGTAGAAAAACTCCTGCTTTAGGCAGGATAATTTCAACTTTTTTCAAATATATTCAAAGACAGTGATTAAAATATATTACAGGGAGTAATTAATGGTGCAGTTATTCAGATATGAAACGCATACCCATACAGCCGAGGTAAGCAGATGCAGTCGGATCAGTGCGGTTGAGTTGGTTCGAGTATATAAAGATTTGGGATTTTCTGGCGTATGTATTACCGATCACTTTCTTAACGGGAATACAACAGTCCCTCATAATCTGCCTTGGGATGAAAGGATAGAATTATTCTGCCGTGGGTACAGATTAGCTTACGCAGAAGGAAAGCGCATTGGGATCGATGTGTTTTTCGGGTGGGAATACTCCTATCGGGGTACAGATTTATTGACCTATGGATTGGACCCGGAATGGCTGCATGCGCATCCGGAGATTATGGATTTAACCATGAATCAGTACTGCGACTTGGTGCGGGAACACGGCGGCTTTATTGCTCAAGCTCACCCGTTTCGTGAAGATTTCTATATTGACCTGATTCGGCTTTTGCCGCGTAAAGTAGATGCGGTAGAGGTAATTAATATCTGCCGCAGCGATTTTGAGAATACACTTGCCGACCAGTATGCGGATAATTACAATTTGTTGAAAATAGCCGGTTCAGACAACCATGTCGGATACTTAGATCGGTTTGCTGGGCTGGAGCTGCCGCGGCGGGCGGCCGATATTCATGATTTGATTGAGGCAGTCAAAACAGGAGATGCCAAGATTTTTGTATGCTGATCAAAAATGCGAGGTGGACGAATATGGAACTTAAAAAAGAGATTTCTGAAGCTAGAGTTGTGGCCCTGCGGATTTTGAATTCGTTGGACCGAATTGAGAAGCAGTTAAAGAGTGCCAAAAACTGGGGCTTTGTTGATATCCTCGGCAGAGGTTTTCTGGCAGGGTTGATTAAACACAATAAAATGGATGACGCCCAGCGCGAACTGCGTCAGGTGCAGCGTGATCTTCAGGTACTGCAGAAGGAATTAAAGGACATCGATATCCAGTTCCGCGAGGATATCAGTGTGTCGGGGTTCCAGAAATTTATGGATATCGTGTTTGATAACATTGTGTCTGATTGGATGACCCAGAGCCGTATTAACAAAAGTCTGCAGGAAGTGGGAAGGGTAAGAACTGCGGTGAATGAAGTACTAACATCCTTGGATAAAATAGAAAACGAATTATAATTTACTAAACTCCCAGCGTTGAACGCTGGGAGTTTTATGTTGACATCTCAGTTAGAGTAGGATACAATCATTTTAGTAAATTAGTAAATCACTAGATTACTAAACTACTGCAGCAACGGAGGTAGGATAATGAAAATTCCAACAACACTGAAGCACAAACCTGTTATTGTAACGGAAAACTATGAAAAAGTCGACGGAAGAAGCGCTTATAATTCAGATGCTAAGGGTTTATCGTTGGGCCTGGCTCAATGGAATGATCGCGGTAAGGTTGATATATCTGCAAAAGTTTGGCGTCATACTGGCGAGAAGTGGTCTAGACAATCAGAAGAGCTGCCGCTGCACCGAGTTTTAGATTTAGCAATTTTAATCTGCCGCACGCAGCTGTATTTTCAGGAACAGGCTTATCGCTACCAGAAACTGTATGACGAAAATCAGCCACAGATTGATCGAATCGGACTCCAGGGGGATGCCATGACGGTAGCGGTGTGTACTGATAACGAAAAGCTTGATCAGGATATTCAGCTGTTCCGGCAGGCTTTAAGTGAAGATGATGAACTGATCGGTGAAAGGCTTCGGACCTTATCACGAATCTTAAAGGAAATGGGGTATTAGGATGGATCGGAAGAGGGAGCTTAAGGCACTGTACAAAGAGATGAAACCCGAAATGGGGATTTTTTTGGTTCAGTGCCTCAAAAACAATAAATGTTATTTAGAAACTGCACAAGATTTAAAGAGCAGGATCAACAGTATTCAATTCCAGCTTGATTTCGGTAACTTCTCTAATCGAGAATTACAGCGTGATTGGCAGCAGTATGGTTCGGAAAACTTTAAGTTTGCTGTCCTTGAGCAACTTGATTATGATCAAGATGCCCTGAAGACTGATTATAGTGAAGAACTGGAAATTCTCTACCAGATCTGGTCAGATAAATTAGCTAACCAAAATGTTGAATTATACAACAAGGAGTAAGCATATGATTGTAACAGCAGCTGTCATTTGTCGAGACGGAAAAGTACTGATCGCCAAACGTGCTGAAGGCCGCAATCTTGCCGGCAAATGGGAATTCCCTGGAGGGAAAGTCGAATCTGGTGAAAGTTTGATCGATTGCTTGAAACGAGAGATTCAAGAAGAGTTGGGAATTCGGATTAAGGTAAATGACCGATTCTGTGAAAGTTCCGATCAAACCGGAAAGATTCAGCTGATCACGTTTTTAGCTGAATGGATTGAAGGAACGATTACCCTAACCGCTCACAGCGAGATTAAATGGGTTGATCCAATGGAATTAGAACAGTATGATTTTGCTGCGGCAGACATTCCGATAGTGGAAAAGCTTCAGAGAGAACTAAAGTAAATGCAGTAGGCCCTGCTTACTGCATTTTGCCTTCCTTGACAAAACTGTGCAATAGGATAAAATTAAATTAAACAACCGGTTAGTTAATAGGAGGAGATCTCTTGCGCGAGAGTGAAAATAGAGCTAAAGAGAGAATCCTTGACGCAGCTGTCAAGTTATTTGCCGAAAAAGGTTTTGATGGAACCACGGTTAATGAGATTGCTAATAAGGCCCAGGTAAACAAGGCACTGATTTATTACTACTTTGATAATAAGGCGGATATCCTCGATTACCTGGTTCAATTTTTGCTTGAGAATGTTGCAAATATCACAATTGATTACATTCACCTAACTATCGAAAACATGGTGGCAGAGGGCACTTTAACCATTCACCCAGACCGCCTGCATTTTACAGATCAAGCCGCGGTTCGACATTTTATAGACACCATCAATCGCTATTACAGGCAGGTACTGGATTATGCTTTGGAACATAGAAAAATTATCCGGATCATCATGTTGGAATCCCTCAAACAAAATGAATACTGCGTTGATTTGTTTAAAATGCTGGATTATACTAGCGGTGGCGAGAGCAGATTATACAAAACTGTTTCGAAATTTGAGCGGAGTTTTACCTATTCAGATGATCTGGACCTGTACCGCTTGTTTTTTTTGCTTATTCCGCTGCTTAATTTTGCAGCATATTTTGATGAATATCGTGCTGTGGCACAGGTAAGCGAACAAGAATTGAAAGATTCATTTATGCGTTCGTTTAGACTTGTCATTTCATCAATCGCCAGCGGCAGCGATATTCTA
>JAAYLQ010000046.1 GCA_012521805.1 Bacillota bacterium
CCAGCTTGTACAGCAAGTTTTGTCAGCGGCTCCCAATCGATTTCTGGTTCTTCTATCTTAACCAAATCTGGAATTTGAAAGATATGATCAAAAGTCAAATCTGGAAGCGGCAGTTCTCCCTGGAGTTCCTGCCACTGCCGGTACAATCCGGCAAGAAGACCCCTGTCTATCTTCACGATTCTATTCTGCTCGCTTAATTCCTTTATATTAACACTCAGTTCGATGCGTCCCCGCTGAATTCCTGTTGTTACCAGCTGACGAAAAGTTTCTTCAAGCTGTTGATAATTCCGGGAGAGGCGGATATGGATATCTAAGAACCGATGATTTACCGCTTTTGCTTCCACCTTTACCGACCAATTTTCATCAGCCGCTTCTGCGTGTCCGAACCCTGTCATGCTGTATACCATATCCACAGCCTCCTCCATCTCGATCCTGTTTCCTGTTTCTACTATACTTTCTGGTAAAATTTCGGATCTCCTGCTTTTTATCTGAATCTTGCTATTGAAAAATGTCTGCTGACCCGCCGTTTCACCACTCTAATAATCGTATCAACCACCAAGGTGGCTCCTGCAAAAACAAGCACCAAAATCCAGTCATTAAGGTTGAGGGATACGGTATCAAATATCCCCTGCAGCCAGGGATGGTACACCACTAAGATGTGCATTCCACCTGAAATCAAAACCGCTGCTACTAAATAGAGGTTAGTGAAAAAGCCAATTTCAAAAATGGAATGATACTCACTGCGGCATTCGAACACATAAATCAGCTGAGCCATCACCAGTGTTGTAAAGGCTAATGTCCTGGCTTTAACAACATCATTAGGATTATGCCACAAGGCGTAAATAAATACTGCTAGCGTACAGATACTGATCAGTGTTCCAGTAAACCCGATCTTCAAATGGAGGCGTCTGGCAAAGATGCTTTCGTTTGGATCGCGGGGCGGTCGATCCATAATATCTTCATCACCGGGATCAACTCCAAGGGCAATCGCCGGCAGGCCATCGGTAACTAAGTTCATCCAGAGGATTTGTATAGGGAGCAGCGGCAGCGGCAGTCCCGCTAAAGTGGCAGCAAACATAGTGAGCACTTCCCCTACATTGCATGCCAGTAGGTAGCGGATAAATTTGCGGATATTATCGTAGATCGCTCTGCCTTCCCGGACAGCTGCAATTATCGTTTGGTAGTTATCATCAGCTAAAATCATATCAGATGCTTCTTTAGTAACATCTGTTCCGCTGATTCCCATACTAATCCCGATATCAGCTTCTTTCACAGCCGGTGCATCATTCACTCCATCTCCAGTCATTCCCACCACTTCACCATTTTTCTGGAGAGCCCGCACAATACTCAATTTATGCTGTGGTGCTACTCGAGCAAATACGTCAATATCTCTAACCGCTTCCTGCTGTTCATACCCAGACAGCATTTCCCATTCTGCTCCAGTCATCACCCGAACTTTGCCATTCTGTCCCAGGCCAAGCTGTTCTGCAATCGCCTGCGCGGTTAGTTTATGGTCACCTGTGACCATTATAGTTCGGATTCCAGCCCGCTGCGCTTGGCGAATCGCCCGCTTCACTTCCAGTCGGGGTGGATCAATCATGCCGACAAACCCCACAAAGATTAAATCACTTTCCAGCGTCTGCTCCGGTACCTGCGGTGTTGGAACCTGGCGGTACGCCAAGCCTAATACCCTCAGCGCCTCAGCAGCATAGCCCTCAACTGCATTTAAAATCCGCTGCTTTTCATGGGTATTCAGAGGTTTCACACCATCAGCAGTTAAAATCTTTGTGCAGCGCTCTAATATAATACCAGGTGCCCCCTTAACGTAAGCAAGAAACTGATCACGATGCCTCACCAGCACACTCATCCGCTTCCGCTCCGAATCAAAAGGCACTTCCCGCACCAAACGGTAATCATGTTCCAACGCCGCCTTATTTAAACCAGCATGATAAGCAGTTTCCACCAGTGCAATTTCCGTTGGATCTCCAACAAGCTGAACTTTCCGAGTTCGATCATCAACCTGAACATTATTGCACAGGGCCCCAATTAACAAAGCTGTTCGCAGAACTGTATCGTCCTGGGCAAGCTGTTTCAGCTGTTCTTGCTTGGTCACACTGATATCTTGACCAGCAATCCAGTACTTCTGTGCTTTCATTTTATTTTGGGTCAGCGTACCGGTTTTATCGGAACAAATTACCGTTGCACAACCTAAAGTCTCAACTGCCGGCAGCTGCCGAATAATCGCATTAGCCCGGATCATCCGCTGCACTCCAATTGCCAGAGCAATGGTCACAACCGCTGGCAGTCCTTCGGGTATTGCCGCTACAGCAAGGCTAACCCCGGTAAAGAACATCCGATAAACCGGAAAGCCCCGCAACACCCCAGTAACAAATACGCCCACAACAATAATTAAGCAGGCGATCACCAGCGATGTGCCTAGTTTTTCCAGCCTGCGCTGGAGAGGGGTATCGCCTGGATCTGTATCCTGAATCATGTCAGCAATTTTGCCAATTTCGGTGTCCATACCGGTGGCGGTCACTAATCCAAAACCCCGGCCCCGGGTGACCAGAGTTCCCATAAACACCATGTTAACCTGATCACCAATAGGAACGTTATCACTGCCAATCGCCTCAACTTTTTTTCCTACCGGCAGCGATTCGCCGGTCAGCATAGCTTCGTTGATATAAAGCGAGTTGACATTAAACAAGCGCGCATCGGCAGGAACCCGGTCCCCGGCTTCTAGAACGATAATATCACCGGGAACAAGCTCTTCGGCGTTAATCTGAAGTTGGCGGCCGCCGCGAATTACTTTGGCCATCGGCGCTGTCAGCTGTTTTAGTGCATCTAAAGATTTTTCAGCTCGATATTCTTGAATAAAGCCTAAAACAGCATTCATGACAATAATTGCTAAAATCGCAACCGAATCAACTACTTCACCCAGCAGCGCTGATACTAATGTGGTAATCATCAAAACAATAGTAATAAAGTCATTAAACTGTCTAAAAAAGATCGTTACAGCTGAATCTTTTTCTGCTTCAGCCAGTTTGTTGGCACCATATTTTTCAAACAGCGTTTTGACCTGTCTGGCAGACAAACCCTGCTCTAAATTGGTGCCAAAATTTTGGGCTAAGGCTTTAGGTTCTTGGTTGTAGTACTGGTTTTTCACTATGCTCACCCCGCTTTTAGTCCATAAATACCTATTCAGAGGAGCATAAAAAAATACCGGGCCTTCCCGGTATTTTCAACTAACCAGCTGATTATTACTCTACGAGGGACGCGTATTCAGGGTTGTATTGAATCGCAAGCTCGCGATAATGATTTGCCTTATCCTGATCTCCATTTAGAGAATAAAGCTGCCAGAGATAATAATGAATTTCTGCATCCCGCGGAGCATATAAGTAAGCGGTTTCAAATTCGGTTAACGCTGCTTCATAATCATCCACGGCAAAATATGCCTTGGCCAAAATCGTGCGGGCATCAACAAACTCCGGTGCAGTTTCTACCGCTTTAGCAAAAGCAGCAATCACATCGCTGGTAATGCCCTGCTCCATATTTATCAATCCAATCCCATAATATGCCCTGGCATAATCATCAATCATCAAGGCTTTCACGTAATTTTGCAGCGCTGCAGTATTATCTCCGCTGTAATACTCAGCGTCTCCCAAAAGCACGTAAACCCAGCCTGCGTCTGGATTGCGCTCCAAGTACTGCCGATAGACCTTCTTGGCCTCAGCAGTATTGCCCTCCTCCTGATAGATCAATCCTAACAGCAGAAGCGATTCGTCTACTGCTTCTCCATTATCGATACTGATCTGGAGACTGCCGGCAGCCTGCCGCAGCGGGTAAAGGGCTGGAATAATGCGATCCATTCCAGTTGTGTAATACTGCAGATACTGCAGGGCATTTTCAAACCACATTGGCCGCTGCTGAGCACCAACTAATGCGGTACTTAAGAATAAAATACAGATTATCAGTAGAGCACTAAATTTTCTTGACATCTTCTCACGCCCTTATCTAATCAAACCTGAATCTAACTACCATTTTATTAATATTAGACATTTACTATGCTTGTCCCTGCTTTTCTCCTCTGGTATACTTTGAGTGGGAGTGTGATCAAAATGGCTTTTGATGGAATAGCAGTAGCCCGCATCGTCACAGAACTAAACCAAAAACTAATAAATGCGAGGATGGTTAAGATTTACCAGCCGGACCGCTACACAATCATCATGCATCTCCGCAGTCTCGGCGAAACTCATAAACTGGTAATTTCCGCAGATCCGGTCTTTGCACGCATTCATACTACCACAGATACATACATCAATCCCCACAACCCACCGGCATTCTGCATGCTGCTCCGCAAGTATCTTGAACCAAGCAGAATCCTGGGAATTGAGCAGTATCAGTTGGAACGGATTATAGAGATCAAATTCGAAACCTTTGACCCAAATTTAGGTACCAGCTTGAAAAGTCTGGTGTTTGAACTGATGGGCCGCAACAGCAACATTATTTTAATCGACCAAGAGCACAACATTATCGACGCAATTCACCGCAACAGCGATGCAGACCACGAGCGGCCGATTATGCCGGGCCTTGTCTACAGCTTACCGCCAGTGGATCGGAAAATCAATCCCCTAACAACCACCGAGGCAGAATTCACCACAGAAATACGCCTGCTGCCGGCTTTTACCCTGTTATATCAAGGCTTGGTTCAACTCTACCAGGGGTTCAGTCCTGCAGCAGCCAAAGAAATCTGCCGCCGAGCAGGCATCGATCCCGCCGCAGTCAAGCAGGAACTTACCTTAGAACAGATCTCAGCCTTGTGGCAGAGTTTGGACCAGTTGATCAATACAGAACAACAGCCGGTTTTAGTAGAGGACGACAAACCTGATTTTTATGCTTATCGGCTGACCGGCCCAGTGGCGCAGCGGGAATTTGCCAGCCTTGATCAGCTACTGGATACTTTCTACCGCTTTCGTATCCACAGCCAAAAGGTGCGGCAGAAGGCCAGCAGTCTGCAGAGTCAAATCAACACCCACCTCAAACGCCTCAAGCGCAAAGAACAGATTCATCGCAATACATTAAAACAGGCTGCTGATGCCGATAAGTGGCAGAAAATGGGAGAACTAATTCTCGCTAACATCTATCAGATCCAGAAAGGTGATTCAGAACTGACCGCAGTTGACTATTATCAACCGGAACAGCCGCTGATTACCATTAAGCTGGATCCAGCCTTAAGCCCAAGTGAAAACGCCCAGGCATATTTCAAAAAATACACTAAAGCCAAAAACAGCAAAAAAATTACTCAGGAACAGTTAGAAAAAACAATTATGGAACGAATGTATTTAGAAGAAGTAGCAGTTCAGCTTCAGCAGGCTGATGATTTAGCAGTTGTGGCTGAAATTGAATCCGAGCTGATAAGGGAAGGTTTTATCCGGAAAAGGCGGAGCAAAGGACGCCAGGAGCAGAGGCATTATCAAACTGTTAAGCAGTATCAAGAGTTTATCGCATCCGATGGAACTAAGATTTTGCTGGGAAGAAACAATCGGCAAAACGACCTGCTCACTTTTAAAATTGCTAAGCCGGAGGATATTTGGCTCCACGCTCAAAATATTCCCGGCAGCCATGTAATTATCCGCACGAATCAAGAAGTAACAGAGCAGGCACTGCAGGAAGCAGCTGCCCTGGCAGCATACTATTCTAAGAACAGAACCAGCCCTAAAGTGGCAGTGGATTACACTGAAAGAAAAAACGTTCATAAACCCCGCGGTGCTAAACCAGGATTTGTGACATACAATAATTTCCGGACAATAATAGTGGATCCAACAAAAATTGAAAACCTGCCGCGCAAAGCGGATCGAATGACAGAACAATAAAAACAGAAAGCAAGCGAGTTCACCCCCACCATGGGTCATCTACGCCTGCCCTCTGTTGCCATTGTGTTTCTGCCGGGCACACCCCGGCAGAATTTTTTTGGGTATTTAGTAAAATTTATTCGCTCTCGTTTGTGAAATTCCTCTTTTTAAGTTAATCAATGTTTAAAATGCCTGATCCCGGTAAATACCATGGCTATATTGTAGCGATCACAAGCGTCGATCACCTCTTGATCCCTAACCGAACCACCTGGTTGAATAATTGCCGTAATGCCGCTTGCTGCTGCTTCCTCAATATTATCAGCAAATGGGAAAAACGCATCAGAAGCAAGTACTGCCCCTTTTGCTTTGACTCCCGCTTGTTCCGCAGCTAAGCGCACCGATTGAACCCGATTCATCTGCCCGGCACCCACACCAATCAGTTGGCGATCTTTGCAGAAAACGATCGCGTTGGACTTCACATATTTCACCACTTTCCAGCCGAAGAACAAATCGTCCCATTCTGCCTCGGTTGGTTCCCGCTTGGTAACAACTTTCAGCTTGCCCTGTTCTAAATCAACTGTATCTCCTTCCTGAACTAAAAAACCTCCTGCGACTTTTTTCCAATCCAACCCTGAATCCTGGGCAGGAGCCAGCTTTAACAGCCGCAGATTCGCTTTCTTCTGCAGAATTTCCAGCGCCTCTGCTGTAAAATCAGGTGCGATAATTACTTCTAAGAAGATTTTGCTCATTTCAGCTGCGGTTTTTGCATCTACAGTCCGATTGCAGGCGACAATACCGCCGAAGATGGAAACTGGGTCCGCTTCATAAGTCCGAAGATATGCTTGATACAAATCTGCACCAACCGCTAAGCCGCAGGGATTGTTGTGTTTCACAGCTACAGTGCATGGCTCACTAAATTCTGATACCAACTGCCAAGCTGCCTGAGCGTCATAGATGTTATTGTACGATAGCGCTTTGCCGTGAAGCTGCTCAGCAGCAGCGATGCTGACTGCTGCCTGCGGCATCAGCTGATAATACGCAGCCTTTTGGTGGGGATTCTCGCCATAGCGCAGATCTGCTTTCTTGACTAAAGCCACTGTCATCCGCTCAGGAAACTGGGGCTGTCCTAAATACTGGGCAATTAAGGAATCATAGTAGGCGGTATGATTAAAAGCTTTGGCAGCTAAGCGTTTTCGCTCCTCAGGCGCAACCTCACCCTGTTCCAGCTCCTCAATCACTTTTTGATAATCCTCGGGATCACAAACCACTGTAACCCTGGCGTGGTTTTTTGCAGCTGCCCTTAACAGTGTAGGACCGCCGATATCAATATTCTCAATTACTTCTGCATAAGAAGCATTCGGATCCTGGGATACTTTTTCAAACGGGTATAAATTTACAACCACTAAATCAATTAAATCAGCACCAATACTTTTTAGCTCCTCTATATGCTCTGCCTGATCCCTGGCCAGAATGCCGCCGTGGATGCGGGGATGCAGCGTTTTCACCCGACCATCGAGGATTTCCGGAAACTCGGTAATTTCAGAGATATAAGTAACAGGCACCCCATTTTCTTGCAGCAGGTGATAGGTTCCACCAGTACTTATAATCCGATAATCCAATTCAATCAGCTTTTGCGCCAGCTCAACAATCCCGGTCTTATCATAGACACTTAACAGAGCTGATTTCATTTTTATTACCCCCAATTTTTATACTTTAATTTTGTAAACAAGAATAGTTTATAAAATCAAGGATATACTACTATTGATAGACCTACTTTACAAGTGAAAAGGAGGACCGCAGCATGCCTGATACCACCAATACCGCTGTCGAAACCAATAAAAATCCCGGCCGCAACTGGACGGATGAAGAAAAGGATCTGGTGTGGGAGGAAGTGATTAAGGGAAAGGATGAAGGGCTTCCCCTTACTGAATGCTTCCGCCGGATTGCCCGTCTGCTGCCGCACCGAAGTGAAGCGGCAATTGGAATGCTTTATTACAATGTTCTGCGTAAAGAAAGAGACGAATCAGAAATTCCTACAAAACCTGCAAAGCCGCCTAAACGGGAGATCAAGCGCGAACTAACAATTGATGCTGATTTAGTTGAAGCGTTTCAAGGTTTACCTGAGTATATTGCAAAGTTACATAAACGCCTGGACCAGCTGGAGCAGAAAATCAATCAGCCTGATCCCGAGGCAGTTATCAGCGCCCTGGTCAATGCTCTCCAAAACTATCAAGCTCAGGACCAGGTAAACACCCTCCAGGCTGAAAACAGCAAACTAAAAGAACAGCTTGCTAAACTGCAGCAGGCGTATGAAGATGCTTTAGGAATTTATGATATGTTTACAAACATGGCGAGCATCTCCCAAATCATGAGTTTAGGTGACTTTAAACAGCAGATGAAAACTACTTTAGATAGATGGGGCAATGTTCTAAAAATCACTTTTGAAAGAGCAGATGCAAACTAAATAGAGGGTCGGCTAATAATCAGCCGATCCTTTATCTTTAAGCTTGTTATATATTTATCATTCGCCTTATTCCGTTTGTTTCCTGCAACATTTTATAAATTGTTCGTAGCAATTTCTGTTTCAGGGTAAGTTAGCAGTCTTGTGGGAGCTGCCCCGCCAACAAAGAGGTTATTAATTCCGATTCCAGCAAGCAGAATCAGCATTGCAGCAGCCCAGTACCAAATTAAACTTGACTCAACAGCAAGTACTGCTGCAGCTGTGGAAATAAGATATAAAATCATTCCCAATGTGCCCCGCCTAGCAACCCACCTAGCTCCTAAACCCAGCAGCACACCCTGAAGTGTGAAACCAAAAGCTGGGCTATTGATCCATGCTGCTGCTGTTGTAATAATTTCCAACACTTCCTCTACCGAAAACTGCTGGAGAACTGCAGTTACCAAACTGACATTGAAGTTTACAGGTGTAAACCGCAGCCGCTGATAAGCCTGAGTCTGCTCCAGATTAGCAAGCAAATGACCAGCAAAGCCAAGGGCAAAACAACTTCCGGCCGCCAATTTTGCTCCACGGTAATATCCAATCAGGACCGGCAGAACCCACAGCAGTTGAGGCGCCCAAATTGCCATCAGCACGATAACCTGGGTTAACACC
>JAAYLQ010000200.1 GCA_012521805.1 Bacillota bacterium
GGTGGTTAAAAAAAGCCCTGCAAAGTTTGATACTTTTTTACAGGGCTGAACTCAACTACTGATTTTTATAAAGCATTTTGCGATAGCCGTAAATCAGGGTTAATGCACTAATAGGTGCAGTAAACAGGAGACCTAAACTGAAAAACAAGGCACCCAGCATACCTAAGACTGTAACTGCCAACCATAAAAGAAACGTCAGCAGGATGTTATCTAAAACTAACGCCATGCTGGTTTTGATCGCCTCAACCGCACCAAGGGGTTGATCGACCACTATAATCGGTGCCAGCATAGTAAAGAAAGCAAAAATCAAACCGGGAATCAGAAAAAAGAAAAATCCCACGGCAGTTCCAAAGCCAACAAGCAGACCCACACCTATAAAAGGAAGCAGCCGATCTGAAGCTGAAAAAATATCTGCCCAACTTACCGGCTGATTGTCAGCTATCTTTAAAAACACCCTTTGAACCCCGACGGTAACTAAACTGCTGAACAGAAAGATGCCGATGGAGAAAAGCACGCCTGCGGGTATGAAATATATTGTTAACGATGAGACAAACGCCAGAACCAGACCGCCTGCCACTAATCCAAGCTGCATCAAAATCAGGAAACCTAAGTTCTGTATGGTACGATTCCATCCAAACTTGACCGCATCGATTAGAGTTGCAAATGCCGGTAGACTCCCATTAGAATCGCTTTTTAGATCCTGCAGCATTGTCTTGCAGTGTACACAGAATACCGCAGCTGCTGGAATTGCTTCGCCGCAGTTTGGACACTGCTTACTGCGGGGCGCTTCACTTTCAACTGCGCCAGCATGGGTTAAACTGCCTTCGCAGCCGACTACTGCGCAGCCTTGGTTTTCGACCCAGCATTGGTGGTGGTGGGGTGTATGGCACTTTTGGCATACTAAGACTGAATCTTGTTCAGTCAAGATTTTTTGACAGTACGGACAGTATGTCCCGATTACAGAATTCAAACTACCACCCTTTCTCTCAAACAAGAGGATTACAGTTCTAGGTTCGAGCTGGGCCCGAAAAAAACCTCCAGGTTGTTATGCGCTTGACACTTTCACTGCATTAGCCCAAAATAAAAGTATTGAATAGACGCTGAAAATATTTGAAGGAGTGTAAGTAAGTGAGTGATAACCTTATCCGCTGTTTAGCTTTTAACAAACAAGTACGAGTAATCCTTGTTGACAATACGAATCTGATCCAAGCCCGCTGCAACCCACTGGAAACTCCAAAACTGACAAAAACTGCGCTGGCCAAAACCCTTACTATTGCTTCTTTAATATCTGGAACTTTGAAAGATACACAGCGCATCAGCTTAAGGGTTGCTGCTACTGACCAAAACTACCAGGTTCTAGCCGAGGCTGATGCTGAAGGTAATGTACGAGGTTTTGTCTCTCAACCGTTTTTTAATCTTGAACCTGATCAGGTCGAAAACATGACCCTTCCCGAGTTTTTCGGTGAGCGCGGCGGTATTCAGGTGATTAAAGATTTAGGTCGATATGGAAAAATGTTTACTGGCGTTACTAAAATGCCTTACGGCAATATAGTTGATGACTTCTCTTACTACTTTGAGCAGAGCGAACAAACCAGTTCCGTTTTTTATCTCAGCCTGCTCTTCGATGAGCAGAACCACATTACGCTTTCCCGCGGCTTATTTGCTCAAGTGCTGCCAGGAGGCAGCGAAGAATTGATGCAGCAGCTGATCGATGCGGTAAAACTATCACCCTTATTTGCACCCGAAACAAACCTCGCAGAAATATTTCAACATGGTGCAGATTCTATTGATCAGGTTCTGGCAATCGACTTAGAAGTGCTGAGCATTGAACCGATCCAATTTCGCTGCAACTGCTCTAAAGAGGTACTGATGCCGCTGCTGTCGTCCTTAACGGCAGAAGATATCCAGTGGTATATCGAACGTCAAGAAGACATTGAGGTTGCCTGCAATATGTGTGGTGAAAAACACTACATCGATCCCCATGAAGTTACCCCGGGAACCTGACTCCTTGCAATTGGGGTCAGGATTCCTGAAGTACCTCGATCAGCGGCTGTGCTGCCAGGTAGAGCTCTGCAGTTGCTTTAATATCGCTTAAGCTGTAGTTTACCAATCTATCAAAATCTCCTGAACGCCATACTTCACCCACCTGCGAACCATCCATGTCCTTCTTGGGCGACTCAATTCCAAACTGGCTGCACCAAAAGTCCAAACTATAGCGGTGCTGCCAAGATAAAACCCCCATCAGTGTTAAAACTTCGAGTAAGTCACAGTTATCATTCAAATTGTAGCGGTAGCCGACAAGATTCCGGGCTGGCTTAATGCCGTAAACAGCTGAACGGAGCATCAGAAACGGTCCATCAAAATGTCTGCCGTTAAAGGTTACCACGGGATAAGCTGCATATCTACCGCCAGGACCTGCCTTTTCCAGCAGTTTAGCCCAAAACACCTTCAGAATCTGCATTTCCGAACCATAGTAAACCACTGTCTGGGCATCTGGCTGCGCGTGTCCGGTTGGATACGCATCTTCAGCCTCCTCATTATTAATCAAAACCAAACCCCGCTCCTCATTGATCAGCCAGAGTCCAATAGCTGCAATCGTACCAGCGGCAGGATTGAGGGGAAGCGATTCAATCACATTCGCCTGGGCATCGCCATTTTCACCATTGCTCTCCAGCCGCTTCAACTCCCGCTCAATCAAGTATTCCTGCACTGAGCTGCTTAAACAATCAAAGCGTCCCACTGTTTCAATATCAACAACAACAGGTCCCACTTTTTTCACCTCTTTATCATATTACTCCAAATAGATCAATCGTAATGAACAGATCCAGAAATGGACAGACTAAGCACACTTAATCAGTCATTTCTGGGGGTCATAATATGGGTAAAACAATATTGATTCTAGGCGGCGGCATAGGAGGTACAGCAGCCGCCAATGTTCTGAGCAAATTACTAAAAAACCACCAGATCATATTGGTAGATCGGGAAGAATACCATCTTTTTAGACCCAGCCTACCGCTGTTGTTAGTGAATCTACGCCATCCGCACCAAATCGTCCGCAGGCTGACAGATCTCGAGAAAAAAGGTGTCAAATTTATCCAAGCAGAGGTAAACAAAGTTATGCCGCAGAGACAGCAGGTAGAGACAACTCAAGGTCTTCTGAACTATGATTATTTAATCGTTGCCCTTGGTGCTGATCAACACCCAGAAACAGTACCTGGACAGATTGAAGCTGCTTTCAATCCGTACAACCTCCAGGACGCTTGCCGACTTCAACAGGAACTCCAGTTTTTTAAATCTGGCAGAATCATTGTCTTTATTGCCGCTCTACCTTATACAGGTCCTTATGGTCCCTACGAATTCATCTGCTTGCTTGACACCTATTTTCGTAAGCGCGGTGTGCGAAACCAGATTCAGCTAACATTAATCACTCCTGAGCCAGCCTTATTTCCCCTTGCTAGCAGAAAAATAAATTATAAATTAGCTAAGCTGATGACCAAGAAGCAAATCCAAGTTTATACCAATGCACAGGTGCTGGCCTTGGATCATCTTAAAAACGAGTTGGTTCTCACCGATGGTCGGATATTTCCTGGAGACCTGTTTATAGGTATTCCAACCCATAGAGGATCGAAAGCACTACAGCACACTTCCTTAGCTCTTGAGCAAAGCTGGTGTCTAGTCGACCCCCACACCTTGGCCGCAGAGCTGATTAGTACAGAAGCAGCTGATAACATTTACTGCATTGGTGATGCAGCAGGTTTGAAGGTAGCAGACGGCAGCCGGTGGGCACCAAAAATAGGCATTTTTGCTCACTATCAAGCAGAAGTGGTTGCCCGCAATATTGCCCTTAAACTAAGCGGCAAAACACCTCAGTTTCGCTATCAAGGTAAGGGAGCAGGAGTGGCAATGATTACTGATTACAACCACGCCAGCTTGTTATCAATCAATTACTATGCATCCCAGCCCCGGACGTTCCTGCTTCCACCAATGTCCATAGGCTGGCTGGTAAAGACTGCGTTTGAAAAATACTGGTTGAACTGCTGGTTTTAACTCACTCCTGCTGATTAATCCAAGTTACAAGCTGTTCTAATTCCTTCCGTTTCTTTTTTGGTGTCTCTGCTGCTTGAGGATATCCAATCGGCAGCATTACCAGCGGCTCCATATGTTCCGGAAGTTCCAGCACTTCATGGACCAATTTGGCATCAAAAGCCCCAATCCAACAGGTGCCAAGACCTAAATCGGTCGCCGCTAAGGTGATGTGGTCAACAGCAATTGCCAGATCAACGTCGCAGTAATCCTTACCATCACTTCGCTTCCAGGATTGGGAATGATCCCCACAGGCTACAATCACAACTGGAGCTTGAGCAAACCAATTGCGGGGATACGCCTCCTGCAGTTTCTGAAGCAGTTCCTTTTGAGTAACAACATACAAATGCCACGGCTGATAATTAACAGCTGATGGAGCTAGACGAGCTGCTTCCAGCACCTTTTCAAGCTTTTCTTTTTCTACCGGTGTTGACTGAAAGCTGCGTACTGAATAGCGTTTAGACACTAATTTCAGAAATTCCATAAGATGATTCTCCCTTCTTGGATTTTTTTCCCATCACATCTTCCTTTTGGGTAATGCTTAATTCAGGTCGATCTTGTAAAAGATAACAGCTGAGGAGGTTGTAAATAATGTCAGAACAAAAGCAGCATATCCTTACCGAAAAGGAATACCAAAAAATTGTCAAAGATAAGGAGCCGAAACGCCCTGTGGTTCGCAACTGCATTCGGGCCTTTTTAGTTGGGGGTTTTATCTGTATGCTTGGTCAAGCAATAAGCGACATCTACATATATTTCTTCAATTTCACCGAAAAAAGCGCTGGCAATCCCACATCAGCCACCTTAATTTTCATATCGGTACTCCTGACAAGTCTCGGAATTTATGATCATATTGCCCAGTGGGCGGGTGCTGGCACAGCTATTCCCGTAACCGGTTTTGCAAATTCGATGGCATCCGCTGCCTTAGAGCACCGCACCGAAGGCTATGTACTCGGTGTTGGCAGCAACATGTTTAAGCTGGCCGGCTCAGTTATTGTTTTTGGGGTTTTCTCTGCCTTTATTATAGCATTGATCCGCACCCTTGTATCGATGATCGGAGGTGCCTAATAAATGAAAGCAGGCAAGCAGACATGGATTTTTGATAACCGCCCTACCATCCTAGCTACAGCTGTTGTTGGCGGTCCCAGGGAAGCTCGGGGACCGTTAGCAGAAGACTTTGATCTGCTCCATGATGATCTGCTGTTTGGTGAGAAAAGCTTTGAGAAAGCTGAGCGCAAACTGCTGGAAGAAGCATGTGAACTAGCGATTAGGAAAGCCGACTTAAAGCAGGAAGATATTGAATTTATGCTCGCCGGTGATCTGTCTAATCAAATCATCAGCTCCACTTTTACCAGCCGCGGTCTTGCTATTCCTTACCTTGGCTTGTTCGGTGCCTGTTCAACCTCTATGGAAGCTTTAGCTTTAGGGGCATTGATCGTTGATACCAAGTTCGGCAACAATGTGCTCTGCGGTACCGCCAGTCACTATGCGGCTGTTGAGAAACAGTACCGCTATCCAACGGAGTATGGATCGCAAAAACCGGATACTGCCCAGTGGACAGTTACCGGAGCAGGTGCCGCTGTGCTGGGGCAGGCAGGACAGGGACCGCAGGTGGTTTCCGCCACGATAGGCAAAGTGATCGATATGGGATTAAAGGACCCGTTTAACATGGGTGCCGCCATGGCACCCGCGGCAGTGGATACAATCAGCGCTCACTGTCAAGATCTGGACATCACTCCTGATCACTACGATTTGATTGCCACCGGGGATCTGGGACGCTACGGCCACGCCCTTACTTTAGAGCTGTTTCCCAAGTACCATATTGACATGCCTAGGGAAAAATATGTCGACTGCGGGATGATGATATATTACGAACATCAGCCTATGCTTTTCGCTGGAGCAAGCGGTACTGCCTGCTCAGCTACAGTTACCTACGGACATATTCTCAATCGCATGAGAAAAGGAGAACTGAAAAGAGTTCTAATTGTGGCTACAGGTGCGCTGCTGTCACCCATGTCCTATCAGCAGAAAGAAAGCATTCCCTGTATTGCCCATGCTGTTGCTATTGAATATTCAGAATAGGAGCGTGAATCCAGTCATGGAAATATACTTTTGGGCATTTGTAGTCGGCGGACTAATCTGTGTGATCGGTCAGCTGCTGCTCGACCTCGGCAGATTCACGCCTGCACACACTGTTACCATCCTGGTTGTTGCTGGCGCCATCCTTTCCGGCTTAGAGCTGTATCAGCCGTTAATCGACTTTGCCGGCGCCGGAGCTTCTGTTCCAATCACCAGCTTTGGCAATGCCTTGGTTCAAGGTGCTTTAAGCGAAGCCAAACAGTCAGGGTTAGTTGGAATTGTCACAGGCATCTTCGAAGTTACCAGTGCGGGTATTTCCTCTGCAATTGTGTTCGCTTTTATGGCATCCCTGTTGTTTAGGCCGAAAGGATAAGGAGGCGTGAATTGTCAATGCAAAAATCGACTTCAATCACGTTCTTAGTCGTAATTTTTCTGCTGCTGACTGCCTGCAGTGCAGGTTCCCAGAAGTCGCAAACACCTTCCGCTAAATCCCCAGCAGCAGCCGATCTAGAGCTGGCAGCAGTGGTCGAGGAGGTGGTACAAAAACATGAAGCAGTGGATGAGGTAGTTGCAGTAGTATTGAACAAACACATCTCGACTGCTTTTAAGGTCTCAGGATTTCACCGCTTAAGACTGAAGCAGATTCGCCGGGAAGTTAACGATCTAATCCAGGAAGCGGTTCCTTCCGAATACACAGTGCACATCACTACTGATAAACGCCTAATTCGGGATCTAAAGAAAGTGGCCCGCGATATAAAAGCTAACGATGGCATTGCACTGCCTCAAACCCAAGATGAACTCGAAAAAATCAACAAAGATATGCATGGTTAAATTTACTGAACTTCGGAACACTATATGTAAACAGTGAAAGCGAGAATTGGAGGTTTACCATGGACCAAAAGCAAAAACAAGCACAAACGAAAAATCTACAGCAGAAAGCCAGTGCCTTTGATAACCAAAAACAGCTGCGGCTTGGAGCAGATCCGGACACTCAAATTGAAGATTTAGCCGGTGACGAATCTACTGATAATCGTATTGATATTAACGACGCTGAAGATAATGCTGAGTACCGCATGACTACACCTGCTGGCGGACCATTTATGCATCCTATGCATGACGCTACTGCTGATCCCCAACTGGATCACAACCAACCCAAACAGTCGGGAAATAACAAACGGCCTCGGAGGTGACATGATTGCAGCAGTTAACCTGGAAAGTGGGCGGAGCTCAAGGTGAGGGAATCGACAGCACGGGGGAAATTCTCGGTACCATTCTCAATAAAATGGGCTACTACACCTTTGCCTACCGCCACTTTATGTCATTAATCAAAGGTGGTCATACTAACTATAAAATTCGAGTTTCAAATCAACCGGTGTACTATCATGGCGATCAAACAGACATCCTAATCGCCTTTGATCAGCGTACCATTGACGAAAATATAACGGAATTACATCA
>JAAYLQ010000201.1 GCA_012521805.1 Bacillota bacterium
AAAAACCCGGTCCAATAACCGGGTCTTAATCCTGCATTAGCAGTGCTAGTATAGCTTTTTGCACATGAAGTCGATTTTCTGCCTCGTCAAATACCTTTGAACGGGGTCCATCCAATACATCATCACTAATTTCTTCTCCCCGATGAGCAGGAAGGCAGTGCATCACGATGGAATCATCCACCGCCAGCTCCAGCAGGCTTTGATTGATCTGGTAGTCAGCAAAAGCCTGGATCCGTTCTTCCTGTTCAGCCTCCTGACCCATGCTGGTCCACACATCAGTATAAAGCACATGGGCCCCTGACGCTGCTGCTTTAGGGTCATGGACAATCTCAACACTGGACCCTGTCAGAACCGCCGCTTCCTTAGCCCACGCTACCACCTTCGCATCAGGCTCATACCCCTGAGGGCATGCCAGCATAAAGTCAGCCCCGAACTTAGCCGCACCTAACATTAGTGAATTAGCTACATTATTGCCATCGCCAATAAAGGCAATTTTCAAACCTTTAATCGCGCCGAAATGCTCATATATTGTCAGGTAGTCCGCCATTGCCTGGCAGGGATGGAACAGATCTGTCAGGCCATTGATTACTGGAACATCACTCCAGCAGCCCAGTTCCTCCACATCGGATTGAAGATAAGTGCGGATCATGATTCCGTCTAAGTAGCGGCTGAGAACACGGGCCGTGTCCGCAATGGTTTCGCCGCGTCCCAGCTGAATATCCTGCTGATTTAAGAAAAGGGGTGCTCCACCTAGATGCAGCATCCCCACCTCGAAGGAAACCCTCGTTCTTGTAGAGGATTTGCTGAAAATCATGCCCAAAATCTTACCTTGGAGAATGGGAATTCGCGGCACTTCCTTCATGATTAAAGCTACCTTAAGAATATGCCAGAGTTCCTCTGGAGTATAGTCGCGGAGGGTGAGAAAATCCCGTCCACGAAAACTCTGGGAAATGGACGCTTTCAGAATCTTATTAAGCCGTTCCAACACACTCACACCCTTTCGGACTTAACATGAATTCAGCACAGTTCCAGCGAACTGGCTAATATTTCCAGAGCTTGATCCACATGCTCCCTTGTAATCAGAAGTGGAGGCAAAAAGCGCAAAGTATACTGCCCTGCGGTGAGAATCAGAAGTCCCTTTTCTCTGCAGGCGGCGACTACATCCCCAGCAGGCTGGTTCAGCTCCACACCAATCAGCAGTCCCCGGCCGCGTATGTCCCGTATGACAGGATAGCGTTTCTTCAAAGCTGCCAATTGATCTAAAAGGTAAGCGCCAACATCAGCACAATTTTGAACCAATCCATCTTCGATCACTTCAACTGCAGCCAGCGCTGCTGCAGTTGCCAAAGGATTACCCCCGAAAGTAGAAGCGTGATCTCCTGGTGCAAAGATCTGCGCAGCTTTAGAACCGACTAACATGGCCCCAATTGGCACTCCACTTCCTAATGCTTTAGCAAGGGTCAGAATATCTGGTCTAATTCCGTGATGTTGAAAAGCAAACATCTTGCCGGTTCTGCCAAAGCCGGTTTGAACCTCATCCAAGATAAGCAGGATGTTTTCCTTCTCACAGAGCTGCGCTACACTTTCGAGATAACCATCGGGAGCAGGCACAACTCCACCCTCACCTTGAATGGGTTCCAACATTATGGCCGCAGTCTGAGAACTAATGGATTTTTTCACAGCCTCAAAATCCCCAAATTTAACTGTTTTAAAACCCGGTACTAACGGCTCAAAATCAGCTTGGTACTTAGATTGAGCGGTAGCAGAAAGGGCCCCCATGGTTCTTCCATGAAAGGATTGCTCAGCCACAATGATTTCATAGGCGCCTTGTTTCTGTGTTTTCCCCCACTTGCGCGCCAGCTTAATGGCAGCTTCGTTAGCCTCAGCTCCACTGTTGCAGAAAAAGGCTTTATCCAGCCCACTGATTGAGCAAAGTTTCTGAGCTAAAAGGCCTTGAGCTGGGATATGAAACAAGTTGGAGCAGTGAATTAACTGTTCAGCCTGCCGCTTGATAGCTTCCACTACCTTTGGGTGACAGTGACCCTGATTAGCCACGGCAATCCCGCTGACAAAGTCCAGATAACGTCTGCCATCCCCATCCCACAAATAGCAGCCTTCGCCCCTAACCGCAGCAATTGGCCAGCGTCCGTAAGTGGACAGTACAAATTGATCGGTTAAAGAGACTGCCTGCTCGTTAGTCATCTCCATCCTCCTCACCATTTTCTTTAACAACCATGGTGCCGATACCCTGATTAGTGAAGATCTCCAGCAAAATCGAATGAAGCTGGCGCCCATCAATGATGTGGGTGCGGCCTACTCCTTTTTCCAGGGCTTCTATACAAGCCTCAACTTTGGGAATCATGCCCTGATTGATCTGTCCGGAAGCAATCAGCTTCCGCGCTCGCGCCATGCTCAGCTGAGAGATTAGGGTACTGGGATCTCCCGGATCTGCAAAAATCCCTTCCACATCAGTCAGGATAATCAATTTTTCGGCATTCAGGGCACCAGCTATAAAGCCAGCTGCTCGGTCTGCATTGATGTTATAGCTCTCACCATCCGGACCCACCCCCACCGAAGAAACCACCGGAATATAACCATCGCGGCTCAGGGTATGCAGAAGCTCAGAATTGATCCCGATAATATCCCCCACAAAGCCGAGGTCTACTTCACCCCCATGTTTTTGCGCTTGTATTAAATTAGCATCTTTTCCGTTGAGGCCTACCGCCTTGCCCCCATACCTATTTAGGAGTGTAACAAGCTCTGTGTTGATCTTGCCAATCATCACCATCTGCACAATTTCCATTGTTTCGGCATCGGTAACCCGCAGACCATTAACAAATTCTGGTGTCTTGCCCATGCGTTCCATCATATCGGAAATCTCGGGACCGCCGCCGTGGACAATGATGGGATTAAGACCAATATACTTCAACAGCACCAGATCCTGGCAGACACCTGCTTTCAGACGCTGATTAATCATAGCGTTGCCGCCGTATTTCACCACAATGGTACTTCCATAGAAATTGCGGATATAAGGCAGTGCTTCAATTAACACTGCTGCTTTATCAAAACCTGTCACAATCTCCCTCCTTCCCAAACTAACTCCGATAACTGGCATTGATTTTGACATAATCATAGGTCAGATCACAGGTCCAGGCTTTAGCCTCCTCGTCTCCTGCTCCCAAATCCACCGTAATCACAATCTCATCACTGCTGAGAATCCCAGCAGCTTTAGCCTCATCGAAGGCAGTGCCTGTGCCGTTTTCTACCACTTTGAGTTGGCCTAAGAAAACACTTATTTTATCTGGATCAAAGACTGCACCACTATAACCAGCAGCACACAAAATTCTTCCCCAGTTGGCGTCTTCCCCGAATACTGCTGCCTTAACCAAGTTCGAGCTGGCAATGCTCCTCGCTACAGTGCGGGCTGCCGACTGATTAGGAGCGCCTTTAACATGGATCTCCACAAATTTGCTGGCTCCCTCGCCGTCCTTTGCAATCAGCTTAGCCAGCTCTTCTGTCACTTCATTGAGAGCGCGGCAGAACAGCTCATAATCCGGCCCCTCATCCTTGATTTCCCGGGCTTCTGCTTGGCCGTTAGCTAAAATTACAACCATATCATTGGTGCTGGTATCACCATCCACCGAGATCATGTTGAAACTTCTGTCCGCAGCTTCCTTAAGCGCCTGTTGAAGCAGAGAACCCTCAATCCTGATATCTGTTGTAATAAATGCCAGCATGGTAGCCATGTTGGGATGAATCATGCCGGAACCCTTAGCCATGCCGCCTATCCGCACAGTTTTGCCCCCAAGTTCAAACTCCACAGCGTACTCTTTGGGGAAGGTGTCAGTAGTCATGATTGCCTCAGCAGCCCTAGAGCTGCCCTCCCGACTCAGGTTAGGCATGAGCTTGGTAATACCCGCCATAATTCTATCCATGGGAAGCGGCACACCGATCACACCCGTTGAACTGACCAACACTTCCTCGGGACTGCAGTTTAGATGCTCCGCTACAGCACCTGCCATAGCCTTGGCATCAAGGATACCTTGGGAACCAGTACATGCATTGGCATTAGCACTGTTGATCACTACAGCCCGGGCTGTCCCTCCAAGAGCCAAATGCTCTTTTGTTATCTTAATAGGTGCTGCTTGAACCAAATTTGTGGTAAATACGCCTGCAGCAGCTGCCGGAACTTCGCTGATTACTACAGCTAAATCAAGTTTCGCCTTTTTCAGCCCGCAGTGCACTCCATACGCTTTAAATCCCTTCGCAGCGGTAACTCCGCCTGATATTCTTTTCACATCATCTCCCCCTATGGATATAATGCTGGATAATCAATCCCCAGCTGTTCACTCCATCCCGCCATGATGTTCATGTTTTGAACAGCCTGACTCGCTGCACCTTTGCCCAGGTTATCAATCGCTGATACTACCACAGCTCTTTTAACCCTCGGATCGTAAACCACACCAATGTCACAAAAGTTGGAGCCGAGCACATGCTTTGTCTGGGGCAGACGTCCCGGCGGTTGAATCCGGACAAAGTATTCGTTTTTATAAAACTCCCGATATAGATCCACAAGCTCATTAGTTGAATTTACCTGTTTGACACCTAAAGTGATTGTGGTCAAAATTCCCCTCACTGTGGGCACTAGATGCGGTGTAAAGGAGACCTTAACTTCTGCACCAGCCAAGCTGGAAAGCTCCTGCTCAATCTCAGGAACATGTCTGTGGGAACCAACACCATAGGCCACCAGGTTGCCCTCACAGTGGGAATAATGATACAGATCTCCCAAGCCTCGTCCGGCACCTGATACACCTGACAGGGAATTAATAATTATAGTGCCGCAGTCTGCTGCACCAGCCTGCAAAAGCGGCGCTAAAGCTAAAATAACACTGGTGGGATAGCAGCCAGGATTACCAATAAGATTGGCATTTTTGATCTTGTCGCGATGGATTTCTGGAAGACCATAGACCGCTTGGTCTATTAACTCTGGTGCTCCATGCTGCTGTTGATACCACTTTGCATAAACACTAAGATCTTTGATCCGAAAATCCGCTCCGATATCAACCACTTTTTGGCCTGCATTAAGCAAGCCGCCGGCCATTTTGCTGGCCACCCCATGGGGCACTGCTAAAAAGACAAGATCGCAGTTATCCATCTGCTCTGGAGCTACAAACCTTAGTTCCAGATCTGGCAGCGCCAAAGCAGGAGTTACCTCTGCCAAAGACTGGCCAATATTGCTTCTTGAAGAAACAGCTTCAATTTTCACTTTTGGATGACGGGCTAATAATCTCAACAATTCTCCCCCTGAATATCCAGAGGCACCTACAACGCCAACTTTCAACATGGTTACAACCTCCATATTGAATAATTGGCATAATTATATATCACGACTGCATAAAAATACAATAGCTTTAGGTGATTTTTTTAAAATTTATCCTTCTTTACTTTTTAATAACATTACAGTTGCCGCAATATAAAAAGGCACCAACCACTAATGATTGGTGCCCTATAGAAATCGAAGCATGATCTAGATGCTCTTATACTTATTCAATCAAAGACAGCGCTTCGGTAAGGACTTCAGTTCCATACTTCTCAAAAAGATTGACAACCACTGCCTCGCCGATTCGCTGAGAAAGAACAAAAAAGACCTGCTCTTTTACTGCTTTTTTATCGTATTTAACTGCATCAAGAATGCTCTGATGCGGTACTGCCGGCAGCCTGGTTGGCAGCCTGTACCTGCTGATAAGCTCAATAATCCGATTGCTTTCAGTGCTGCTGAGCAGACCAACCAACTCACTAAGCTTAGCTGCTGCTGCCATGCCTACTGCCACAGCTTCACCATGGCGGTATTGAGAGTAATTCGTCACCCGCTCTAGAGCGTGTCCAACTGTATGACCAAAATTTAGAATTGCCCGCAGTCCCTGCTCCCGTTCATCTTTAGCCACAATCTCAGCTTTGATTTCGCAGCAGCGGCGGATCACTGGTGCAAGATAAGCAGGATTGCGGTTTAAAATCTGTTCACTGTTAACCTCTAAAAAATCAAAAAGCTGGGCATCCCAGATTATCCCGTACTTAATTACTTCCGCAAGGCCAGCCAGCAGTTCACGCTGGGGCAGAGTTGTTAAGACGTCTGTGTCTATCAGTACCATTTGAGGATGGTAAAAGGCCCCGATTAGGTTCTTGCCTAGGGGATGATTCACCGCGGTCTTACCACCTATACTGCTGTCAACCTGAGCCAGCAGGGTAGTAGGAATCTGCACAAGGGGCACTCCCCGTAAATAGATCGATGCTGCAAATCCCGCTAAATCCCCGACCACTCCGCCGCCAAGGGCAATTACCAAAGTTCGTCTTGACAGTTGATGCTCTAAAGCATAACTTAAAATTTTTTCCGCACTATCCCATGTTTTATACACCTCGCCATCGGGCAGGATGTAGCGATAAACGTTTCTGCCGCTGCTCAAAAGCTGCGCTTCTAAGCTCTGTCCATAGAGGGGATAAACTAGGTCGTTGCTGATCAACAATATATCATTCAGTTCACTCAGTCTAGGCATTAAATTAAGATAATGAATTATATCGGCTGTTAATCCGGCCCCGATATAAATTGGATAGCATGCAGAAGGCGTTTTAACATCTAACCGCTGTGCTTTTAGGCTCGGTTCAAACTTAAGTGTCAATTACAACCCCTCCTATCTGGACCAGATCCTGGAGAAACCTAGGATAGGATACTGAAATACAATCAGCGTTAGTAATCTGGGTTTCTCCTTCCGCCCTCAGTGCTGCAACTGCGAGAGCTAAAGCTATGCGGTGATCATGATGACTGCTTACTACAGCTCCAGTTAAAGGTTTTCCACCTTTAATTCTGATCCCATCGGACAGTTCACTAACATCAGCGCCTAATTTATGCAGTTCAGCTGCAATGGCTGCGATTCGGTTACTCTCTTTCACTTTTAACTCTGCTGCATCCCGAATTTCGGTCACTCCATCGGCGAAAGCTGCAGCCACGGCCAGAACAGGAATTTCATCAATCGCCCGTACTACCAGCTCACCGCCAATTGTTACCCCTTTCAGGCGGCTGGTTTTCACCCTTAAATCACCAACCAGTTCACCCATGCTCCGCCGCTGATTAACGATTTGAATATCTGCACCCATCATGGTGAGGATATCAATAATTCCGGTGCGGCTGGGGTTCAAACCCACATTAGTAATAAATAAATCCGCATTCGGTACCAGGCACGCTGCGGTAATAAAATACGCCGCTGAAGAAAGATCTCCCGGTACAGCAATCTCGCAGCCCTGAAGGGGCTGTTTTCCCCTGACCCTTACACTCAAATCATCAACTTCAACCGGTACCCCAAAAGCCTGGAGCATAATTTCAGTGTGATCCCGCGACTTTGCAGGTTCAATTACTTCTGTCCACCCATCGCAAAACAATCCAGCAAGAAGAATTGCAGATTTCACTTGAGCACTAGCTACTTCAGTGCGATATGTAATCGGCTTTAGATTGCCCCCGCGAATTGCCAGCGGTGCTAAATTTCCCTGGTCGCGGCCAATAATCTCCGCTCCCATCAGCCGCAGGGGCTTGGTAATCCGGTCCATCGGCCGCCGCCTAATGGAGGCATCACCAGAGATGAAGGTACTGAAGCTCTGTCCGGCCAAAATACCGCTCATTAAGCGGATTGTAGTGCCGGAGTTACCAACATCGAGCAGATCGTCCGGCTCCGACAATCCCTCTAAACCCCTGCCGTAAACAACAACTTCGCCGCCGTTAAACTCGATTTCAATGCCTAAATGCTGCATACAAGCGGCTGTGCGGAGACAATCATCACTGGCAAGGAAGTTGGTAATTCTTGTCTCACCCTCAGCCAAAGCTCCCAGCATCACCGCTCGGTGAGAGATGGATTTATCTCCGGGCACACTGATTTCACCCTGGAGTTGATCGGTTAACCTGATTCTCAACACTTCCACTGCGATCACCTCTGCCGTACTTTGCTCTGATTATATCCTATGTACACCCACAGAAACAACATTTTTTACCACTAAATTCAAATATAAAAGGATTGCTGCCAATTAATGGCTAAAGTAGATGTAATAATTTTATGCCGTAAGGAGGGTTAGACTATGCAGTTACTTGATTTAGGTAAGTTCACGCCGTTATTTTCAGGTTATACAGAATTAAGGGTGCAGGAGAACCGCAGTATCTCAATTGGATTTCTCAAGGGCAGTAATACCA
>JAAYLQ010000202.1 GCA_012521805.1 Bacillota bacterium
AGTTTTTGCAGCAAATACTTTAGCTTCCAGGGGATAAACCTCCGGCTTGCACATGGGCATGCCTAACGACCGCATTTTTTTAGTAAATTCTACTGCCCCCAACAGCAGTCTGATTTCTTTAGCTAGATTAACCAGGTAATCTGTGTTTTGCGCCAGATATCTCCTAATGATCGGGCGCCAACTTCTAACGGTTGACCTAAAAATCTGATCCAGAGCATGGTTGACCGCTGAATTAAAGACAGTTGCCGTCTGGTCAGCACGGCTCTGGCCATAGGGAATTAGGGGTGTCAGACAGCGAAAACCATCATCCGCCCGGTCCAGCCGTAAGATCCGGTCGATAATATCTCCGGAGCGGAAGAATTCAGAGTTAACAGCAACCACACCGGCTTCTACTGCCTGGAGCTGTGGATTTAGGTTAACACCAATGGTAACACTTCTGATGCTCCTGGTCTGCTCCATCAGTTCTTTGGCATTGCGTTTTAGCTTTTGATACTCTTCACTATTATACACATCCTGGATCATCTCTAGTAAAGTGGTGAGTCCTGTGGAAGCAGGCTTAGCATTGTTGATTGAATTATACAGAAGGTCAACGCAGTCTGTATACAGCTCTATTTCCGAGATGCTGTACAAACAGGCGGTTATGTCCGAAACTCTGCCTTTGTCAGCCCGCAGCTGCGCAATTGTCTCGATTTGGGGCAGAACTTCTGTCAAAGTTTCGCACAGCTTGGGGTTGTTAATCAGATCCTCAACCACATCTAAGCGGTACTGAATAACTTCTGCATCACTAGTTAACAGCTGCGCAAACTGTTCCTGCTCATCTACCCACGGCAGTGTGCCTTTAATCGGGATCCGCACCAAGCGATCCAATCCCAGTTTAGTGTAGAAGGATAAATCAGACAGAGAAGTTTTCTTTTGCTTCTCGTATCCCTGGGGATACAGCAAACTAAAGGTGCTCATCAGGACAGCCTCCATTATCAGTTTTATAATAACGCCTGGATTAAGTAGTACAAACCGCTCCGCAGCAGACTGCTGGTTCCGAAAAAGACTAGGAAAATTGCAAAGGTTAGTAAGTACAGCACCAGGGTGGAGTAGTGGTAAGCGCGCCAAATCGATGCTAATTCATACAACAGGTAAGCTGCGATCAGATACAGCGGAATGCTGATGTACCAAAAAATGTTAAAGGAAAAAAACGCTGCTATAAACAAGAACGCCAAAACTCTGCCTAAACGGAAAAACAGCATCCGCCTGGGGGTTAAAATCAACAGCGGCTGCTCAACAACAGCATCTTTGGGATCGATAAACTGCATACTCATAGCATAATCTCACCTGCCCCAGTCAGTTAAAGCGATCCCACGGGATCACAAACTCCCGAATCCCGGCCGCATAGGGTGCGATTTCATACAGCTGGTAAAAAACCACTAATCCTGATTCTGTGAGGTAAAAATCCTCTTCATTGATATAATCCACTGGCAGCTGATCTTGAAAATACCAGGATGGATCTTCAGCAATTTGGCGGTTGATTTCATCAAGAATAATTTCACCGGCCTGCGGATGCTGAACTGCATCCTCCAGGGTGAGCGGCTGTTTCGAGCTTAAATCTAAATTTGTCGCAAACTGCACAGTAAGGCCGTGAGCACCGCCAACATACTGATAGGCAGTGGTAACCAATGATAATACCTGAGCTTGGTTGTGTTTCACTTCATATTTAGTGATGCATTGATAAGGATAGAACAGATACCCATCATCTTGGGCTTCCCGCCCCCACTCAGCAATCGCATTGGCAAAGCTCAGATGCTCAAACCGCCAGGCAGCATTGAGGTACTCTTGATACAGCCAATCATCCAAGCCCCTAATTGTGGGTATGGACAAATCGATAGAGACATGGTCAAACTCTGCGGTAATCGACTCTGTACCAATGCTGACTCCGCCTGCACTAACTGGGCTTACCGTGCCGAAGCAGAGACAGGCAAGCAGAATCAAGTTTAAAATCTTGCTTCCAGCCACATTTACACCCCTTTATAAATTTCTCATACTTGTTATTCAAGATTTTTGTTATCGACTCCTGCCCTAACAGCCATTCAACCGCCACTTTATCAAACCATGCGGCGAAACATTATTCCAGCCACAGAAAATCAAATGCTTGCGAAAGGGGAGGTCAGAATGAAACTGGCATTCAAATTCTGTGTGCTGACATTACTGCTTACTTTAGTGGTGGGGGGCGCAGCCAGCGCTGAAGAATTGGGCAGACGCTGGGCAGCAGTTAAACCCAGGGTACTCCTGCCAGAAGCAGACACATTTTTTAATGATCTAGCGGAAGAGCTGGGAATCGAAGTGGATGAACTCAAAACTGCTTTTCAAAATGCAGTGCAGAAAAGAATGGAACAGCTGCGGACAGAGGGGGAACAAGAAACTTCTAAGCGTCTAAGAATAAAAATCCGACCACTAATCCCCAATCGTGTGCGCCGGTTTTTCCCCCACAGCGGCACACAGCGTCTGAGACCCGGTTTCGGTATCCAAGCAAGGCCGTATCCAGGAGTGAGGAGCTGGCCAGGAATAATTAGACGCTAGGTGGTTAAAGCCACCTAGCACCCACCCTAAAAACAACAAAAACGGGTGGCACAAGTGGATTTGGCGAGGATTATCAATATAAATTGATTTTTTGCCAGTTTTGCCCGGTTGACTTTTTTCCTTAATTCTTCATAATATATAATATGGAAGTAAATAAAAACTCCTAATTGCTTTGTCTAGCGGGGGAACCAACTTTTTTGGGGTGAATCCTGCCCAGCAGGAGGGGCAACTTGGGTGCCCTAACCCGTCAGCTAACCTCGTAGGAGTACACCAAGCGTATGTTGACTGCGGATAGTCACATGCGTTTTTTTGTTCCCAAAATCAAACTCACTTCAAGGGGTTAGGAGAGTGATGTTAATGTTATTTCCAGTGAAATTATCGAATAAAGTTAGATTTTTGCTTGCACTGTTGTTTGGGCTGTTTATCTTTATCCTGCTGCGTTTCTCATAAAGCTCTATAGAGAAAACTATGCCAACAGTTAGCTGCTGGCATAGTTTTCTGTGCTTATAGATCTAGTTTGATTACTGTATAAGCCGGTTCCTCATAAGGATGCACTCTAATCAGCTCTGCCACAACTTCCTCTATAATGTCATCGGTACAGATCAGCTCCACTTTGTACTCAGGAACTACCTCCACCCTGCCAACTTCACCAATGTGGGGATCACTCCCTGCCAGGGGACGAAACTGTCCTTCCCCTAATGTCTGCCAGCAGCAGCAGTCGTAGTTCTTGTACTTACCTGCACCTTTAGCAAATAAAGCTGCTTTAACCTCTTCCAAATTCTCAGCAGGTACATAAAAAGCCAACTGATACATCCTATCTACTCCTTTACTGCATAACCTTTTTCCTGAAAAGCCTGCTTGATCTGTTCCAGGGGAATCCGCTTTACAGCGGCTCCTTTCGGAATAGTCATGACACGGCCAGCAGTTTTGAGCATAGTTGGGTTGGTAATGCTGTCAAACCCAAGTTCCTTCATGATTGCAATAATTTCCGGATGCTCTTGGCTGAGCTCATATACACTTTTGGAAAAATCAATAACCTTAGCCATTTTTGCCTCCTGTTTCTAGGCTCAGACTTTCAGCACTCCAATCAAGCACTGCTGTTTAATTCCATCGGTTCAAGCTTGTAGCGCTGCTTGGGATCCCCGCTGGTTTGGAGAAACAGAATCTGTCTTTCAGACTTAGAAAAATGCTCATAAAGCTGTAAGAGATGGGTGACAAAGATCCACTTAATATTTACTGTCGAAATAACGTCCAAAATATCATAAATTGCTGGAGCAGCTTCAGCAAAAGCTGTTGTCTGAAATGTTTCGTTAAACAGCACCAGGGAATACGGTTCCAGCTGAGCAATAATCTCAGCAACTTCAATAACTTCACTTTCAAATCTGCCTGCAGAATCACTGATTGAAATCGTGTCTTCTCCAGAAAACTGGGCTAAAACCTGGCGCCGAATACTAATTACAGCAGAACGACTTGGTATCGGCAGTCCAGCCTGGGCCAGCACTTGAGCAGTGCCGATAGAGCGTAAAAATGTAGTTTTACCACTGCTGTTATCCCCCTGCACTAAAATTCCGGTGGTTGCTCCTGCTAATTTGATATCATTGGGGACCACACTTCTGGCTGGTAAATTAGAAGCATAATTTTGAACCAACAGCAGCAGATCATACAGCTCCATGCATTCAAAAACATCGGCTTCAGCAGGAGTAATAGTTGGAAAACAGAACGGTTTGTTATCCTTTTCATAGACCCTTTTCAGCCTTAAAGCAAAGCGGTAAAACCACAATTCATCGGCCAGATGAACAAATTCCGGATAGATGCTCCTAATAATATGCACAAACAGCGTGCTTACTTCCTTAAGCGCATCATTAATCAAGTTCACTAGTTCGTATCTGGTTTCCCTTGTTTCTATCGCTAGAGTGACCGCTCCTTCCAGTTCAGGCGTTTCCTGGCTGCGGTTGAATAGGGCGCTGAAAAAAGAGGACCGCTTTTTCTGGGTCTGATCGTGAAGCTCCAGCTTGATTAAATGGGCTGCTGTCCCCTGCAGTGATTCTGTGATCTCAAAGCTGATTTCACACCCCTTGTCAATCATCGGGGCCACTTCAGTAAATTCCTGAGCGAGTTCCCTTAAGGTGCGGTAATCCGGATCATTCAGCCTCGACTCGCAGGCTGTTTTCAGTTTATTTAAGCCTTGGGATTTAATCGGATAATTATTCAGGGTTTTCAGCAGTTCCTCCGGAAAGGCAGTAATCTTACTGCAGTATAAGGCATTAGCCTCCAGCGCTGCAATTGTATCCCGAATCAGATCTAAGCTGCTGGACTGACTCTGCCCTAAGCTGGCTTTACTTCTAATCCCGGCGAGCAGTTTGTCCCATTCTGATTTGAGCTGGGAATAATTGCGGCAGAGCTCAGTAAGTTCCCGAAACAGTTCTGGATGATCATAAAAATCGCGGCAGATCTCCTGGCGGTAAACTACATTTTCTGGATGCTGCAGCGGCTGTTCCAGGACTGAAACAACATAGTCGCATATATCTTTAGTAACGCAGGTTGTAGAGATGATCTGATCAACAGCAAGGTCTTGCAGACATTTGATCTTCGGTCCACTTTCTGGAAATTCATATAACAGGCTCAGCACTGTACCACCTCCCTGAGCCGTTCTATCAGCTGGGGCCTGGTTAGTCCATATCTTTCTAAAATACTCTGGGCATAAGACTTGGATCCAGTATCTTCAGCTACAATTTTATAGGTGCGGGTATTCTCTTCATCGTCTAAAACAACCGCAGTCAGACTGCTTATTTTCGTTCCTGTTTGAATTGTTTTCACCTGCTCCAGCAGCCGGTGATGATGGGTAATAAACAGTCCATAAACCCCCATTTCACATAATTTAGCGATTAAATCCCGACACATCTCAACCGACATTTCTTCATTGGTACTGGAAAAGGTTTCATTGAGCAGCACAAGGGAATCTGCGTTGATCTGGTTCAGGATTGCTTCAATTTGATTCCGCTCCTCCTGCAGCCGACCAACATTAATTCTACTTTCGTCTGCAGGAAAATGGGTAAAGATCTGCTGAAACGGATACATTTCTCCCTTAACTGCGGGAATATAAGCACCCGCTGAAAAAAGGATAAAACTGATGGCTACAGTCCTGAGATAGGCAGTTTTCCCACCACTGTTGGCACCGGTGAGCAGATAAAATCCAGCGGCTTCACTAAACTTAATATCATTAGGTACAATACCGGATTCGATTTTCAGCAGCAGCGTCAGATCATAAGCATCTGTTACAGATACCTGTTTTTGTTGGGATATCTGGGCCATACAGAGCGGTATCTGATGCTCCCGCAGCACCGCAAACAACGAGTGCAGATCATGATAAAAAGCAATCTGCTTGCGATAAGTAAAAATCTCTGGATCAATTACCGTTTGGTATTGCCTGTGAAACTGTTCCAGTTCTGCAAACAGCTCGGGATACAGCTGCGATAGACCATCGAGCAGTTCATCGCTGAGTTTGCGCTCGCTGTAAGCCTGGCGCAGTTTCCGGGCTGTTTCAAACTTCTCGGCAATCTGCTGCAGTTTAGCCGCAGCATGGGTATCAGGCTCTGGATTCAGATACGCCAGCTGAGGAACTCCATCAGGAGTTTTGATTTTGACTCCAATGGTGCCTATTGATTTTAGTCCACTTCTGATTTTTTCAGCCGCCTGCTGCATGGCGATAAAATCAGCTGACTGCTGCACCTCAGTATAGCGGGTAATAAACCCGCGGAGAATGTCTGCGCGGACAGAGTCGTACAGTTCCTGATCAGCTGCAGTTTCCACAAAAGTGATGTATGTTTCTGCCAGAGCAAGGCAGGCAGTTGACTGGTAAATCGAATTTTCCTGCTGATAATAAGCGTTGTATTTGTATTCCAGTTCCTGCACAAGGGTACTTAAACTTGCCAGGTATGCCCTAACTTCCTGTTTTTCTAGTTCCAAAAACAATTCCTGCCGCTTCTTGATACCGACCGCTGATAAAGGCCGACTGAGCACAGCAAGAATATTGCTCACCTGCTCCCGGGAAAGAAATTTTTCCAGCAGGAGATCAAAATTTATATCGATAAACACCTGTTCGGGAATCTGGCCAACAGCATACTCGCTTCCCAATAGATCATATAGCTCCATTATGTTCCTGCTCCTTTCGTTAATTTAATGCTTAAACACTTAGAGAGCAGATTCCTTCCAATTCTCCTTGGCTAATTTAGCGAGGGCATCAACTGCATTCAGCGGTCGGCTGTAGAGAAATCCCTGCATGACATCGCAGCCGGCAGCTGCCAGGAATTCCCGCTGCCCTTCTAGTTCAACTCCCTCCGCCGTTACCTCCAACTCCAGCTTGTGGCACATTGCTATCAGCTCTGGAATGATTTGGGTCTGACCATCGTTCACAATTATTTTGTCAATAAAACTTTTATCAATTTTGATGCCGTCAATCGGCAGCTCCTCAAGGCGGCACAAAGCTGAATAGCCGGTACCAAAATCATCGAGGGCGATAGTAACACCCAGCTCCCGCAGGGAACAGAGTTTGGTCTGCATATCATCAAAATCCTCGATTACAACAGATTCAGTAATTTCCAACTGCAGATTAGCCGGGTTAATTCCTGACTGAAAAATGATCTCTTCCACCCGCTTGGTAAAGTCTGGCTGCAGCAGCGCTGCTACTGAAATGTTCACAGCGGTATGGGTGGAAGGATATCCCGCTGCAGCTAACTGCTGGATAAAGCCGCATGCCTCTGCCAAGACCCAATAGCTGAAGGGAATAATCAGATCCTGCCGTTCTGCTAGGGGAATGAACTCTCCAGGGGATACCGGTCCAAGAGTAGGAGAATTCATCCTGGCCAGAGCCTCAAACCCAACAATTTCTCCGGAAGATAAGGAAACCTTAGGCTGATAAACCAGGTAAAAGGTGTCAGGGATAGACCCAGACAGAAATTCGGCCATTTCCGCAGCGATAATCTCCTGGCGGTGAAGGGCTGCTTCCATCCGGGAGTCATAAAAAGCGTATTTTCCAGTGCCGGTGCCGCTTTCTATATGCTGCAGAGCAACCGATGCCTGAGTCAGGAGAGCATCTACTGACCGCTCAGCACCAGTTAGCTCCACAATCCCGGTATAAAGCTGCAGCTGCCGCTGGATAAAGTTCTGGGACTGCTCCACTACTCTGCTGATTCGCTCGGCTAAATCCGCTAACTCCTCCCGGTGTTGATAACCTTCCACATAGAAAACAAACCGGTTAGCGGTAAACCGGAACAGCTGACACCCGCGGCATTCCAGATCGGCAAGCTTCTTGGCAATGGCTTTAAGGATCTGATCACCGGCAGTAAATCCATAGGTGGAGTTTATCTCACTTAAATTCCTGCAGTGAATCATCAAAACCGCTCCCTTACCACCAGCAGGCTTTGCCACTGCCTCAGCCAAAACTTCTTCCAGATAGGTTTTGTTTGGCAGACCGGTTAGCGAGTCACTGTAGGCTAAGGCTACCAGCTGCTGATTATGCTTGTAGTTGGAGAGCATGATCAGAATTAAGCCTAGAAAAAATCCAGCAATCAAAAAGCCCCCCAGCGCTGTGATTTTCCTGGCGATTGCCGCACTTTCCTCCGTGAACTTACCCACATGAAGGACACCTACGTATTCGTTTCCAACATAAACCGGTACATAAACTTCGTAGAGCTCACCATGGGGGTGATCTAAGTTGAGCAGTGAGTAGGTTTGTCCCGCTGAAACAGCTTCCTGCACTGCCGGATCCTGCATCTGACTACCAACTGTGCTGGGATCACTGCTGGCAATCACCTTAAAATCCCTGTCGATAATGCTGACATGATCTACCAGCTGAAAACCAGCTATTTCTTCGATTATTCTGTCTACCTCAAAAGCTGCCAGCAGATTTTCCACCAGCCCGGCACGAATACCAAGCTGAACAAAACGGCCATCGTCTAACTTCACATAACCGTATTTATAATACTCTCCTGACTCTGAATCAGCACGGATATCTTCCACCAGATCTGGGGCACTGCTCTGCATGAACTCGAAGACGGGATGTTCTGGATATGCCTGCCAGCCGAGATATTCCTCTCGGGTGGAGTAGACAATCTCTCCTGCTGAGTTGTAAACATAGATTTCTTCAACATCTAGGATCTCTGCCAGTTCCATCAAGGACTGATTGGTAAGCTCTGCGGAATAACGGGCAGCAGTTCTGCTGGCACTGAGCAGCCTTTTTTCCAAACTTTCATTGATAATATTGTAGGCTTCTGTGGTTTTAGTAAGACTGTGGGAGTAAACAGCAGCATAATTGTTATATTCCTGCTCCAGCGAGTCAAGAAAGTATTTTCTAATCGAGCGGACGAGAAAATACTCTGAAAGTAAGAGCCCGATAACAACAAACAGAATTGCAATGAGGTATGGGCGCAGGCTGATAGTTTTCTTCACGCATCATCCACCCCTAACTTTGATTGTTAGGACTTGTTGGTGTAGATACACTTCTTTAAATATCCAAAATTCCCTTTACGTTATTTTTTTAGCATCAATCTGTCTCGCCTGAATATAACTTTACTACTACTGTCTGGATAAGGTGAGGAGCATGAACGAAAAGCTGGTTGAGCGCTATTATGAACTGAACCAAAAATTAAAGCAGCTGCAGGAGGAACGAGATTTGTTAAACCAAGAGATTAAGAAATTTTTAATCCAAAGCAATATAAAGAAAGCCCAAGTGGGCCGCTATTTAGTTGAGCTCAAGGTTCAAGACCGCAGCAGATATGAGCATGGGGTAACTGAATACTTAAAAGCAGTGGGGTTAAATGAGTTGGTTATTGAAACTTACAATGAAAAACAGTTGAAAAAGCAGCTCAAGGAAGGCAAGCTGGACAGCACTGAACTTGAACGCTACCGCATAAAAAACATCGTCCATACTCTGTCTGTGGAAGTTGTTAAGTGATCCCCCTTTCCTCACAGCACTACTACACCCTGGTTGATGTAATATACTTCACACACATCAACCGCTGTTTTGAGAAGGAGCGCAGCGATGGTTTCATCCACAATAAACACATGGGCATAAACCGAACTAAAGCCTAACACCATTAAACAGACAATACCAGCTAATACCGGAATAGAAATTTCAGTACAGCCGTTCCAAAACGCTAGAAATTGCTCCAGCAGGGGTTGATTGCTAGTCCTTTTTAATGCCTGCCTCATCTCAGTTTTTAACGCTCTTTTCTGCTGTTCTGTGAACTTTACGTTCTGGAGCTCAGCTTGTAATTTCTGTCTGAAGCTCATCACACTCCTCCTCCCGAAAAATTTTGGTCAACTTCTGCCTGGCCCGGTACAGACGGTTTTTAACTGTGCCCTGGGCTACTCCTAAAATCTGGGCAATTTCGTCTGTAGTAAACTCTTCATAGTAATACAAAGCGATAATTTCCCGATAAATTTTTGGCAGCTGCTGTAGGGCTGCGGTGATTTCCATTTTCTGAACTACCTGTTCGGTGTGGCAGGCCGCAGTTTGTTCCGAGCACCGGTCCAGGTCATCTTTAGGAACAAACTTGAGCATGCTCCAAAATTTACGGTTCTGCTGCCGGCGGCAGCGCCTGATCAGGATTCGGTACAGCCAGGTGTATAGAGCTGCTTCACCGCGAAAAGAGGAGAGATGAGTGGCGGCATCGATTAGTGTCTCCTGCACAAGATCTTCCGCAAGATGGTAATCGCCAAGGATCAGAACTGCAGCCCGCAGCAGCCGATCAGCATAATCATTGACTATTTGATCAATCAGTTCTGAATCCACTCTGCTCCCTCCCCGCAAGCAAACTAAATGTTATTTACTTCACTTGATGCCGTCTTCCAGTTCCCTCAGCACAGCTTCAATCATCCTTTGTACCCTGCCGTTTGGATCAAGCGCTTCAATTCTGCGGAGCGTTTCCAAGCTCTTGACTAAATCTCGGTTGGCAAAATTGACTAAATTTGTGTGGTCGGTAACGTAGGTGCCGCAGTAGTAGAAGCGAGCCAGCAGCCACAGAGCACCGATATTGTCTGGATCAGCCGCTAATTTCTGCTGGAGCAGTTCCAAAGCTGCGTCATATTTCCGCTCTAGAATCAGTTTTTCTGCTGGACTCAAATCTCCATGATTAACAGCAATCCAGGTAGTTTCCCTCGGTCTGTCAAACAGATTTAAAGCATCATTTGCCGGCAGATGCTCTCCTGCCTCTGTCCACGCCTCGATTCTGATACCAATCTGGTCCGGGCGTCCCAACAGCGAACCGGGGTGAATTCCGTCGCCGTCATAAATCAGGAAGAAGGGGGGATCAAAGAGACTGTCCAGCTCGATGCTGGTCGCATCGACCGTCGCTGCTATCGCACTTGCAGCAGCCTCAGTTCCATCAGGATTGGAAAACACGCAGGTAACAATTACTTGGTAGTAATCTGCTTCAGGATAAGGCGTCCATTCAAGAATAATTGGTCCCCCGCTGTACTTGAACCCGGGTTCAGGCTGGATCAACCGCAGCGGTTCAATAAAACTAAACTCCACTCTTGCTGACTCTGGATCCTGTGAATGCAAGCTGAGAGTGCTGTTTTTGATCCGCAGCTGCATTCCATCCACCAGTTCCATCTGGGCTCGGTTCAGCTCAATGCCGATCTCAAATTCTCCATCCGGCAGCCGCAGCACAAACTGACCATCATTTCGGGTCTTGACTGAGAAAAGCTCTCGATCGCTCCAACTGATGCTGCGGTAATGCTCGGTTTCAGTTATCTCTGGGCCAGGATAAACCAGCACCTTAACTCCGGGAAATGGCGCGCCGTTCAAAGTAACTACGCCTTCAATTAAATGGGTTCCATTTCCTTTAATCTTCCTGAGCATATCCAGCTTCTGTATGGACAGCCAGGAGCTTACACCTTGAGCGTACATCGCTTCAGCCTGCTCAAAATTTCCCTGGGCAAAATAAATATGGCCCAGCCATTCGTTCATTAATGACAGAGATCCGGCGTAGCTTTTCGCATACTCCACAACTGACATCGCTTGATCAAGCATGTCGTGCTGCAGGTAGAGCAGGATCAGTCGTTCAGTGGCTTCCAGCAGCACTTTAAATTCTCTGTTTTCAATGATGTTCCAGTAGAACTGTTCCGCCTCGGCAAAATCCCGCTCCTCGATGATAGCCCCCAACTCCTCAAACACCAGGTTTAATCCATTGAATTTAACATCGCTGTTGTCGGGAGCCTTGATAATTTCGTACAGCATCCAGCACCGGTCTTCTAAAGTCAGTGTCCCACTTTCTAAGAGCTGTTCATATCCAGGTGGAGGTATAGTGCGCGAAGAGCTGTTGTGCCTAAATCTGGCTGTAATTCGATCTCGGCTGTCAGCCAGCAGCTCAATTGTCTCCCGCAGCGCCTGAGGTACATATTCGTGATCCGGATACCTGGTAATTAACGCATCGTAATAGGCGAGGGCGGCGGCATAGTCCTCTGCGTTTTTTGCCTTTTCTGCCTTGAAGTAAAGGTAATAACCGCCGGAGGCATAAATCAAACCTGTTGAAGCAGCAAAAATAATCAGGGCTAAAATCAGGTATTTGTTTTTAATTCTGATCCTCACTACTGCTCCACTCCCTTCTTCACAGCTATCAGGGCAGCCAAGCTGTCCAGCAGGATTTGACGGTTACCACCCTCTAGTTCCAGATAGCAGTCTCCCTGCTCCCAGTAATAGAGGTAGATCTGAATTCTAATCGTGCGATTCTCCTCACTAATGTTCATGGGATAACTGTAATGCCAAATAGTTGTACCGTCTAATTCAAAGCTTTCTATGGGGGAAGCAAGGGAATAGTTCAGCTCTGCGGTGTACTGCCGCAGCAGAAATACTGATTGATCCTGGGGCCGCACATAGCGGCTTTCCCAGTATTCACCGTTGTAACCCGACTTGTAAACAGTACTTTCCCGATTGAAGCTGCCAATAGTTTCAGGAGCGGCATTACAGCTGAGAGCATCGGTAGTTGCCACTCCCAGCAGCACCCAAATCAGCAGCACTGTAATTACTGCAGTAAAATGCCTCTGCATAATTCTCCACTCCCTTCACTTATTTAGAGGCATTAAACTGTAAAATGGTTGCATTAACAAAAAAGAAAACGCACAGAAAAACTTCCTATGCGTTTTCAGATCATGCTTGCTCGGTTAAAAGGGCAAAATCCCCCTCAATTTCTCCCACCAGGAACAGTTTTCAGCTTGATAATCAGCTAGCTGACTGAGTAAAACAGGAACAAATTCTCTAAAAGTTGGATATTGGTCGCGATTTGACTGATAAACTTCCAGCTGTTCCAGGACGAATCGGGTTAAATAAAACCCGCGGTTTTCGTGATACGCAATCTGCTCCTCCACAACTGCAGCTCCATACAACTCCCCTGCAGCCAGCACCTCCACAGCCCGCAGGACTTGTTCATTCAGAAAGATGCCTACACTGCCATAGGCCTGACGCTCCATCTCAGATCTGACTCGATTATAGAGGGGCCGTAGCTTATTAACCTCCTTGGGATAAGCATCAATACTGGGATTGACAAAGGAATGACCGAGCTCATGGACTGTCAGCTGCTCTAAACTCTGACCGGTGGGAAATTCCGGTCGATCCGTGCTGATGCCGTTTTCCCGAGTGATTTGATAGGCAATCAGACCGCCATCAGGAGTGTCTATAGTTACCCCATAACCACCACCGGGAAACATTGCTGGAGCTAAAATCAGATGGAATTCAGCTGCCTCCCACCCAAAAAACTGTTCCAACCAGCCTTTAGCGGTTTCTGGCTCAAATTCTGCAGTGGTTTCAGCCACAATTTCAGCTAAGTAAGGTTCCCAAGCGGCATAGAAGTCCATAAACCGAGCTTCTTCCGCCAAGGTTTTCAGCGCCAAACGAAAATCCTCTAAGTTTTTGCGGCTTCCGGCCCGTTGGATTAGATATTCACTGTACTCGTAAGCCAACTCTAGATCAGGCAGCGGTCCCAAATGAGCTGCAAATGCAGGTGGAGCATCATAAGTAAATCCACGATCAGTTAACCTCTGAGCGATCTTTACAGCCTCATGCTCCCGGTATGGATCAAAAAATTCCTGCAGAGCCCGAAAGTATTCATTGCCGCCATTGGCTGGTCCCCGGTGAGCAATCCAGGATATCTGGGACAGCACACCTGAAAGCAGTTCCATTTCCGGTGAAATCCTCACGTAGATTTCCGAAGCAGTGCTCGGGCATACTGCAGCTGCCACTATAAGCAGACTAAGTCCCAGCATCAGCATCTTTTTTGTCATTCTGATTACCTCCCTAGTTCTCAGCTGACATACCATTGAGCCTGGGCTTGGTACATTTGGGCATACTTACCCCGCTCCTGGATCAGCTGTTCATGAGTACCAACTTCCACAATCCTGCCTTGATCCATCACCACAATTCGATCAGCAATTTTTGCCGAGCCCAAGCGGTGGGTAACAATAACGGCAGTCTTATCTTGAGAAAGTTCGGCAAACTTTTCATAAATCCTAGTTTCTTCCAGCGGATCAATCGCTGCAGTCGGCTCGTCTAAAACTATCAGATCATGAACCCGATAAAAGCCCCTAGCTAAAGCAACCCGCTGCCATTGACCGCCTGAAAGATCTACCCCGTCAAATTCCCGGGAAAGCATTGTCTCAAAACCCTGGGGAAAAGTTTCGGGGCACAGTTCAAGGTCTGCCTTGGCAGCCGCCGCCGAGAGCCGCGCCTGATCCTGAGCTTTCAGGTCGCTGATCTCCACATTTTCCTTTAACGTGAGCTGATACCGCTGGTATTTCTGAAATACGCCGGTGATGCCCTGATAAACTGAATTGAGGCTGAGCTCTCTGCTGTCTACTCCACCAATTTCAACTGTGCCTTCTGTCGGCAGGTAGAGTCCCATCAGCAGCTTGACCAAAGTGGATTTCCCTGCTCCGTTTTCCCCGACAATCGCGATGGTTTCACCCGGCTTGATTGTTAAGTTGATCTGCTCCACCGCATTTTTCTCAGCACCAGGATAGGAAAAACAGACATTGGTAAATTTGATGCCGTCAGTAAAGGAAACCCGTTCCATTGAACCAGAACGCTCCGGCAGATCAAGAAAACGGATGAAGTTACGCACCGTGCCTAAATTCTGGGTCAACCTACCGATATGGCTGCTGATAATCTCCTCCATAATATTGAACATCAATTCAATTGATGCAAACACTGCTGCAAAACTGCCGATACTGATTTCTCCATTCATTAACGCGGCGAACAAGAGATAAAGCACTCCGAAATACCCCGCTAAAGTCAGCATTTTCATGCCTAGTTCCAAAAGGTTAGTCTTCAATTCAACAGTCCATTTTTTCTGGTGCATTGCCTTTAACGCAGTTAGATAAAGCTCCTTAAAAAAGCGGTAGGCACCTAACAGTCTGGTTTCTTTAAAGTATTCCCGATCGCAGATACAACGGAGATAATAATCCACTTCACGCCTGAGGGGCGCTGATTCATCTTCCAGGCGGGCATGAACTGCTCCCCTGATCAGCTGTGTGATCATCACAGGGATAAAAATAAATACTAATGAGATAACCAGCACCGGCTTTAAGCGATAAAGATACCAGGCCATGAAGGCGAAGTAAGGCAGATAGAAGGTAAAGAGCGATACAATTACAACCAGCAGTACTAAACTGTTAATGGCACCCTGCTGAGCCTTGTTGATATCATCAAGCAGATCTGGTGATTCATATAAGACTGGTTCAACGCGTGCTGCTTTTTGATGAATATATTTGCCTAGGTGTCCCGGCATCCGATTGGATAGAGAATTGACCATGAAGTTGTGGACTCCATTGAGCACCTGGCTGCCAATTGTCACTGTACCCAACACAGCGAGGCTGATATACACCATGGTCAGTCCGCTCTTTGTGCTTACAGCTGAAGCAACAGAGTCAAAGAATAATTGGGTTGCATAGGTGTTTAAGCCCCAAGAAAAACCATGGATCACCCCTATCACACAAACAGCGATAAAATACAGGGGACAGGAGGCTAACACCATTTTTAGTATCCGCCAGACTATCTGATGGAGAGAAATATGTTTGCTCAACTGTACCAGCTCCTTTGACTTTCATACATTTGGGCGTAGATCCCGTTTAGAGCCATTAGCTCTTGATGTGTACCCTGTTCCAGCACTCGCCCACTGCCAATCACAAAGATTTCATCAGCCAGCTTCGTAGAGCCAAGCCTGTGGCTGATAAAAATAGTTGTTTTACCGCAGCTGATGCGCTCAAATTCTTGATAAAGCTCACTTTCACTAATAGGATCCAGTGCTGCTGTTGGTTCATCCAAGATCCGCAGGGGTGCTGGATTGATGATCGCACGGGCCATAGCAATCCGCTGCCACTCGCCGCCGGAAATGTCCTGCCCATCTGGCTTGATTTTACCCAGTGGAGTATTGATACCTTGCGGCAGTTTGTTGACTGCAGCAGCTAAGCCAACCTGGTTTAGTGCTTGGGTAATTTCCCAGTCCTCGTATCTGTTAATTCGGTTGACAGCACCAAGCGCAATATTATCTTTCACTGAAATGTAATACTTGGCAAAGTCCTGATACACAATGCTGAGCATCGCTTTTAATTCAGAGGGGTGATATGAGCGGATACTTCTGCCGTTGAGCAGAATCTCCCCTGTGAAATTTTCATAAAGTCCAGCAATCAGCTTTGTAATTGTGGTTTTGCCAGAACCGTTTACTCCAACAAATGCGTAGTGCCTGCCTGCTTCCATTCGGAACGACAGATTCCGAAGTACGTATTTCTCGGTACCTGGATACTTAAAGCTGACATTTCTAAACTCTAACGTTCTAAACTGAGGTGCTGTGCCTGCCGGCATCACTTGACCTGACTCAGATTCGTCTAGCCCAGCAAACTCGGTTAGATCCTTTAAATACTCGCGGTACCTAGCTAGTTGATCAACCGAGCGGGATAACCCCCACGACATCATTTGCACCAAATTGAAAGCAGCTCCTACCAAGGACATAAATAAACCCACTGATAAGCTTCCGGTAAAAACCGGGTTGAGCAGTACTAATACTATCAAAACAGAAATCAGCGCTGTAATTACTCCGCCTGCCTTAGTCCTGATAAACCATTTTTTCTGCACTTGATGCTCGATTTTCCGGGCGGTTTCATAGCGTTCATGCCACAGTTCATTAATATAATCGCTGTATCCGAATAGAGTCCGTTCATCCACTGTTTCCCTGCTGGTTAAAATCGTTGCGAGATAGTTGCTTTTGCGCCTCAATTTGGCCGTTTCCTTGCTGGCCTGATAACTAGCTCTACCGCTTTTTACCGCAAGGGCAAACAGCGGAATGGAAAACGACAGGATCACTAAGGCAGCCCACCACACCTCAGCAATCAAAATCCCGAGAATACCGCCAATTCTTAAAATCCCTGCCGTCAGTGAAATCAGCAAATTGTAACCGCTGGCTAACTGCGCCTCGGGCTGGCTGGTAACGCGCTGAATCAAATCCCAAGTTTCCGGATTTTCGATATGCTGATACTGCAGCCGTGCTCTTTTATCCATCACTGCCGTTTGGTAATTTTTCTCCAGTCCGAGATTAAGTTTAACATTGGTGAGATTTGCTAAAGCACCAGTTACCCAGCTGTAGGCAATCAGCAGGATGATTGCGAATAAGGAGCTGTAAATTTGACTGCGCTCCAGACTGCCCTGTAAAATTCCAAGGGCTGTGTCAATAAAATCAGCGGTAACTAACACCTGAATGGTAGGGACGATCCCGGCCAAAACAGCGTTCAAGCCTACCAAAACTGCCGCTGCCGGTGCAGCCTGCAGCGGTAACCTGATCAAATCCGCAAATCCATACCTGCGCGCTTCAATCTGCATCTGACAACCCTCCAAATGTTCTGTCTGTTATAACTCTTCCTGACTGTGCCAATTATACTGCGCTGCTGCACAAGTGAAAACAGACTGGGGTAAGATCTGCTCTCCGCCTTGGGACCGAACCTGAGGTTATTTTTTTGTAAATTTTTGTTGGATACCCTGAAATATTACCCGCGGAGGACGAAAGAATATAACCAAGCAGGTAGAGCGCTGCAGCAAATCTAGATCAATGTATTAAAGTGTTTTAAAGATTAAAGCGCGAATTTGATTTTAATTCAATTTTCTGCTATAATATAGACAAAAGATAATCTCCGAATTCAATTATTATGAAGCGGGGGAACCGATTTTAGGGGTGAATCTTGATATGATATCAAGAGGGGCAACTTGGGTGCCCTAATCCGTCAGCTAACCTCGTAGGAGTACTCCAAGCGTGAATCTACTCGAAATTTTAACGGTAGATCACGCTTTTTGATTTCATAGTAATTGAAGGGAGATGGACCGCATGGAAAACATATTTCTGCTTAATCACCACTCAACGCTGCCTAAATCCACAGAATCAACGTCCCAATCTTCAAGACTTCAATTTCAAATCATAACGAAAATCAAGATTGTTAGTGGTGAATAGATGTGTCTGATATCAATTGTTCACGCTGCTTGGGAAAACACACTTTCAGAATGAAGGGGGAGACGTTGATGTCAGGTCAACCAGTTACGATTGATCAAATCCGTACATTCATTGACAAACATCTTGGAAAGAAGGTAGTTCTGACCGTTAATCACAGTCGGAAGAAAAAGACAGTCAATAAAGGTGTAGTTGCTGAAACATATCCGAGGCATTTTGTTGTGAAGTTGGATAAAACAGCGGCAGTAAAAAATGCATCATTTACTTATGCTGATTTACTCACCAAAACTGTGGAAATAGAATTTCAAGAGCAGGATCGGGTTTCTTAAAATGAATCGAGTAGGTAACCGCTAGGTGATCAGCCTAGCGGTTTTCCTCTCACAGAACGGTACGTACGGACCGCGTATACCGCTCCTGATAGACCTCAGTCATACTTCGCAGTATTGATGCAAAAGACCGA
>JAAYLQ010000203.1 GCA_012521805.1 Bacillota bacterium
CAATCAAAGTTACAATTATTTTTACTGGCCAGCTGCCTTTTTCTTGAGTATTTTAAGTTCAGACTCTTGCTCGAACAGACGCTCATTGATAACTTCGAACTTGGCAGTTACTTTTTCGGCATGCTCATCGATCTTATTCGAAACAAGAGAGAGCATTGTTTTAATATCTTCCTGGAATTCTTCATTAACATTTAGCAGTTCCTCTTTAGTAACCATGTTTTGTTCGATGCAGTTCAACCTTTGTTCCATGTTGTCGAGTCGCTGTTCAACTGAATCAAGCCTCTGCTCAACCGAATCAAGCCGCTGTTCCATGGTATCGAGCCGCTGCTCTACGGAATCAAAACGGCTGTTCGCTTCCACTCTGAAGCTGTGGAGTTCGGAAAATATTTTGTCCAAAAGTGTTAGAATCTTTTCATCATTTTTCATCCGCAGGTCCCTACCTCGCCTCTACCTTATCACATTATAGTGTGTTTTAAAAGGCTTGCTATACTGCATTGACGAAGTGTTTTATCACTGCATCCAGCCTTTCTGCGCTGTCCAGCAGCTTTTGCTTGATGCCGGGCTGCACGAGAATCGAATCCCAGTCGCCGCTGTTAAAGATACTAGAATCTATGGTTGTATCTGCATTGATGCTGATCATAAATCGATCCAAATTGAAGAGGGCAAAACAGCTGTTAATGCCTTGGTTTACATTGCACCAAACCACCCAGATTATTCGTTTAGAATCCTGGTATCTTGGTCTGCCGGAGTAGGTATTGTTAACTTGAAATCCTGTAAGGATTTGCTCAGCGGTCTCATACTCGGTGATCCTAATATCAATATCTGCTGCGGCTAACTGGGTGTTGGACAGATGATTTTTTAAGTGGATGGTTTTTCCACCTGCACGGGAATGGTCTGAATTCTGAATAATGATCCCGTTAGACTCACCTGTTAGAGCCTTGATACTTGCTTTGAACCGATTGACAAGCTCCTCCCGGCTGTTGGGCGTATATTCAAGCTGGTAAATCTCTTTAATACAGCGCTCGAATACGGGCTGCACTTTACTGTTGAAGAAGGTATCGCCATAAATGAGATACATAGCTTCCAGCGGCAGGGTATTCTCAGCAGGATAACTCAGCAGTCCCTGCTCTAGCCCATAGCTTACCATTGACTGGCGCAGTTCCAGCATCAGGTTTAGAACATAGGTGTTAATCTGATTATGCAGCTCCTTATCAAGCACAGCTTCCATCTTATTGTGGATCTTGATCCACAGGTCCAACAGGCTCGGCGAGTGACCGTACTTTTGGCGTAATGATCGAATAAAGAGCTCCCGTGTGGCCAGCTTTGAAGATGGGAACAGCTGGAAGCAGGCTGCTGCCTTCTTTTTTTAGAATGCCTTTGGCGATTAAACCAGCCAAAATTTCTTTTTCGTCATAGGAGAATTCACTGTTAGACTGATTAGCAAGCAGTAAGCCTAATATAAGACTGGCGGAGTGGCTGTCAAGCTCGTTAATGCGTGATGGAAAATGATAGTCATCCTGATAGCCGTAAAATCCCACCACTAAATCTCGTTCCGGAAGGCGGTAGGACTGCTGGTTGCGGTAAATGGAGATGAATCTCTGTTCTTCTGTATTCTCCCGAATTCCGCCGATGTACCACGGTTTGTTATAAGCAGGCAGCGTTCCGGGCATGTTTTTGAATGCGCTGGCCGCTGCGCGTTCGAGAACTGCATCAACAATGCTGTCGATAAATATCCAGCTTAAGAATTTCCAGTCAAAAGTATTACCGTAGAAATCTAGGTTCAGAATGTCTTCTTTAACACTTATGAGAACTTCATATGCTTGTGGTGCCAGCGAATCTCCCAAAGCCGTTATTTCGTCAAGGAGTTCATCAATCAGGCTGCGATCAAGGATAATTAGATCAGCAGCATAGGTACTCTGATTTACTGTCCTCAGCAGAGTGGCTTCCTCCAAAAGCTCAACCTCTTCTTCCATGTAGGGACGGGCGAGTCCGATTTCTCCACACAGCTCATCGATGGTAACAGACTTCTGTGCAGATGCAGATAGGATGTTTTTAGCCAGCTGCCTGCGCAGATATCCTTGAATATTCTCTGCAGGTCCATTTGTCCAGAATGTGATTGTATCAGGCATACAGCTTCTTTTCCCAGTTAAATGTGTCACCTTGGTTACACCCCTTTTCAATAATTGGCGTGCGTGATGGAGTCTGCGCTTGACAGTACCGGTGGGAATGCCAAGTTCCTCGGCAATTTCGCCGGTAGATTTATCTTCAAGGTAGTGTTTAATCATTATGCTGCGGTAGATCTTTGCCAGTCTGGAGAGCTCACGGTAGATTGCCCGTACGTCGTCACCATCGGCCAGCTGCTCATCGAGCTGTTCGATTTGGTTCACTGCCTGATGGTGAGGTGCCAGCACACCGGAAAGGCGGTGTAGCTTTTGTTTTTGGACATATTGGGCGTATTTTCTCCGGGCAATTGTCCAAAACCAGGCGTTAAAATGATGTGGTTGTGTGCCTTTTTTGAGCGCTTTTACCACTTC
>JAAYLQ010000204.1 GCA_012521805.1 Bacillota bacterium
ACTTCGCCACCAGGAGCGTTTATTACTGTAGGAATTCTTTTAGCACTAATGAATTTTATCGGCACGAAGATTTCGGAAAGAACAAACGCAAAACGGCAAAAAACAGCTAGCTAGGGGGGAAAGACAGTGGAGTATTTGCTGTTGTTCATCGGTACTGTTGTGGTTAACAACTTTGTATTAACGCAGTTTTTAGGACTCTGCCCATTTATTGGGGTATCAAGGCAGGTTTCCACTTCGATCGGAATGGGGGCTGCTACCACCTTTGTTATGGTTATGGCTGCCCTAGCCTCCTGGTTGATTCAGCATTTCATCCTGATTCCGCTGGGATTGCAAGTTCTTCAGACTGTGTCGTTTATTTTGGTAATCGCTGCAATGGTACAGCTTGTGGAGATGTTTCTGCACAAATCCAGCCCAGGATTATATCAAGCGATGGGAATTTTCCTCCCTTTAATTACTACAAACTGTGCTGTGCTGGGTTTAGCCATTAATGGTGTGACCCGGGGTTATAATTTAGGTGAATCTTTGGTTTACGGATTTGGAGCAGGAGTTGGTTTTACATTGGCGCTGATCTTGATGGCAGGAATTAGAGAGGAATTGGAATTTGCTGATATTCCTAAACCATTAAAAGGCGCAGCAATTGCTTTTATTACTGCAGGATTGTTATCGCTGGCATTCAGCGGCTTTGCCGGAATGATTTAGGTATTATGAAGGAGTGAATAAATTGACTAACAGCCTATTTGCTGTGTTGAGCATGGGGGGAATTGGGGTAATTTTAGCAATCGGTCTGGCTGTTGCTTCTAAAAAGTTTGCTGTAGAGGTAGATCCGAAAATCGAGGAAATTGAAATAGCTCTGCCCGGTGTAAACTGCGGTGCTTGCGGCTTTGCCGGATGCCGCAGCTTGGCAGAAGCTATTGCCGAGGGTAAAGCCCCAGTTAATGGATGTCCCGTTGGGGGCATAGATGTTGCTGAGAAAGTTGCGGAGATTATGGGGGCTGATGCAGGGCTTGCTCCTGAACGCAAAGTAGCTCAGGTGCTGTGCAAAGGCGGCCACGCCGAAGCGGTTCAAAGGGCTGAATACAATGGACCGAAAGACTGCCGCATTATGAATTTGACTCAAGGTGGCGATAAAGGCTGCACTTACGGCTGTCTTGGCGGCGGTACCTGCGTTAAAGCCTGTCCTTTTGATGCCATGTATATGAATCAAAATGGTCTGCCGGTTGTAATTGAAGAAAAATGCACCGGCTGTGGTGAATGTGTTAAAGCGTGTCCCCGCAATATAATTGTTTTGGCTGGGGAAGAAATGGGTGTGCACATCCGCTGCCGTTCTCTAGCATTAGGTAAGGAAGTGCGCAAGGTTTGTCAAGTAGGCTGCATTGCCTGCCGCCGCTGTGAGAAAGAATGTCCAGTAGATGCTATTACAGTTACTAACAACTTAGCAGAAATTGATTATGACAAATGCATTAACTGCCGTAGGTGTGTGGCTGTTTGTCCAGTTAACACAATTGAATATCAAGAAGGCAAACCTGTCATCAAGCGTAAAGCAGGCTGAAGGATGATCGTATGAAAAACAAATATATTCTTGTTGTTGTGCTTGCGCTGGTGGTAATCGGCACGGTTATCGGTGCTGTGGTAATGCATAAAAGATCACCAGCGCAGTCTCTTACTTCTGCACAGCAGACCAAGTTTTTGATGGATACTGCTGTAGAAATCAGGGCTTTTGGGCCCGATGCCGAGGCTGCTGTTGAAGCTGCCTTTGCAGAAATGGCTAGAGTCGAACAGCTCTTCTCCCGCCATCTGGAGGACAGTGCTGTTTCCCAGATCAATGCCCATGCTGGCGAGTGGGTTACAGTAGCCCCAGAAGTTGTCGCTCTGCTTGAAAAAGCGCTGTATTACAGTGAAATCAGCAGCGGCGCGTTTGATATCACTGTTGGTGTGTTAATTGACCTTTGGAACTTTGGCGGCAGTCCGCAGCGGGTTCCGGCTGATGAGGAGATTGCGAGGGTTTTGGCTGCAGTGGATTATACTGCGGTTGAGCTTGATGCGGATGCAGGACGCGTCCGCATACCGGTGGGTACAATTATAGACCTGGGCGGCATTGCTAAGGGATATGCTGTGGATCGGGCTTGCCAGGTCCTTAAACAGCATGGGATTACCAGCGGGATGATCTATGCCGGAGGCGATATCACCACGATAGGATCAAAGCCTGATGGCAGTTCCTGGCGGGTGGGCGTACAGCATCCCCGCCAATCCAACAGCTTGATTGCGGTATTAGAAATGACTGACAGCTCAATAGTAACATCCGGTGATTATGAGCGGTATTTTTTCCAAGACAACATTCGCTATCATCATATCCTTGATCCCCAAACCGGATATCCTGCCCAAGGTCTGATCAGCGTCACAGTTTACGGCGGTGATGCCGCAGATGCAGATGCCTTGTCAACTGCCCTATTTGTATTGGGTTGGGACAAAGGAAAGGAGCTTATCGAAAGTTTAGCTGGTTATGAAGCAATTCTGATGGATACATCAAGTAATGTTTGGGTATCATCAGGATTAAGAGATCTGGCGCAGATTTTATAGCCGCTTGCAGAGAAACAGACTAACTGCTATAATACAGTTAGTCTGTTTTATATTGCTAATCATTACTAAAAGCGGTACCGCTTACCAAATTAAATAGGGGTGTTTGAGATGTATGATCTAGCAATCTTAGGTGGTGGACCAAGTGGTTTGACCGCGGGAATGTATGCTGGTCGGGCAAACCTTAAAACAATTGTTGTGGATAAAGGGTTACCTGGAGGTCAGATGCAGAATACTCTGGAGATCGAAAACTACCCAGGATATAAATCCATTACCGGTCCCCAGCTCTCTGAGCTTTATTATGAGCACATGCTGGAGTTTGGGGCTGAATGGAGACAGGCGGAGGTAGTGGATGTTGATTTAGCCGGTAGTGTTAAAAAGATAATCTTAGCAGGTGGGGAGACAATAACTGCCAAAGCCCTGATTATCGCCACTGGTACCCAACCCAAAAAACTAAATGTACCCGGTGAACGGGAACTAGCGGGGCGCGGTGTATCATACTGTGCTACATGTGATGGTGCTTTTTTCCGCAACAAGCATGTGATTGTTGTTGGTGGCGGAGATTCAGCGGTTGAAGAAGGAATTTTTCTGACCCGCTTTGCAGCGCAGGTAACCATTGTACACCGCCGTGATCAGCTGCGGGCTGCCCCAATTCTGCAGCAGCGGGCTTTCGCAAATGACAAAATTCGGTTTGTTTGGGATACAATAGTTGAAGAGATTGTCGGTGAAAATCGGGTGACCCAGGTTAAATTGAAAAATATGAAAACAGGAGAAGTTTCCCATTTAGACGCTGATGGAGTGTTTATTTATATCGGTTATCTTCCCAACACCGGCTTTCTTCAGGCAACTGGACTGCTCAATGCCAATGGATATATAGACACAGACGGGACGATGGCTACTAAGATCCCAGGAGTGTTTGCCGCCGGTGATGTCCGGGAAACCTATCTGCGGCAGATTGTGACCGCAGCTGGGGATGGAGCGGTGGCTGCCATGAGTGCTTATCATTACTTAGAAACACTTTAGAGGCAAAATGAATAAAATAAGACGATTCAACCAATACTTTCATATAAAGGAAAATATTGCGCAAGTCAATCTAACGGGAGGGAAATATGAAAGTCAGGTTTGTCGTCATATTAATTTTGCTGCTATCGCTGTCCTTACTGACGCCAACCAGCATTGCAGATGGGTTGGGTTCGCGCAATCTGCGTCTGGGAATGCGCGGAGCTGACGTTGAGCTCCTTCAGGAATATCTTTTTGCCGCGGGTTACCCGGTGGCAGTGGATGGAATTTTTGGTGCTGAAACCGATGCAGCAGTACGACGGTTTCAGCGGGATCAGAATTTAGCTGTCGATGGAATCGTGGGTCCCCAAACTATTGCGGCACTTCAAGCAGGCATAGCACAGCTGCAATATATAGTAAAAGCGGGGGATACCCTTAGTCATATTGCCCGTTCCTATGGCGTTTCAGTTCAGGAGTTGATCGAGGCTAACCAATTAACTTCGACAGTGATTTATCCAGGGCAAAAGCTGGTCATCCCTGGGTTTGAGCAAGAATATGTAGTGAGATCTGGAGAAAATCTGTCAGTTATTGCCCAAAAATTTGGCCTGTCCGCTGCTGACCTAGCTGAATACAATTCAATCAGTGATCCGAACCGGATCCAAGCAGGACAGCTGCTGACAATCCCAACTTCCGCCAGAGCAGTACCGGCAGTCAGCAGAACAAAGTCGCCGCCAAAGTTCATTTGGCCTGTCTCAGGCAGGATTTCATCCCCATACGGCTGGCGCAATCATCCGATCACCAATATTAGGCATTTTCACGGTGGGATTGATATTGCGGCCCCAGAGGGGACAATTGTCCGGGCAGCAGCTTCTGGACGCGTGATTCAGGCGGAGTGGATGGGGGATTACGGTTATGGTGTGGTTATTGACCACGGAGGTGGGTACACTACCTGGTACGGGCATAATTCCCAACTACTAGTTAGAAAAGGTGATCTGGTCAATACGAACCAGCCAATCGCTAGAGTGGGTTCAACCGGTGTATCGACCGGGCCGCACCTAGATTTTCGGATTAAATATCATAATGAAACTGTCAATCCCCTTGATTTCCTACCATAAAACAACACGAGCAGTGTGAACTGCTCGTTTGTTAATTAAGCAAGCGTTTTAAGGCATGCATCAATTCGTCCAGCGCATCAACCTGACCCTCTTCGATTGCTTTCAAAAGACAGCTGTGGCTGTGTTCTTCAAAGATGATCATGCCAACCCGGTCTAAAGCAGCCCGCGCAGCTGCTACTTGTGTCAGTACATCAATGCAGTACTTGTCATCTTCAATCATTCTCTGAATGCCTCTGATCTGACCTTCAATCCGTTTTAACCGCTGGATAATTTTCTTTTTACCTTCACTATTATCCATGCAGAAATCACCTCAATAATTGTATGATACCGGGTATGGGCATATTTGTCAAATCCATTGATAACGCAGGCTTAACCCAGCCTGGGGAACGAGACTGTCGATAATTGACAGCAGCCGTCCTAATAAACTGGGCTGCTCTTGATAAGTTTGAATATAATAGGGACCGGTGATGTTGGCTAACTCTAACGCTTTTTGTTCTGCATCCTCCAGAGTACCGATGGCATCTACCAATCCCGCTTCTAAGGCCTGCCTGCCGGTCATAATGCGACCGTCGGCGACCGCTTCCAGCTGTTCTCTTGGCAGATTTCGAGCTGTTGCCACATCCTCAACAAATTGATCCCAAGCATCCATGATCAGATCAGTTAAGAGTTCTCTTTCATCGTCCCTCATCGGACGGGAACTTGAACCAATATCCTTAAACTCTCCTGACTTAATCACATCCACATCAATTCCCAGTTTGTGATAAAGTTCTGTCAAATTTGTGGTCTGCATGATTACTCCAATCGAACCGGTAATTGTCGATCCGTTGGCATAGATATAATCAGCTGCCGCGGCAGCGTAATAACCACCAGATGCCGCTGTATCGCCTAAGGATGCTATTACTGGTTTGCCCTGCTGCCGAATGCGGAGCACTGTTTGGTACAGCTCCTGAGAAGCAGCAGCTGCTCCACCCGGGCTGTTGATGCGGAGGATAATCGCTTTAATTTTTGGATCTGCCGCAGCCGTCTGCAGCTGTTCCAGATAAGACCCGCTGGATCTGATCAGGGCTGAGCCGCCGCCTTCGCCGATTACTCCATCAATTTGGATCAGTGCAATGCCATCACCAAACTGGATCCGATTTAAGCGCCCAACTCCAATTCTAATAATTACAGCTGCAGCTAGCAGTACCAAAAATATTTTGAAAAACTTCTTGCCATCAAGAACCATACAGATTCCTCCGTTTGAGAATTTCTACAGCTGCACGCAGACTGATTTCTTTAACATAAACCAATCCATCTCTGCTCATTGGCTGCCAGTAGCGCTCCTGCCAGTGGATTAAAACCAGCTTGTTGTTAATAGTGTAGATTTTCGGAATGCGCCGATTGACTGCTGTGCGGCGCGCTTTAATGTTTACCACTGCACCGTAAAGGTCAGGAGCGCGGGGGTGGTCCGTCAGATCAATGCAGCACATACCCATCGCAATTTTACCAACAATTGGGCAGCTGATGCCGTCAACCGATACCTGCAGCGGGTTGTGGACTAAATGGATGAGTGTTTTGCGCAGATACTGGCGCAGACTGTGGTTTTCCGGTGCCAATCCCAAGCCGTCGCTGTAACCGATTGGAATCACACCAATCAGTGAATCGCGTTTAGCTATATATGCTTGATTATAACCAACCGGTTCTCCTTTGGCAACTTGATGCACCTGGATGATCCGAGTGTACAGATTCCAGGTGTTTTGCAGGGCAATGCCCGGAGGG
>JAAYLQ010000047.1 GCA_012521805.1 Bacillota bacterium
GGATTGAACAAGGGTATAATGCTGGACTTGTTCTCCACTCTGTCGGTTTAGCTTCTTCCACCTACTACAGGCATAAGGCTCGTCAATCGAAAACAACTGTACTTAAGTCTTGTGATCTAGTCAGAACCATTAAAAAGTCGCGCTGGACGCCGGATACCAGGCTACTCCTACACCTATACATAGCGGAAGATTTCCGATGAACAGATTAAAGAGTTCATCATGAGGAGATCGCTGGCGATGGGTATCCTTATGGCTATAAAAAGCTCATGTCCATTAACTACAAAAAGGTATACAGATTGTGTAAGGAGCTGGATGTGCTCCCCAGTGGAAGGTGAATCCTAAGTATCCGCGCAAACAGGCTAAACGAATCCAGAATCAGCTTTGGCAGATGGATCTGAAGTATGGATATATTGCTGGCATCGACAGATTCTTTTTCATAATGTCAATCATCGACGTTTATGATCGTTGCATTGTGGGCTATCACATAGGGCTTAGTGCTTTGGCTCTAGACGCACTGACAACCCTTAGACAAGCCATTTTGCTGCGAGGAGTAACGGATCCTGATAAACTGATATTGCGTACAGACAACCCCCGCAATTCACCGCCCAATGCATTCCAGGATGGCTGTGCGGAGCTGCCGGTTAACCACACTCATGTACCAAACAACACAGCGAACATGAACGCTCATATTGAATCATTTCACTCAATTTTAGAGAGCGACTGCCTGTCCCGCCATGAGTTTCACTCCTATGCAAAAGCCTACAAATGTGTCAATGAGTTTATGGATTACTACAATCACCGGCGACGTCATGGCAGCTTAAAGAACAAAGTGCCCATGGCGTTTACCGCAGTACTGTTGACCGAGATATAATGATTGCCTAAGAAAAGAGCGATCATGTGATAGTTGAAATATTAAACAGATATTCTCCAAAATTGGGGGGTAAACCGATATTCCTTATGGGGAGGTTTGGAAGTGAAGATTACCTATCCGGAACACTGCGGTAATTCACCAAAGAAATTTTTGCTAATAAATCTTTATAAAGCCGTTGCCAATCACGAAGATCCTTTTATCCTGGAAAATCTAGCCGATGAAATCATATTAAACATCATCGGTGATAGGGAAGTTGCAGGAAAACAAAATGTAATTTCAACAAAAAATGCATTCGTTGAAAAAGGATTAAAAGAGATCAAGATTAATGATGCCATCACGCATGGAAATACTGCTGCTGTCCACGGATCATTCTTTTTTAATGATGATTTGAGAATTGATTTTTGCGATGTGTATAAGTTCAAAGGCTTTGGAAAGAACGCAAGAATCAAGGAGATCAGTTCATATCTGATCAATAGTAGCAATCACAAATTCTTTGATGACTAAGGGCTTATCTTGCTTTAAATATCCCGAATCCAGCTGGTGGTTGCTTGATTTAGATTCTGCTCTTTATGGGATTAAGGCTATCTTGCGATCGTCAACATAATTTTGAGCCACTGGCTGTATATTAGTGATCCAAGATAGCTAGAGCTGGGGAGCAAGGCAGAGGTTTTGCAGTGGTCGCTGACGAAGTTCGCAAATTGGCTGAACAATCAGCTCAAGCAGCAGGAGATATTACCAAATTGATTCAGCGGACTATGGATTCTGTTCAAGCCTCTGTTGAGCGTACCGGAGTAGGCGCCAGTAGAGTTAAGGAAGGAATGGAAATAGCAGATCAAACAGGTCAAACGTTTGCTGAAATTGCAGAGGTGATTAAGTCCCTGAACCAAGGCATCGCTGATATAGCGGCTGCCAGTCAAGAGTTGGCTGCGGGAGCAGAAGAGATCAGCGCTACGACTGAGCAGCAGTCTGCATCTACTGAGCAGATGGCTGCATCTACAGTTGAAGCTGCTCAAGCAGCGGAAGCGGTAGAAGAACAAATGAATCGATTTAAAGTTTAACATGAACTAAATATTCATTCCTCCGTTAGGTTCTCTAGCGGAGGTTTTTTAAGAGTTTAAGGTAAAAAGGCCGCTCCTTGAGCAGCCTTATCTAGGGGTGGGGTTAGATAGAATACTTGTTGCGAATTTTAAGGAAGAATAAACAAGCGATGGCAATCAGTGCCAACCCAGCACCAATGGTCGCAATGTAAACGGAGGAGATCACATTTGCTTCAGTTCGCATTCTGTCCGGCATTTGTCGGGGCATCCTTTCTACCCCAGGAGGAGGTGCCATGTTTGGCGGCATCTCCCATTGTCCTCTAAATGCTTGGTTCCCCATGGGGTTGTTCCCTCGAAATTGCGGAAATTGGGGCATTGGGCCAGGGAAAGGACTTTGAGCTGAGCTTTGCTGGGTAACTTCCCCAGCCAGCTGTGCCTTGATGCTCTGGATTCGTTCTGTGACAAACTGGGTTAGCCCAATTGTACTGCCGCCCATCATTCCCATCATTCCGCCCCGCATTGCACCGCGGGTGCGATTAGAAGTTATGGCAGATGAACTGCCAGAACCAAGACTTGCTTCAAACTGTTCCATACTAAAGAACTTTGTGGGATCCGCTTCTACATGGGGGCGGATCAGCACCGCAAGCCGGTTAATTTTTTCCGTCATCTTCTCTACAGTAAAGTGTTCGTTGATTATCTCTTCCAGATAGCGGTAGTAACGTTCCTTGTATTCCTCCTTTGCTAACAGACTTCCCAGCAGGGGTCTAGATTCTAAGGATACTCCTTGTGTGGGTGTATCTATGCTCAAGTACGGTGTGCCGCCAAAACCGGCAAAGGACATATTATAGTCCCAGGGTAGAATAGTAAACACCCCATCCTGTTCGTAGAGATAATAGTTGTGGGCAAAGGTACCGACATAACTATCAAGGTTAACCAAGACTGTGTTTACAGCGAAATAGCGCAGCAGTTGATCCACATTGAGATATGATTCGAGATCTTCACCAGTGGCAAGGGCTTTGACCATGGCGTTAACCTTTTGATCAGGTGTGGTTTTGCTGCCAACCACTAGTTTTAAAGTGCTGGCCTGTTCGTCTTGATCTTCGCGGTATACCAAATCGGTGCCTTCGGATGCTTTGTAAAGATTACCCAAGGGTGCACCATAGGTTCTCCATAAGAATGGTTCTTCGATTCCCTCTACAGTGACGTATAAACCGTGGAGCTCGCCATTGATGTAGAGATTGGCATAACCCACAGCAGGTGAAGGAATTCCCATCTCCGCAAGGAGCTCGTATGACAAGTGTTCCCGCATATATGACGGATCGCTCATAGAATTGTTGAGATTGAGCTTGGTTAAGCCAGCGAGGCTCTGCCCTTTAATATATTGGTCAAAATCTATTTTGAAGCTGTAGCGGTTAGAATCACTTCCAGCCACCATGCGCAGACTGGAGTTTCCTTTGGTCCGAAATCCTACGTGTTTGACCGTTACTCCATCGATGGTAACCACTGCATCCTTGTATTCCTCCCGGAGAGGGTTTGTAAAAATTTCTTCTAAATCATCGGGAGCTAGTTCAACGTAAATATCGATTACCCGATCTGATGGAAAAAATCGCTCTACGTAGGTAAACCGAGACCCATCAGGTACAAGAGGGGAGAGCCCTACAACTAATACTCCGAAGATTAAGAGCAGGGCGGTAACTGTAACCAGTTCCATTTTCATTCTCTGTTCAGCTCCTCTAGATAGACAAGTCGCCGTTATAGCTGACCAGCACTAGATTCTCCACACCTTTGATTTCCGCTAATTGGTTGATGAAGGCGGTGTCTTCATTTTTGAGACGCACATCCACTGTAAGCTCGATGCGCTCTCCCCCGTGAACTGCCTTTGATCTAAGGCTCTGCCGCTTAACGTGGGAAGCAATGCCGTTAAGTAGAGTTTTCTCAGCTGCAGCATCACTCAGCGTGGCCACAATCATGTAGGGGATTTCCCCTACAGTGCGGCGACTGAAGAAGAACAGTAAAAGCCCAATTAGGAGGGAACCAAAGATAGCCAAGGGGTATAATCCAGCCCCAGTTACGATACCCACAGAAATGGACCAAAAGAGGTAGACGATATCAATGGGATCTTTGATGGCTGTTCTAAACCTCACGATACTCAACGCGCCCACCATACCTAGAGAGAGCACGATATTGGAGGTGACTCCCATGATAATCAGGGTGGTAATCAAGCTCATGCCCATCAGCGAGACATTAAAGTTGCGGGAGTAGAGGACGCCGTTAAAGGTTTTCTTGTATACTACGTAGATAAAAAGCGAAATAACAAAAGAAACCAGCATTGTGAGAATCACATCAAGAAGAGAAAAGCTCATCACCGCATTCTTTAAGAAACTGCTCTTAAACAAGTCACTAAAAGTTAGGGTGCTGCCAAAGTTACTCACCATCTCAACCTCCATTATATAGACTAACAGAATCTGCGACTGAGGGCGTACTTGGACATGGTGCCCAATTGCCGACAGTCAATCTGCAGAAGTTTGCTGATATGCAGTGGAATGAAATTGCCATACTTAATTTCTAAAACTCGTGTCCCGCCACTTGTCCCCACAAGGGATAGACTGGGACTCAGGAAATCTGCGATGATATTGGAAGTACGGATATTAGAGTCTATAGTAATGCGGATGCGCCCTGGCTCCCAAATATACGCTTCCCGGTCATACTCCACAATGGAGCAGGGACGGAAAAGACCTGTTGACAGGCAGATATAAAGTTCGCGACACACCTGTTCAGTCCGCTCTTTCAAAAAGTCGATTTCACCAGTGAGAATGGAGTGGCACTCCTCTTCGGTAAGGATCGCTTTCAGCTTGTGGCCCAGCTCACCTTGCTTTACTTTCTTCTCTAACAGGATAAAATCGGGGTTTCCATTATAAATGCGCAGGCGAAACTTTTTTCGCGTAAACATGCCTGAGATTTTGTCTGTTAACGCTTGATCAAAAACATCATCAAAGTAGAGACTCCGAACGGTGTAAATGCCGCTGCTGTCGCAGTGGGGATCTGGCCGGAGCGCTGCTCTTAGAGTTACTGAGAGACTGGCGTGGTCACATGCATTGATAATGATTTTGCGCTCATGGCGCCATTCAATCACAAGTTCACCTCCTTTGATGGCCGGCTGCTAAACTGATTATACGACAGAGGTTTTGGAGAAATCTCCGTAATATTGTGGCAGAATTGCGGCAACGCGGCAGAGAACATAACAAAAGGGCGGCATTACAGTATAATAAGAGGTGGGGGTGAGTGAGTGTGGAGCAAAAGCTGATCTATATCGCTGACGATGAAAGAAATATCCTGAACATCATTTCCAGCTTCTTGGAAAAAGAGGGCTATTTGGTTGAGACATTTACCGATGGTCAGTCTTTGGTGGAAGCTTTTCATAGGCGGGAGGCGGATCTTCTGGTGATTGACATAATGATGCCAGGTTTAGATGGGTATGAGGTTTGTACCACTATTCGCCAGATCAGCACTGTGCCTATCATCATTGTGTCCGCTAAAGATACTGAACCCGATCGTATTGTGGGATTGACTTTGGGCAGTGACGATTACCTGACAAAACCCTTCAGCCCGCTGGAACTGGTGGCCAGGGTGAAAAGCTTGTTTCGCCGGATTGAAATGGATCAAACCCCCCGTGATATGCAGTTACCTCACAAATTAGGAGATATAGTTATTAACCCGAATACAAAACAGGTGATGTGCCGAGGTCAGGACCTGCAGTTTACCGCCCTGGAGTTTGCAGTGCTGCAGTATATGGCGAACAACCGCTATCGGGCGGTCAGCCGTGAAGAATTGTTGGACAAGATCTGGGGGTTTGCCAGTACAGTGGAGACTCGAGCCACAGATGACACAGTGAAGCGCATTCGCAAAAAACTAAGTGCGGCTCATTCTGTGGTAGAAATTGAAACAGTTTGGGGCTTTGGTTTTCGAATAAAAGAAAGGGATAGCTGAGATGCGGCGTAGGAGTATCACGAGGCGGGTTCTGACGTTCAATTTACTGATCGTCTTAGTTTTGGCAGCAGTGACTGCTATGGTTTTCGGATTTGTTGCCCGGGTTTATATGGAGCAAGATGTCATGGAACAGCTGGGTAGGATTGCCCAGAAGGCAGAACTAACTGCTCTTCGCCCACCTGGTAGGGCACCGTTCCTGCCGGGACTGCCTCCAGAATTTGAAAGGTTAGGCTATTATTTTGAGCTGGATCGGGTTCTAAGGGAAACTCTGACCGTGTTAAATGCAGATTATGTCCTCTTAGATGCTGAAGCGAATCAGGTAGCGGTAGTTCCTAGGGATCTGATGGCAGCCGATTCCAATCTCCGGGCAGCGATCGCTGCGGGGATTGAGCTGCCCCAAGGAAGCCAACCAAAATTCGGCACCGTTGAGGTAGAAGGTCAAAGATATGCTGTAGTGATTAAGCAGCTGACGGACACCAATCCCTTAGATGTACGCTGGCTGTTAGTTTACTCAAGCCTGGAAAAACTGACTGAGATGGAAAGTGCCACAAACAGAATTTTGTTGGTGATCCTCCTGGGCGCGGTTTTGCTGTGCATGCTCCTTTCCGCCCTTTTAGTTAAAAGGATTACAGCACCTTTTGCCTTTTTAACCAAGCACATTCAGGCTATCGCACAGCGTGATTTTGGCCGCAAGGTTGATTTTCCTGTCGA
>JAAYLQ010000048.1 GCA_012521805.1 Bacillota bacterium
GGACGATCAGCTTTGGTATGGGATTTAAATTCTAAAAGCATCAACCTTCGCGGTTGCTGCTTTTTTTATATATTAACATCAGAAAGTTTTTATAAACATTGATATGGCAAATTACAGCATTTTATGGTAATATCATGCTTAGATACTTTCTAACACCGCTGCTGCAGTGAATTTTTTTAGAAACGGAGGTAGTTAAGTGTCGAGTGATATTATTCAATCCGTTATGCAGGCTGAGGCAGAGGCTGAAGAAATTAGAAAGCAGTCGGAAGCTGAAGCCCTTGAAATCATTGCTGCAGCTCACAGCCGTGTTCTCGAGTTGGAAAAACAGCTGATCCAGGATGCTGAAACTGAAGCAGAGAAGATCATGGCAGGAGCTCGCAGTGCAGCAGAAGAAGCAGTAGCAAAACTGCAGGCAGAAACTGCAGCTGAATGTGAAACAATCAAACAAGAAGCAGCAGCTCGCCTAGACCAAGCCGTCGAACTGATTATAGAGAAGGTAGTGAAAGCATATGGCGGTCGTTAGCATGGATAAACTGACGCTGGTTGGTTTGAATTCCGACAAGGAGCAAATCCTTGAAGAGCTGATGGCTCTGGGCGCAGTCGAAATTACTGCTCAGGATTTAAGCAGTTCCGAGCTGTTGACAGATTGGTCCCATCTGGTTACTAAAGAGGACCGGACCGGCACCATTGCCCAGTTAAACAACCAGCTGGAACAGGTAGAATTAGCATTAAGCAGATTAGCTAGATATAATGGGGGAAAAAAGCCGCTGTTCACTAAAAGAACGGTGGCTGTCAGCGAGTTTGCTGCTGTGGAGGCTGAGCATGGGCGGCTGCAGGAGGTTGTCGTCGAAATTATTCGCCTCAGCAGAGAACAGCAGGAAATCCAGAATCAGCGGAATAAGGCGGCTGACCTGATTGCCAGGCTTGAGCCGTGGCAGTCGCTGGATATTCCCCTAAATTTTCAAGGTACGAAGCACACCAAAATTACCTTAGGTGTGATCCCCCCAGCTGTTGATGCAGAAAAAATTAAGCAAGAATTAGCCTCAGAAGTTCCCGCGAGTTACTTTGCTGTAATCACTCAAGATAAATTCCAGCAGTATGTATTTTTAATCTATCATCATCAGCTGCAGGGGCCTGTGGAAAATGTACTGAAGAAATACGACTTTTCCCCAGTTAGTTTCAGCGGTATGACTGGAACTGCTGCTGAGCAGATTCAGGCAGCTAGGCAAAAAGTTGTGGAGCTTGACCGCAGTTACCAAGAAAAAGAAGCGGCAATTGCTGCATACGCTGTGGAAAAATTAAATTTAGAGCTGTTCTATGATTATCTTGTAGGACAGCGGGATAAAGAAGCAGCATTAGAAACTCTTACCAGAACTAAGAGCGTTTTTTTAATTGATGGCTGGCTGCCGGCAGAATTAAGCGAAAGCGTTAGGCAGCGTCTCACAGCGCAGTGGACATGCATTGTAGATATCAGGCAACCCGCTGACGATGAAGAGTTTCCGGTGCTGCTGAAAAACAGCAGTCTTGGTGCCAGTGTAGAGAGTATTACCGAAATGTATGGACTGCCAAACTGCCGCGAAATCGATCCCAACACAGTTATGGCTCCCTTTTTTATCGGCTTCTTCGGACTGATGCTGGGAGACGGCGGTTATGGCTTGATTATGACCTTAGCAGCTCTGTTTGCTTTGTGGAAATTTGAATTTGATGAGAATCAGAAGAAATATGCCAAGCTGGTCCTCTACTGCGGACTTGCTACCATGTTTTGGGGCTTGATGTTTGGCAGCTGGTTTGGGATCGAGTATTTTGGTGAAAGACCCTTATGGCTCAACCCGGTTAATGAACCGGAAGAGATGTTGAAGTGGTCGCTCCTCTTTGGGGTAATCCACATTTATGTCGGTATTGCTGTTAAAGGCGCGAACCACATCCGCAACGGCAAATACTTGGATGTACTCTGGGATGTAGTTGCCTGGTATGTGCTGTTTACCGGTTTTATCTTTGTGGTTCTGCCTTATGTGCCCAACATGGTTCTTGAGGATTCCACTTTTTGGGTGGATTTGGGCAAGAAGCTAATGGCTGTTGGTGCAGTAGTGCTGATCTTAACTCAAGGGAGGGAGAGTAAGGGCATAATATCCAAACTAGTTTCCGGTGTTGGTAGTCTTTATGATCTAGTAAGTTTTCTCAGTGATGTGCTGTCCTATTCAAGACTTTTAGCACTGGGTCTGGCTACCTCTATTATAGGTACAATTGTTAACGAAATTGCCACTATGGCTGGATTGAACAACATCATCAAGATACTAATCTGTGCTGTAATAGCGATAATTGGTCACAGTCTCAACTTTGCAATTAACGCCCTTGGTGCTTATGTTCACTCTAGCCGGCTGCAGTACATTGAATTCTTTGGTAAGTTTTATCAAGGTGGAGGTAAACCTTTCAAACCTTTGAAGTACAAGACCAAATATGTAAATTTAAAAAACTAGGAGGTTACTACTATGGAGTTCTTTCAAGGAGAATTTATTGGCAAAATTTTAGCAGTATTAGGAGCCGTATTTGCGTTTTGTATTACTGGAATCGGATCAGCTCGGGCAGTGGGAGCCGCCGGTCAAGCGGGAGCTGGTGTGCTGACTGAAGATCAAGATAAATTCGTTCCGGTAATGATCCTTCAGGCTCTGCCTAGTACCCAAAGCATCTATGGTTTTGTAATTGCATTCTTGATTATCGGTAATATTGTTGCAGGCGCACCCCTTGACTTTGATACTGGCTTACTGCTGTTTTTAGCATCTCTTCCGGTTGGGATTGTTGGTTACATTTCTGCTGTACTGCAGGGCAGAGTTTCCGTTGCCGGTATTCATATGGTTGCTAAACAGCCAGAAGGTATGATTAAAGGTGTAGTACTGGCGCTGATGGTTGAGATGTTTGCGATTCTCTCATTGATTATCTCTATTTTGATCATTGGTAAGGCTTAATATATATGCATAAGGAAGTGTCCTGAAAATGACAGGAGTAGAGCAACTGACAAGTAAAATCATCGAAGAAGCAAAACTGAACGCTGCAGAAAGAAAAAAGCAGGCTGAGAAGGAAGCAGAAGCGGTTCTGGAGCAGGCTCGGCAGAAAGCAGCGGTTGAATGTGATAAGATTATTGCCGAAGCGAAGGAGCGGGGGGAAGCACTCCGCAACCGGTTGATATCTGTGGCAGAGCTGAACGCCCGCAAAGAAAAGCTTAAGGTAAAGCAGGAGCTGATTGCCTCCGCCTTTGAACAGGCCCTCGAGCGGCTGCGCTCCCTTCCTGATCAGGAATATTTTAAGCTGATCAAGGACTTGATTGTCCAGGGCAGCACAACCGGGGCGGAGCAGATTCTGTTATCAGAGCAGGACCATAAGCGTCTGCCGGCTGACTTTTTAAAACAAGTCAATGCTGGAGTAAAGCAAAAAGGTCTGCCTGGATCGTTGAAATTAGCCAAGGATTTAGCGCCGATTCAAGGCGGAGTGATTTTAAGAGCAGGAGACATCACTGTTAATTATTCCTTCGAAGCACTGCTTAAGCAGAATTACGATCAACTTGCCATGGAAGTAGCTGGTTTGTTATTCTCTTAAACTGAAAATGAGGGAAGCGAAATGATACAATCGATGGATACCAAATATGCATATGCAGTAGCGCGCATTCGTGCGGTTGAGCAGCGGATGCTCAGCCGCAGCGTGCTGGAGCGAATGATTGAGGCCGATTCAGCCGAGGAGGCTTTTAAGGTGTTGAGGGACGCAAATTATGGGTTCTCCGCGGGTGAAAGCACTGCTTACAATTATGAGCAGATCCTCAGCGAAGAGCTGGAGAAAGTCTATAATTTGCTGATGGAGATTGCTCCCAACCCTGACGCCTTCGACTTGTTTTTTATCAAAAATGATTACCACAACTTGAAAGTCCATTTAAAGGCTGAATTATCCAATCAAGAAGTGTATGAACATTATCTAGCCGCGCCTAGTCTGTATTCGGCTGATGCAGTGGCAGACATGTTTAGGAACCGAGATTTCTCTCAGCTTCCGGAATCGATGCAGGCTGCGGTCAATGCTTGTTTTGAAGCTTTCAGCAGAACTGCTGATCCTCAGTTAATTGATATCATTCTCGATCAAGCGCTCTACAGCGATCTGCTCAAACTGGCCCAAAAATTGGGCAATCCGTTTGTGCGCCGAATAGTGGTAATCATGATCGATACAGCCAACTTAAAAATAGTGCTGCGCACTAAGCTGATCAATAAAGATTGGGAATTTTTAGAGCGCTTTTTAATACCTGGCGGCAGTTTTGAGTTTGAATTTTATCAAAAGCTTCTCGAACTGGATTTTGACCAGTTTCCAGCCGAGTATGCCGATACGGCCTACAGTCAGCTGCTGGAGGAAAGCATGAAAAGCTTTAAATCATCTCGCAGTTTAGCAGGATTTGAGATGCTGTGCGATAATTATCTGATGGATCTGCTTAAAGAAACCAAATTTGCCATATTTGGTATCGAGCCGTTGGTTACCTATTTGTTAGCGAAAGAGCTGGAGATCAAAAATGTCCGGATTGTAATGGTAGGTAAAATAAATCAATTAGCACAAGATGTAATCAGGGAAAGGCTGAGGGAGACTTATGTATAAAATCGGTGTGATCGGTGATAAAGACAGCATTCTCGGCTTTAAGGCTATCGGGATGTCTGTATTCCCAGTCGAAGATTCGTCCGCAGCCAAAGCAGCCCTGGAACAACTAGCCCGGGATGATTATGCGGTGGTTTACATTACCGAACAGATGGCGCAGGAAATAGGCGATACGATTGATCTGTACAAAGATGTGATGGTGCCGGCAATCATCTTGATTCCCAGCAGTCAGGGTTCATTGGGCATTGGCATGCGCAATCTGAGAAGATCAGCTGAACGGGCGATTGGAGCAGATATTCTGTTTAGAGACGAGTAGGCGTAATATGGTGCGAAAGAGGGTAGGCGATTATGAGTCACGGAAGAATAGTCAAGGTATCAGGTCCCTTGGTTGTTGCCGAAGGCATGCAGGATGCCAATATGTTTGACGTGGTTCGTGTCAGCGATCAGCGTCTGATTGGTGAGGTTCTAGAGATGCGGGGCGATCGGGCCTCGATTCAGGTATACGAAGAAACTGCCGGCTTAGGACCGGGAGAGCCTGTATACACAACTGGGGCGCCACTAAGTGTCGAGCTTGGTCCTGGTTTAATCGGGACAATCTTCGATGGAATTCAGCGTCCTCTGGAGGCAATCCGGGAAATAGCTGGCAGCAACATTACTAGAGGGATCGATGTTCAAGCACTTGAGCGCGATAAACGCTGGAAGTTCGAACCGCTGGTTGAAGCTGGAACCAAGGTTCAAGCTGGGGATATCATCGGTAAAGTGCAGGAAACAGAGATTGTGGAGCACCGGATCATGGTACCGCACCGCTTATCTGGTACGATAGAGGAGATCTTTGCCGGTGAATTTACAGTTGAAGATACTGTAGCCAAGCTCCGGACTGAAAGCGGGGAATTGGTAGATCTAAAAATGATGCAGAAATGGCCGGTCAGGGTCGGCCGCCCCTATCGGGAGAAGCTGACACCTGATCAACCGCTGATTACCGGACAGCGGGTAATCGATACACTCTTTCCGATTGCCAAAGGTGGCGTGGCAGCTGTTCCGGGACCTTTTGGAAGCGGTAAGACAGTAGTTCAGCATCAGCTGGCGAAATGGGCGGATGCTGATATCGTGGTGTATATCGGCTGTGGCGAGCGGGGCAATGAAATGACCGACGTATTGAATGAGTTCCCGCAGTTGAAGGACCCGCGCACTGGCGAGTCTTTGATGAAGCGAACTGTTTTGATTGCCAATACATCAGATATGCCGGTAGCAGCGAGGGAAGCTTCGATTTATACCGGAATTACCATTGCTGAGTATTTTCGGGATATGGGCTACAGCGTAGCGTTAATGGCTGATTCCACTTCCCGCTGGGCGGAAGCGCTGCGAGAAATGTCGGGACGCTTGGAAGAAATGCCTGGTGAAGAAGGTTACCCGGCGTACTTAAGCTCCCGCTTAGCCCAGTTTTATGAAAGGGCGGGAAGAGTAATCAGTCTGGGAACAGAAGGCAGGGAAGGAGCTTTAACTGCCATTGGCGCAGTTTCACCCCAGGGTGGAGACTTATCTGAGCCAGTAACCCAAGCTACCTTGCGGATTGTCAAAGTATTCTGGGGACTGGATTCAAGCTTGGCTTATCGCCGCCACTTCCCAGCAATCAATTGGTTGCGCAGTTATTCCCTTTACCTGGATCAGCTGGAGCAGTGGCAGGCTGAAAATATTGCCAGAGATTGGTCTAAACTGCGCCAGGATGTAATGCGGATTCTTCAAGAAGAAGCTGAACTTGAGGAGATTGTGCGCTTGGTGGGTATTGACTCGTTATCAGCTGTAGAGCGGGTTACCTTAGAGGCGGCAAAATCCATCAGGGAGGACTACCTCCATCAAAATGCTTTCCATGATGTGGATACCTATACATCCCTTAACAAACAGTATCGGATGCTGAAACTAATTATGGCGTTTTACTACAAAGGGTGCGAAGCAGTTGAAGCGGGAGTTTCGATTAATAAAATCTTTGCCATGCCGGTAAGGGAACGGATCGGACGGGCTAAGTATGTGCCAGAAGAACAAGTAGAACAAGTTTTTGCAGAAATCGAAGCAGAGCTTAACCAGCAGTTTGACGCACTGGTAGCAGAGGAGGTGGACTAGGATGTTGAAGGAATACAGAACCATTTCAGAAATTGCAGGTCCCTTGATGCTGGTCCAGAACGTTGAAGGCGTTAAGTATGAAGAACTGGGTGAAATTGAACTGCCCAATGGGGATATCCGTTTGTGCAAAGTATTAGAAGTTGACGAAGGCAATGCTTTAGTGCAGCTGTTTGAAAGCTCAGCTGGAATCAACGTTGCCCAAAGTAAAGTGCGGTTTCTCGGAAAGAGCATTGAGCTGCCGGTATCCATGGATATGCTGGGCAGGGTTTTTACCGGTTTAGGACGGCCTGCTGATGGTGGACCGGAGATTATTCCCGAAGCACGGTTAGATATTAATGGTGTCCCCATCAACCCTGCTGCCCGCAATTATCCGTCTGAGTTTATTCAAACCGGAGTTTCGGCGATTGATGGTTTGAACACTTTGGTGCGGGGGCAAAAACTGCCGATCTTTTCAGGATCAGGTCTGCCCCATGCCCAGCTGGCAGCGCAGATTGCCAGACAGGCGAAGGTTTTAGATGACCAGAGTAAGTTTGCGGTAGTGTTTGCTGCGATTGGGATTACCTTTGAAGAAGCTGATTTCTTTATCAGTGACTTTATCAGAACTGGGGCGATTGATCGGTCAGTAGTATTTATTAACTTAGCTGACGACCCTGCTATTGAGCGGATTTCAACACCCCGGATGGCACTGACTGCTGCGGAATACCTAGCCTTTGAAAAGGACATGCATGTTTTGGTTATCTTAACTGATATTACCAACTACGCTGAAGCCCTGCGGGAAGTTTCCGCGGCGAGAAAAGAAGTTCCTGGGCGCAGAGGTTATCCCGGTTATCTGTATACAGACTTAGCAACCATTTACGAAAGAGCTGGCCGCAAGAAGGACAGCAACGGCAGTATCACTTTAATTCCTATTTTAACTATGCCTGAGGATGATAAGACCCATCCGATCCCTGACTTAACTGGGTACATTACCGAGGGTCAGATTATTCTCAGCCGCGAGCTGCACCGGAAAGGTATTGAGCCGCCAATCGATGTTCTGCCATCCCTGTCCAGGTTGAAGGATAAAGGGATAGGCGCAGGTAAGACTCGAGAAGATCATGCCGATGTGATGAACCAGCTCTTTGCAGCTTATGCCACCGGTAAAGAAGCGAAGGAACTGGCAGTCATCCTTGGGGAAGCTGCTTTGACAGATATTGATAAGCTTTATGCTGAGTTTGCGGATCAGTTTGAAGCAAGGTATGTGTCCCAGGGATTCTATGAAGACCGTACTATTGAAGATACCCTGAAGTTGGGTTGGGAGCTGCTTTCAATCCTGCCCCGTGCTGAGCTTAAGCGGATTCGCGACGAATATCTGGATAAGTATCTCCCCAGCAGAGGAGAGGGTTAGATGGCTGTACTGAATGTAAATCCCAACCGGATGGAGCTGTCTAAGCTGAAGAAGCGGCTTGTTGTAGCCCGTCGCGGACATAAGCTCTTGAAAGATAAACGCGATGAATTGATGAAGATTTTCCTGGATGTGGTTAAGAAGAATAAGGAGCTGCGGGAAAAGGTTGAGAAACTTTTGGCCGAATCATACCAAAGTTTCTTAGTGGCAAGGGCAGTAATGTCTTCTGAGGTATTGGAAGCTGCCCTGATGGTTCCCAAACAAAGTGTGGAGTTAGATGTGGACACGGTTAACCTGATGAGTGTGACTGTGCCTAAGTTTCAGTATACAGAAATCAGCAGCGATGAGGAAAACATCTATCCTTATGGCTTTGCTGCTACATCCAGTGATTTAGACCGCTCGATGCAGATTTTGGCGTCAGTCTTACCTTTAATGCTGGAGCTGGCTGAGAGCGAGAAGACAGCTCAGTTGCTGGCTCAAGAGATCGAAAAAACCAGAAGACGGGTAAATGCCTTGGAATATGTGCTGATTCCTCAGCTTGAGGAAACTATTCGCTACATTACCATGAAGCTTGAAGAAAACGAGCGGGGCAATATTACCCGGTTAATGAAGGTTAAGGACATGATGCTGGAGCAGACTTATAAATATCGGGAGCGAATGAGAACGCCAAGTAGTTAACTAGTATATAAAAAATCACAGGCAGGTGTGCCTGTGATTTTTTGTGCGCCTGGCATGCTTATTGCGCCTAATAAAAGAAAATAAAATAAAATAAACAGCATCTAGCAGGAATTATCTATCATTTACAGAATAAAGCAGCAAATCGAGATGTGGACAGGAGTTTGGACCGTTGACCGATTATCAGTCCATAAGGCGAAGAGCAAATGAGCTAATTTACGTGCTATGGCTCCGGTGACAACATTTGGGTGCTTTCCTTGTGCTCTCATGATGTCGTAGTATTCTTTGAACTCTGGATTGAATCTTCTAGCAGAAACTGCGGCAAGCCAGAGACTATGACGCAATACTGGCGAACCCCGTTTGGACATTCGATTACGGGTTCCTTCAAACTGGCCTGA
>JAAYLQ010000205.1 GCA_012521805.1 Bacillota bacterium
ATCAGAAATTCCAACCATTGGGGGCCCTCAAACCACCAATGTCCAAACAGCTCTGCATCATAAGGAGCAACGATGATCGGTTCCCGATCCATATGCTGGCAGAGATACTCTACCTGTTTTTCTCGGTTAAACATAAAGTTTCCGGCATGTTCAGCCGCTTTTTCCCGAGCAGCGTTGGGACAGTACGGCTCTTTATGATCGGTCTGACCGGTTATTTTATAGTATTTAACGCCAGTATGACCGCGGTGATCACTGTACAGATACGGTCGGACATAATCATAGTCTAAATCAAAACCAATATCACGATAAAATTCCCGATAATTATAGTCGCCGGGGTAACCTTCAGTGGAGCTCCATACCTGCTTAGAACTTTCAATATCTCGCCCAAAAAATGCAACCCCAGATTCTGTTAAAATCGGCGCAAATACTGCATACCGTGGTTTTGGTTTACTGTGGAGCACACCATGGGTATCTAAAATAACATACTGGATTCCGTATTTATGAAGATAGCGATCTATTCCAGGAGCATAACCGCATTCCGGCAGCCACATTCCCTTAGGCTCCCGCCCAAACTGCTTGATATACCAGTTAACGCCAACACTAATCTGTGCCTCAACTGCCTGTTCCTGATCCATCAGCGGTAAGTAGCCATGGGTTGCTCCTGAAGCGATAATTTCCAGCACACCCTGTTCCTGAAACGCTGCAAAAGCTTTAACCAGGTTGCAGTCGTACTGCTCTACAAACAATTTGCGGCTGTTTTGAAACTGCTCGTAATACATTTGCGCCAAAGGATAAAACTCCGGTTGAAAGCGGGTGCGCACAAGCTCTTTCTCACTTAACTCTATCAGGCTGTCCAAATGTTTAATGTAGCGTTCCACCAAAAGCGGATCCTGCAGCATCGAGCCTAAGGTAGGAGTCAGCGACATGGTTAGTTTAAATGGAACCTGTTCCCGCACCAGTCTGTCAAACATGGATAATAGAGGTAAATAAGTTTCCGTGATTGCTTCAAACAACCACAGTTCTTCTAAGGTTTTCTCACGCTTCGGATGCCGCACAAACGGCAGGTGTGCATGTAATACAATTGCTAAGATCCCTTTTGCCTGCTTCATACCTGAAATCCCTTTCTAATATGTTTCCTTAATCACTAAAGGCACCAGCGTCTGTTTTTGGCTGCCATCTTTGCTGATTGCCTTAATTGGAAAAATTGAACAGCCCTCAGGCAGAGCATAGCGAAGTGTAAAAGACCCATCTGGGTTAGTAGATACAGCCTCGCCTTGCACATATACTGCCGCACCGGGTGTGGCTTTGCCATAGATAACCAATTCTGTCTCGACAATTAAATCAATTTTATCTAGTGGTTGTGGTGGTCTCCGCATCGGACTGGACAGCTGCCACAGCTGCGGCGAACTCAGATATTTACCCTCAACCGCCTGGTACTGCCGATACAGCTCATCGATGCTGGCCCACTCTCCATCTTCGTCTTCACAAACCTGGCCGAATGGAGTAATAATAAAATTTGAAGTTAACAGTGACACTGAGCGCTGGGTTCCCACCAGCACAATTTCCATCTGGTAACGGCAGCCTGGGTCAGGCAGGTAAACATATTGGCCTCCAAGATCTGCTTCCAAAGGCAGATCACACACTAAAGAGCGTTGAGGTGCCTCTCCTTTCCAAACCCGCAGTACTTTGCGGGTTGCTGGATCATGGTCCAATTCTTGGTGCCCTTTGTCCAGGAGTTCCTCGGTAAGTTCCCAAAAAACATAAACCCAATGTACATTCTTGACCAAACAGACCAAATATGGTGTGGAATATGCATCAGGTAAAGGAGGCACCGATCCGGGTGGCTGTAATGTACTCAATTACGCTTCTCCTCCTAACAGAATGTTTTCAATGCGCTCAGCATACAACTGCGCTAAAGCATCCGCCTCTTCGCTGGTATTTGCTTCGCTATAGATGTGGAATAATGGTTCATCGCCATCCGGGACAACAAGCACCCAGCCGTCTTCCGAGTAATATCTAATCCCATCTATAAAGTCAGATGTTTTAGGATCAGCGGATACAATTATGCTGCGCATAACTCTGCCTTTGCTCTCCCACGGACAAATCACAGTTTTATGAACCCGGTTTTGGGTACTGCTGAAGCGGATCTCACTTAAAGGGTTATGTCTTAACAAACTTAAGGCCTCTCCAATACTAACTAAAGGCTCAATAAACGGGAAATGCTCCATTTCGCTGTTAGGATCGACCTGAATATTACCGAGCTCCGAGGCAATTTCCATCCAAGCTCTCGGATCCGATTTAGTCCAGTTTATTTCCACATTTTCCCGGTTTGCAGTTCGAGAGACATGATTGGATACATGAGCCGGAACAGCTACCTGTTTCAGCTCCCTCTGCCGCTGGCCAATAACAAACAACTCCCACCACTGATCATCTGATAAAGCTGCACCGTTCCGATCCGCGATCTCCCACTGATCCCCCTCGATCCGAATGATTAATTCGGGGTCTGTCTCGGTAAGTTCACAGCCAGCTTTAGAGAGAAACTGTTTTACTAAACTAGCCAGTTCCTGCTCATCAGCAGCAATTTTGATCCGAAATCCCTGCAGATAAGGAGCATATAATCTGGCTACACTGGTGACGTACTGTTTTATCAGATCAGGGACATATGCCAGCTTCCCGAACTGCTCTGCACTGGCCCGGGGAAAATCTTCCCGCAGTAAAATATTCTCGATCTTGCGCTGATCAGCTTTTGAGAGCCAATAGCCTTTCTGATCCCAGCATTGAATATTAATCTGGTTTTCGTGTTCCTTTACTGCTTGGCAGTGCAGGGCACCATCAGCCTGAACATAACCAACACCAAAGCGGGTGAGATTTCCGGAAACACTGCCCACATCGTAGACATTAATACCAGCTGCTAACAATCCGGAAATTACTGCCCGTTTGGCAACACTGCCGAGGGGACTGCCATCAGTGCTGACTATCATCGAACCTCCTTGGCCAACAAAAGCCCCGTAGGCTAAACCGAAACGGACAATCATTTCTGGAGTTAGGGAACTACGAATGTCCCCTCTGACTCCAGCAGAAGCAAATAAGGCAGGCTCAATTTGGGAACCCCATACCACGCTCTGAACAAGCCGAGAACCGCTGACAATCTGCTTGCACGGCCAAACTTTAACATTCGGCTCAATTGTACACTGGGTGCCGATGAAAGTCTTCTCGCCAATCACACTGCCTTCGTAAGCTTGTGTTTTACCTTCTAAACAGACTTTGTTCGCTAAAATTACACCCCGCAGCTGGGTGTCTGCACCAATCTTGACATGCTTCCACAGTGTACTGCGCTTAATGTCGACACCGGGATCGAGCTGACAGTAGTCTCCAATAACTGTGTAAGAACCAATTGAGCACCCCGAACTGATTTTAACCCCCCGACCGATATACACTGGTCCGGTAATATGCACATCATCAGCGACTTCGGCATCAGGTTCGATCCAAATCCGGGGATTAGTAGGCTCTGGCAGTTCAATATCTACTCTGCCTTCCAAGCAGTCCAGCTGCGCCTGACGGTACACTTCAAGGTTGCCAACATCAGACCAATAACCGTCAGCCACAAAGCCGTAAAGCGGAGCTCCCTTTGCCAACAGCTTTGGAAACAGATTTTGACTGAAATCGTATTTCTCATTATCTGGAATCTCTGCCAGCACCTCAG
>JAAYLQ010000206.1 GCA_012521805.1 Bacillota bacterium
CGGTCTTTTGCATCAATACTACGAAGTATGACTGAGGTCTATCAGGAGCGGTATACGCGGTCCGTACGTACCGTTCTGTGAGAGGAAAACCGCTAGGCTGATCACCTAGCGGTTACCTACTCGATTTTCTCTCTATGCTTGATATTTTTTGATTAATTCTACGAAGGCATCCACAAAGGATTGGAGAAATTTTACAGTGTCCTGGTTAGTGATCCTGCCGCTTTCATCAAGCAATCCCGGTGAATTGGCTAAATACACTTCTGGCTGCTGCAGAATCGGCATGTCTAAAAAGGTCAGTATTTGGCGCAGATGGTGGTTGGCTCCAAAGCCGCCGATATTGCCTATAGATTGGCTGATGATGGCAGCCGGTTTGCCTGCCCAAACATTTTGACCCCACGGTCTGGAGGCTACATCGAGGGCATTTTTGAGAACACCTGGGATAGAACGGTTATACTCGGGAGTTACGAAGAGAACGGCGTCAAATTCTTTAACTTTCGACCTGAAGGCTGTGTACTCAGCAGGAGAATTTTCATCATAGTCCTGGTTATATAAGGGGAGATTGCCGATTTCAACCATCTCCGCAGTCCAGCCATCGGGGAACATCTTGGCTACATTATTTGCTATCATCTTCGAGAAAGAATCTTTCCGCAAACTTCCAACAACAATGCCGACTTTCGCCATACGATCATCCCTTTCCAAGTGTTATTATTACCAATCAGGTAATTATTTCTCTAAATTAAGCTAAAATCCTCTTTTATTAGTTATTTCTAATTAACACGTTTTATATAGCCTGTCTGAACAGAATGTAATTTCGAAGAACCCGGAAGTGTCATGGTTCAACAGGAAAAATTGAAAGAATGGTACAGGAAATCTTACAGCATCTTCCTAATAAGTTGAAAAGTATCGGAGACAGTGACTGACATTACCCAAAATACTGTCGGGTGCTCTAATTCAATAGTTTTTTACCTGAAAAATCTCAAGGATTATCTTAAGATTGGATTCTATCATGAGCTGGAACCTCTGAAGTATAAAGTATTTGTGCTCAAGTGGCTCCAGAGAGCACCCAGTTCCCTAAGTCCATTATTATGAGCGGTTTTAGGACAGCGAATATCTCATATACCCCTTTATTTGAGCGTCAGCCTAAAAGTGAAGATTTAGTCTTTACTTATTGCGGCCACTGGCTGCCTAATGTGATTTTAAGGAACAATAAGTTAAGCGGTTTTATCTGTACAGAGCCGAGGGTGGCCGATCGCTACCGGGATTTAGCCTGGCTGCTCGGTTTTTGATGCATAATTTTGGATCCGAAAAGCTAGTTGAGCTGTTCTTTAAGTGCTATGGCATTACAGATATAGATTATTCAAAGAACGATTTCTATTTTCTGCTGGGATGAGTACCTTTAAAGTCGGATTTGCCGATATTATTAAGCGAGGACTGATCAAAAATGAATTTTGAGTCTACTGTGCTCATCAGAAATATCAGCTCTGTATTACGGATAATTAGAAGCGGTTACGACTGGTATCATGTAGATAAAAACCCTAGGCTTGTTGAAGCTGTGGAGGGGTATCTAAACACATCGGATTCTTTAGGCACCTCATTTTTCATCAAAGCCAGGACAGGCTCGAGCGCCCCGTACCCCTGCTGACCCCGAGCCTTTGCTCAAGAAGTTGCAGTATTTCACATCTGCCAAGAAATGTGGATCTATCTTGACTTTGATGCGTATGCGCAGTTGTAGAATCGGCAAACTTCACAAACATGGCTTTTACAAACGATTCTATCTCGACGGCTTAAGTTTCTGGCGCATTTTGATCCGCCGCTACTGCTGCACCAGATGCGGCACTACGATTTCATTCCTGC
>JAAYLQ010000207.1 GCA_012521805.1 Bacillota bacterium
CTGACATCCAGTGAGCAGCATCGTTATAATTAACATTCCTATTAACACAACAGAATTTTTTTTCATAATCTCACCCACTTTCTTCTGTTGTTATAATTCGCAGTCCCAGCAAGCTTAATGACCGTAATTTAGGCAGCTGGATACTACAGTTTATGTAATTAAAAAAATCCTGACTAATTCTTAAAAAATAGGATGAGAAAACCTCTCACCCTAAACTATTATTTAAGATATCAATACACACCTGTGAATTCACTTCTCCTAAGGAATGGCTGGCATTTTTAGTCCTGCTGGCAGCAATTCCATACTCATTAATCTGTTCCGGAGTAAGGCGCAGATCAGTAGGCAGCAGAATCTGCATCAGCTCAGCAAACTCCCCAATATCCTTGAGGTTGAGCAGCTTTAAAATTTTTTCCACCCGGGATCTGGCATGCTGCAGGTTATACCTGAGATACTCAGCCATCAGCAGTCCATTTGCTTTGCCGTGGGGGATATCATGAAAATAGGTTAGGGGATAGCCCAGGGCATGAACTACTGTTGTACCGGTATGGGCGATTGCCATGCCGCCAAGGGCAGAAGCAGTCAAGAGGCTGTCCCGCATCCCGCTGGAAAAGGCAGCGGACTTTAGATCCGGCAGGGCCCTGGCCCAGAGTTTCAAACCGGCTTCGACCAGCATATCACTAGCATCAGAAGCTCTCCGCGAAAGATAAGCCTCAACTAAGTGGGATAAGGCATCCACCGCAGTATTGCGTGTAGTATCAAGCTCCATGCTCTCAGTGTAGCGGTGATCTAAAAAAGCTACTTTTGGAAAAATAGTGCGATCACCGAAGCCCACTTTGGTCTGCTTTTCTGGAATGGTCAATACTGAATACTGGGTCACCTCACTACCGGTACCCGCTGTTGTTGGGATCGCAATCACCGGCAGCGGCTGATTAGGATAATTACCATGGTACAGGCATTCCGGCGCAAAATCATTTACAGCCAGCACCGCAATAGCTTTGGCAGCATCTAGAGCTGAACCACCCCCGATGCCGACAATAAAATCAGGATTGAACTGGCGCGCAGCTTCCGCTCCCTGGACCACATTAGTGGTGGATGGATTGTTTTCCACCTGGTCGAAAACCTGGTATGAGATCCCAAGATTGTCTAAAACAGCAGCTACATCTTGAAAAGCGCCGCTGAGCTGCGCCGACCTCTTCCCCGTTACTATCAGTGCCCGCGTGCCAAACTGCTTAAATCGATCTCCATTTCTAGTAACAACTTCTTGACCTTGAATGATTTCTGTAGGCATATAAAAGCTGAAATTAAGCACTCGATCCACTCCCTTTGTTTCACTCACTCCGCACTGTTACACTGCCAAACCAAGCTTTGCTGACCAACAGCAGGCGCGGATTAGCTTCTGCTGCAGCTTGGCTGCGGAGATTTTCTCTGCCTAAAAACTTGCGGTTCCGTTCATCAAAGATCTTAGTCAGTGCAAAGCGCGTTTTGATTTCAGCTAATACTCCTACATCTTCCGGGACAATAATTTCTACCTTGCCAAATAGTGTGAATACATCTAAACGCACTGCTCGATGGGTAATTGATTCCTGATTCAAGACAAAGGTCAGTTTGCCAAATACTGATACTAGAGTTGTATCCAGCAGTTCCTGCTCTGGGCACTTGATTGTCTTGGGAAGGAAAAAGCTTTTGTGGACAACCTCACCCTTCTCAAACAGACTGATAATCACTGCTGTTAAAAAAATCAAAATTACCAGCGGCCAGAAAACAACAATACCCAAAATCATTACATAATAAATGAAGGCCTGGCTCTCAGCAAACAGCTCAACCACATTGAGAATCAGCATGAATCCGGAAAAGACCATCAGGACAAAACCTGAAACTTTCATGCTCCTGCTTTCCTGCCGCAGCATTTTGGCGCCATACCACATGGGAATTAGATACCAGGTGCGGGAAAAAACATAAAGCAGACCAAAGTCAATAATTTCCAGGTAGTTCAAAATCGAAAAAGTAGCAATTAGGGCAATTATCAGGCCGAGCAGGATTTTACGCATACCCTCTCCTCCAAATTATATCATGAGTTAAACTTCAATACGGTACTAATAAATTCCTGCCTTAGTCTGGCAACAACAAAAAAAGCCCAATCCAAATTTAGGATCAGGCTGATTTGTCTATTATTAAGCATGAGCTTGTTTCAGCTTGCAATCGGCATCACCAACTACTGCCACATTATAAGTTGGTCCGTCCTTAATAATTTCAACGGCGATGCTGCCCTCGTCGATTTCGATTTCTGTAGGTTTCTGTTTTCTGCTGACTTGATAAAGCGTAGAGCGGATAGTGGACTCATTAACATCTTGGCGGTACTTAAAAAATTCCTTGACTACATCCTTAGCTGTAATCGGCTTGTTCTCCGCATTGACTAGGCGGTAGACAATTTCTACCACCGTTTTGGTTAATGAAGTCCCGTTCCTGCTGCCTGCATATGGCTCCTTGAGAAAGGAATCCAGCTTGCGCAAATGCTGTTCTTTCCTAGCCAGCTGTTCTTTAAGTTCATTTATCTCCGAGATCAGCAGCTCCCTCGCCTGCCTTAAAGAATCTTCATATCCCACAGTTTTCACTCCTTCACACATATTGGATTGCCAAACCACTTAAATCTATTATTGTCCAATATTTGTTCAATTATTACTGCTATTACTATCTTCCACACGTTTCTGTAATAATAGAAGTTTACAGCTATAAAATATCATATTATGCAATATCTGTCAAAAAAACTAACAGTTTGTCCATATTATTTTACTTTCGATCATTATTTTCAACACTGTAAACAAGGCTGTGCCAGTCTGAAACTTGATAGATGTCAATCAAGCTGATTTCAGCATAAAAAGAAGTCAAGATCTCTGCATAGCTGTAACCAGCTTCAGCCATACCTCGTGCCCCCCACTGACTCATCCCAACACCATGACCGATGCCGCCTCCGTAAATAACTACCTCAACAATATCATTATTATGATTCCGAATAATTTCAAACGCTATATTGGCACTCGGCAGCAGAGGGTAGTTCAATATTTGATCGTCCATGCGGTAAACAACAATATCTTCAGTGCCGGTATACTGGTTGGAAGGACATAATAAACTGCGGATATTTAATTCTTTACTCACCCGATACACTCCGCTGGACCCAGCAATTTCTAAGGTCAGGGCATTGCCGCCACTGCCGCGGGCAGTTACCCGTAAATCTAAAAGCTCGCCAATCCCAGCAGTCGGTATCGGCAGCGGTACAAACTCTCCATTATCCTGTCTGGTCAGGACAAACTCTGGCTGTGTCTGATACAGCTTGGCCAGATTAGCATTGATGATCGCTTCCAGCTGAGACCGGGTTAAGCGGATCTGCCAGCGGAACCAGGGCGATTTTCTTTCAAAACCAGCAATTGATTTATCCTTAAGAAATGCCAAAACCTGGGTTTCATCATTCCAGTCAACAACTAGATCCGTGGTTAAAACTGAACGGGATTGAAGATAGGGGATAGGCGTTCCGGGGAAGCTTGTGCGGGTATTTCCCCCCCACACTTCATGGGCAGCAGCAGTAAATCCACTTGAAGTGGAGTGGAAATAGGAGCGGACCAGCTGTCCATTTTTATCCAGCATCACAATACCGCAGGTTTGATCCACAGCCTGCTTCGCTCTGATGTCTTCCTGACGGTTGTTATATACCTGAGCAAAAACACTGTCATCCACATGGTAACTGCGGCCTGCCGCTCTAGCTTCAATGATCGCCCGCACCACAAATGTCCGGGATGCAACCGCCTGGGCTTCGAGGGCAGCCATGGGGGCTGAAACAGGCATCTCACTTGGTACAACCCCATATAGGTACTCTTCAACCGTTACAGTATTGATGATCTGGAGTTTTTGAGCTGGTGTTAAGGTTATTTCCAGAAATCCCCGATATGAGGGGCTGAAACCCCAAGCATCGCCCCGCCTAATACTTTCCAGTGTTAGGCGGGAGTTATGCTCAGGGTAAACCCATATCGGGGATCCCATTAACAGCACTTCTTGATCATTTTCCACTAAAATACCTTCAGCAGTAGGTGTGAGGGTGACCGGCCGATCGCTGAAAAAATTGTGGTGGTAATCGATCAGCATAACAGAGCCGCCATCGCTGCTGATCACAGCACTGTCATGATATAAATCGCTAAATCCGTCTGTTTTGATTGCAACCCGAAACTCCTCATCCCGAGCAGCAGCCGAGCTGCCTAAAACCAAAAGCAGAACAACTACCCACAAAATTTTCAATCGATGCTCCAACCTTCAGCCACCCACCTTAAACTACTTGCTAGAATAACTTTGCCATCTGATCATACATTGGTTTTAGTGCTGGATATAAACTCTTATAAACTTGATATACATCCTGGTAAATACCATGCCACTCTGGGTTAGGATCAATCGTTTTAGTTACCTTCAAAATTGCTTCTGATGCCTCTTTTGGATCAGTAAACACGCCTACACCTACCCCAGCCAGCAGGGCAGCGCCAACACCTGGTCCTTCGTCAACATTCAGAGTCTGCATCTGCAGTCCTAAAATGCTGGCTAAAATCTCTAACCAGAGGTCAGATTTGGCACCGCCGCCGATGCATCTGACAGAATCCCCTGTCCAGCCAGCCTGCTGCAGCAGACAGAAGGAATCGCGGAATGCAAAGCCAACACCTTCGAGAATCGCCCGAACCATATCGCGCCGCTCGTGACTTGCGCTGAGGCCGAAAAAGCCGCCCCGGGCATTGCCGTCACCGTGAGGTGTGCGCTCACCAGTTAGGTAAGGCAGGAAAATCAGTCCTTTACTGCCTGGCGAACTTTGAGCTGCTGCCTTGGTCAGCAGTGTATATGGATCGGTGCCCATGCCGCCAGCTAAAGCCTTTTCCATTTGACCGAGCTGATCTCTAAACCAGCCAAAGGACAGTCCAGCTGAGAGAATTACGCCCATCATGTAAAAGCGGTCTTTAACAGCGTGGTTAAACATGTGGATCGTGCCACCATTGGGAAGCTTCGGCACATCAAGGTGAGCCAGCATCACACCGCTGGTTCCTAAACTGATCATGGCCCGCCCTGCGGACACAATACCTGCTCCTACCGCGCCGCACGCGTTGTCTGCGCCGCCGCCAACAACAGGTGTGTTAACAGCTAAACCAGTTAATTCGGCAGCTTCTGGAGTAATATAGCCAGCAACCTCGCTGGAGCCGACCAGTTCAGGCAGGATCTCCATGGGGAGAGCAAGTTTTTTCATGATCACATCAGACCAGCGCTGTTCTTTAACATTCAACAGCAACGTACCGGCGGCGTCACTCAATTCCATCTTCAGCTCGCCAGTCAGGCGGTAGCGGATATAATCTTTGACCAGCACCAGCCAGCGCAGTTTGGCAAAATTCTCCGGCTCATGTTCCCGCAGCCACAGAACTTTGGGAGCGGTAAACCCTTCAAGAGCTGGATTGCACGCTTCCTGCAGCAGCAGCTCCTTGCCAACTAAACTCTCAATTTCGTAGCACTGTTTTGTGGTGCGGCTGTCATTCCACAAAATAGCCGGCCGGATCACATTCCCTTCTTTATCCAGGAACACAGAGCTGTGCATCTGACCGGATAGACCCACACCTTTGATGTCTGCAGGGTCAACATCATACTTGTCCAGTACTTTTCTCAGAGCGGTAATTGTTCCCTGCCACATATCCTCCGGATTTTGTTCTGTCCAGCCTGGACGTGGTGAATAGAGGGGATATTCCTGTGACGCAGAACCAACAATTTCTCCTTCAACCGTAATCAGCAGAGCTTTCACTTGTGATGTACCAATATCTAAACCCAACAAATAACCCATAACCGTCTCTCCTTACTTGCTTTATTCATTTTCTATGCTCTCTCTGAGAGCGGATCACCAGTTTTGTTTTAGCCTAGTGTTTATGTTATAATGACACTAATGTATTTTATAAAGGAGTATAATAATGAATGAATGCTGCATAATCATTGATGGATTTGCGCTCGTATACCGTGCTTATTACGGCCTGCCAACCACAATTCGCAACATTAACGGTACAGCGATCAACGCCGTACTCGGCTTTTACAATACTATTTCATCGCTGATCAACCAGCTGCAGCCCCGCTACTTTCTGGCTGTTTTTGATCATCACGAACCCACATTCCGCCACAAGCTGTATCCTCCCTATAAAGCGAACCGGCCGCCAATGCCTGAGGATCTGCAGCAGCAGCTGCCTCTAATCAAACAACTGCTGACAGCCTGTCAGATCCCAATTATCACGCTTCCAGGTTATGAGGCGGATGATATCATCGGCACTATTACCGGCAGTCTGCCGGAGCATACCGAGGCTTATGTAGTAACTGTCGATCGCGATACACTGCAGTTAGTTAACAGCCATGTTACAGTGATCATTCCCAACAGCAGAGGAAACCGCATTTATACACCGGACACGGTCAAATTAGAAATGGAAGTCCAGCCTGAACTGATACCTGATTTAAAAGCCTTGATGGGAGATCCCAGCGATAATATTCCGGGCATCAGTTTGGTTGGTCC
>JAAYLQ010000208.1 GCA_012521805.1 Bacillota bacterium
CCTCGGCTTCCTCCAGACAACACTGTTACCAGTGTCGCCCTTGCCTGCTGGTTGTCTTCCCGCTGGTTAGGCGACAGGGCTTCTTTCAGCCCATCGGCGCAGTAAGCATGCCAGGCACACATAGAAATCTCCCAATGCTTCTGCATTGGGAGATGAATCCTGCCCATTAGTCGCAGCATTTCTCCAGAGTACCGGTTAAGACCGCAGGACCTGTTTTTCCGTTGTCACGGTTGAGTGGACGTACCACAATTAATGTGTTACTAGGCCACATTCCTGGTCCAAAGGTCAGTGTGCCAGCCCAAGTTTTCGGCTTAGATGGTCCAAGGGAGATTGGCAGTAAGAGAAACTCAAAGCTGGAACCATCTGGGAATAATACTCTACACTGATAGCTGTTGAATACTCCTAAATCAGATGGATCGGGAATGCCCACTCCGAGCACACTGATGGAACGTTCATTTGTGTTCAGGGACCGAATCAAAGCACTTCCCGCTGCATCAGAGATGATGGTGCCTGAACGGTTCAACAGTGCTGTGCACGGTGTATCAACCCGGTCCTTTTTGCAGGGAACACAGAGCACATCACATGGGAAGATCTGGTTTGGATTGGTAATCTGTGGATTTGCTGCGATTAAAGCATCGAGGCTGACACCAAATCTCTGAGCTATAGAGAACATGGAGTCTCCCTGTTGAACTGTGTAGCGGCATTGGAATCCCGGTGGACAGCTGCTCGGCTGCCGGCAGGGCGGCTGCGGCTGAGTGCCGGGTACACACAGCACATCCCCAGGGAAGATACGGTTGGGATTAGAGATGTGTGGATTTGCAGCAATTAATGCGTTAAGGCTGACTCCGAATCTTTGCGCGATCAAAAACATACTGTCACCAGGCTGTACAGTGTAACGTCCCTGAAATCCTGGAGGACAACTAGCAGGTACGCGTCCGCTGTGCATAGAACCCCTCCTTTACTAAAACCTCGCTATATTCTATTAAGAATTAGTGATCAGGTGTTAGGAAAGGAATCCTGTTTTTAGGAACACAAAAAGGAGCCACCATTGGGTGACTCCTGAAAAATCCTAACAATTAGCTTGCCTGCTCATTCGACTCAGCATCTCGGTTTACTGCGACAGTTATTTCCAGTACGCGGCGGTGATCTGTCTTTGACACAGTAACGTATAAGTTTTCATATTCAAAGGTATCCCCTTCTTTGGGAATCCTGCCCAACTGCTGAATTACCCAGCCGCTCACTGTAGCTGCATCTGTTTCTTGATCAATCTCAAATAGGTCGAACATCTTATCGATACTGGCACTGCAGAGGATCTTAAACTCATTTGGACCGATTTCTTCAAACTCATTAATTACTTCATCATGTTCGTCCCAGATCTCGCCAACTAATTCTTCTAAAATATCCTCTAAAGTTACAATCCCGACAGTTCCACCAAACTCATCAGTAATCACTGCGATATGAGACTTGGCCTGCTTTAAGACTGTTAAGACATCAGCAATCTTCATTGATTCCGCGATAAAAATTGCCGGCTGCAGCACGCTTCTCACCGATTGACCATTGATAATCACCTGCTTATGGAAGTCCTTGTAATGGAGAATCCCGATAATATCATCAATGGTGCCGTTATAGATGGGAATCCTGGAGTAACCTGTTTCCATAAACAACTCCATAATTTCATCTGTCGATGCTGTTATTGGCAGAGCCGCAACATCCACCCTCGGTGTGAGGATATCAACTGCTTCCAGGTCATCAAATTCAATGACACTGCGGATTAAATCCCCTTCGTTTTGGTTGATGCCGCCATCATGTTCTGCCTCTTCGACATATGTGAGCAGTTCTTCTTCAGTAATTCCCCGTTCATCGTCAGTTTTTGCTGCTTTCGACACAAGTCTGCCCCATTTGGTAAAAACATAATTGATCGGTGTTAAAACCACAATCAGCAGCTTGATTATGGGTGCCGAAAACATCGCAAATTTTTCCGGTGCTGCTTTAGCTAAGATTTTCGGCGATATCTCGCCAAAAATCAGTACCAGCAGGGTAATTACCACTGTGGACACACTTACACCAACATCACCAAGATATCTCACAAAGATAACTGTTCCTAACGATGCTGCTGTAATATTGACAATGTTGTTTCCGATTAAAATCGTTGACAGCAGTTGCTCATACTTCTCCGCCAAGTTTAAAGTCAGCTCAGCCCGCTTGTTGCCGTCTGAAGCCAAATTTTTCAGGCGCACTTTATTTAAGGCAGAAAACGCAGTTTCTGTTGCAGAAAAATAGGCTGACATCAAGATCAGACCGGCAATGCTGGCCAGCATCGTTATACTACTACCACTGTCCATTTAATCTTAATTCCCCCATTCGAATAATAAACTTTTGGTTGCTGACAGCTGAGTTCTGAATCAGCACCGAAGTCGAATGGGAGGTTCCTTAGATAATTTCACCAAGGTTCGAGCATAGTAAATAATACGCATACACTGAAGCCTCGGCACAGGATCGTCCACGATCATCCCTCTTTCACAATCTTATTGAAAACATTATATCATAATTTGCCGAAATTTGCACACATTTTTTAGCATCCAGATCGTGTCGGCTCATTGTAGAATGAAATGCAACACGAAGAAATGAATGGAACCACAGCCAGAAACCCTGTATGATGTTGGTATCCACACTAACACGATACGGAGGTTTCGGCTATGGTTCCTGAACATAAG
>JAAYLQ010000209.1 GCA_012521805.1 Bacillota bacterium
AAACTGCAATCCGCGTCCAGCAGGGTTCCTTGGACAAGCTGGATGGCAGGGCAGATGTGATTGCAGCTAATATTATCGCCGATGTAATCATTGACCTGCTGCCGTTGGCATATCAAAGGCTGAAGCCAGAGGGCGTAATTTTAGCATCCGGCATCATTGATAGTCGCGGGGATGATGTTAAAGGGGAAGCTCTTAATTGTGGCTTTGAAGTGTTGTTTAAACTGCAGCAGGATGAATGGATTTTATTTGCATTTAAACGGAGCGAGCAGCATGACTAAAGTGTTCGTACCAGCTGAGCAGGTGAATAGTAACCAGGTTACTATTGTTGGCGATGATGCGCACCATCTCCGCAATGTGCTGCGGAAAAAGGTTGGCGATTCACTGCTGATTGGAATCGAAACGCAAACATACCACAGCACGATAGTTTATCTCGATCAAGACCGGGTGGTCTGTCAGCTGTTAGAGCCTTCAGGAATCCAAACCGAATCACCACTTAAAACATCATTGTATCAGGCGGTGGCCAAGGGGGATAAAATGGATTTAATTATCCAGAAAGCTGTTGAATTAGGGGTATCGGAAATCGTGCCTTTCTTTTCTCGCTACACTGTTGTAAAATTGACGAAGGACAAACAGTACCAGAGACAGCAGCGGTGGCAGAAGATCGCCGAGGCAGCCGCCAAGCAGTGCAAACGCGATCAAATTCCCAAGGTGCACCTACCTTTAGAGTTTGATCAGGTTCAGTCAAGGCTCAGTCAGCATGTTCCGGGACATCTTCTGCTGATGGCCTACGAGCAGGAAAACAACCAGAGTTTGAGTCAGTTTGTTAACCTAGATCCGCAGCATGTAAGCGTAGTAATTGGACCTGAAGGTGGGTTTAGTTTGGAAGAGGTGGAAGCAGTTCAAAAACTTGATGGTAAAATTATCAAATTAGGGAACCGCATTCTGCGGACAGAGACAGCAGCAGTTGCAGTGCTGGCCTTGGTACAATATTTATGGGGTGATTTAGGTTGAGTAATAAGGTCGCAATCCACACCCTAGGCTGCAAAGTCAATCAGTATGACTCTGAAGGAATTGCGGCGCAGTTTAGAGCCCATGGGTATGAGATTGTAGATTTTAATCAAAAAGGTGCAGATATTTACATCATTAATACCTGCACCGTGACAAATATCAGCGACCAAAAGTCGCGGCAGATGATTCGAAAAGCACACCGCAGCAATCCTAATGCTAAAATTGTTGTAGTTGGCTGTCTGGCGCAGACAGATCCAGAACAGATCGAGGCCATTCCTGGTGTCAATTTGATAGTCGGGAATAACGATCGCAGTCGTATTGTAGAACTGGTGGAAGGTCTTTCGCTGAACCAGCAGACATCGGTGGTAACAAGTATTGCACAAGTACGGAGATTTGAAGAACTGAACGCAGTATCCTTTGAAGGCCGCACTCGAGCTTATCTAAAAATCCAAGATGGATGCAATCAATATTGTTCTTACTGTAAAGTGCCTTATGCTCGGGGACCTTCCCGAAGCAGAACTCCCCAGAGTGTAATGGAACAGGTGAAAGCCATCGTTGAGCAGGGTTACACAGAGATTGTTTTAACCGGAGTTCATCTTGGAGCTTATGGAGCGGATTTAGAACCAGCAAGCTCGCTGAGTAAGATGGTCCGCACAATTACAGAAGTGCAGGGATTGAAGCGGGTGCGTATTAGTTCAGTGGATCCCAACGAGATTGATGATGAGTTAATTGAGTTGGTTGCTGAGTCCCCGAAGGTCTGCCGCCATCTTCATATTCCTCTGCAGAGCGGCAGCGATCAGATTCTAGAAAAAATGCGCCGCCGCTATCGGACTTCAGATTTTCGCCACATTGTTAATGCAGTCCGGAAACATGTACCGGAAATCGCAGTTACTACTGATGTAATTGTTGGCTTTCCAGGAGAAACACCGGAGCTATTTGCGGAAACTTATGCTTTTCTTACTGAAATGCAGCTGGCAAAACTACATGTTTTTAAATACTCGCCACGGGCTGGCACGCCGGCAGCCGGTTATCCAGATCAGGTCAGCAGCCAAGAAAAGGAGAAGCGCAGTCGGGCGCTAATTGCCTTATCTGATCAGATGTCAGAACGCTACCAGAGCCGATTTGTTGGTAAGACTGTGCAAGTTTTGGTGGAAAGAGAAATTAATGGTAGGCTGCATGGGCATACAGATAATTACATCCATGTGTCCTTTCCGGTTGGTGATCAGGACAGTACGGACTTAATCGGTAGAATTGTCGATGTGCGAATTGAAGAGGTAATTGAGGACCATTCAGCAGGAATTTTGCTTTAAAGTGAGAACTTTGATTTAGGGTAAAGTGGAGGGAGGTGTGGATTCTTGGCACCAGATTGCATATTCTGTAAAATAGCTGCAAAAGAAGTGGCTTCGGATATTGTTTATGAAAGCGATCAGGTTGTTGCTTTTCCTGATATTAATCCGCAGGCACCTGTTCATTTGCTGGTCATCCCTAAAAAGCATATAGCCAATATTGGCGAGATTGGTTCAGAAGATCAGGACCTACTTTACCAAATTGGTGAGGCAGTTAAAAAATTAGCTGAACAATACCAGCTTGAGGATGGTTACAGGCTTGTCACCAACTGCGGAACTGCTGCGGGTCAGACAGTCAATCATCTCCACTTTCATCTGTTAGGAGGACGCAATTTAACTTGGCCGCCTGGATAAAACAATTGACCAACCTCAGCTTATCGTTTATAATGAACTAGAAAGCCTTAATTGTGCACGGATGTTGTGGAGGGAGGGATATAGGATGGCAGAAGTTAGAGTTGGTAAAAATGAGTCCCTCGACAGTGCTTTACGCCGTTTCAAAAAGCAAGTGAGAATGACTGGTGTATTGTCAGAGGTAAGAAAAAGGGAGCAGTACGAAAAACCCAGTGTAAGAAGGAAAAAGAAATCCGAAGCTGCGCGTAAGAGAAACGCAAGATTTCGATAGACAAGTTTTAGCTCGATATCAGTTTTGATTGATGTCGGGCTTTTTTTACAATCATGGGTAATCTTGGCACGATTCCATGTCTGATAGAGGAGAGATCTATCTTGAAAAGCAAAACTATTCATGTTTGTCTATTATTGGCGGTATTGTTTTTCAGTCTGTTTGCGGGTGGTGAAGCAGTTTCTGCTCAGCTAGAACCAACTAAAGTTTATGTCTTAACTGTAGACGGCACCATTGAACTAGGTTTATCCCAATATGTTTTACGAGGATTAAAGCAGGCACAGCAGGAACAGGCTGCGGTACTGATTGAGATCAATACTTTCGGAGGACGTGTTGATGCTGCTGTTGAAATTCGCGATTTTATTTTGCGGATGGAGACGCCGGTGATAGCGTTTGTGCGGGAGCGAGCAATATCTGCTGGAGCACTGATTGCCATAGCAGCTCCCCATATTGCAATGGCTCCTGGCAGTACAATAGGTGCTGCCGAACCTCGTCCCCTTGATGAAAAAAATGTTTCTTTCCTGCGGGCTGAATTTTCTTCAACTGCTCGGCGCAACAATCGTGATCCTGATATTGCTGCGGCCATGGTTGATGCTGATATTTAAATTGAGGGATTAGTTGAGTCGGGCAAGCTGTTAACCTTAACTGCCCATGATGCGCTGGAATTAGGTTATGCAGATCTGCTCAGCAGTTACCGTGCAGATGTAGTGGCCCACTATCAGCTGGATCAGCTGCCAATTATTGAAATTGAACGAAATTGGGCTGAGCGGCTTGCTGGGTTTGTGACAGATCCTATGGTGAGCCAGCTGCTGCTGATTGTAGGTTTTCTCGGAATTCTCATTGAGCTGTTTTCTCCAGGATTTGGGCTGCCTGGGGTGATCGGGGTTTTAGCGATGGGTCTGTTTTTTGGCGGCAGGATCTTAGCCGGACTAGCCGGATTTGAAGTTGTTGTGCTCTTTATCTTAGGTATTATCATGCTTATTCTCGAGGTATTTGTTGTGCCTGGTTTTGGGATTGTTGGGATCTTGGGGCTGCTCAGCGTTTTTGCAAGTATTTTCCTATCATTTGATAATTTTGCTGCAGCTTTAACCAGTATCACCATTACATTAGTTGTTGTGATCGTGATGATTGTTTTATTGTGGCGCCGATTCCAGAGGTCAAGTGCATTTAAACGATTTGTGTTGCTTACCCGGGAAGAGAAAGACCTTGGCTATCATGGTGTTAAGGACTACAGTCATTTAGTTGGCCAAACTGGTGTCACAGTGTCAACGCTGAGACCTGCGGGAATTGTTAGAATTGGCGATCAGCGCTATGATGTTGTTTCTGATGGTACCTTTATTCCCAATAATACGAAGGTAAAGGTGGTGTTTGTTGAAGGAAATCGAATTGTTGTTACTGAATTAACTGACTAGCAACAAAATTGGTGAGGAGGTTTGCTTAATGGAACCCTTAATGATTTTTATCTTAGTAGCGATTATTCTGCTGGCAGTGTTTATTTTTACCTTTATCCCAATTGGATTATGGATTTCAGCCTTAGCTGCCGGCGTAGAAGTAGGAATTCTAACTTTAGTCGGAATGCGGTTGCGGCGTGTTCCGCCGATCAGGATTATTCTGCCTTTGATTAAAGCCCAGAAAGCAGGACTAGATGTCACAATTGATAAATTGGAAGCCCACTATCTTGCAGGAGGTAATGTGGATCGAGTAGTTGATGCACTAATTGCTGCTCACCGCGCCGATATCCCGCTGGAATTTGAAAGAGCGGCAGCCATAGACTTAGCAGGACGCAATGTATTAGAAGCTGTGCAGATGAGTGTAAATCCACGGGTAATCGAAACTCCTATAATTTCAGCGGTTGCTAAAAACGGAATTGAACTAAAGGTAATGGCCCGAGTAACTGTGCGGGCTAATATCGATAGGTTAGTTGGAGGTGCTGGTGAAGCTACCATCATCGCTCGAGTTGGCGAAGGTATTGTAACCACAGTTGGTTCCAGCGACAGCCATGAAGCAGTTCTGGAAAATCCAGATCAAATCTCCAAGACTGTGCTGGAAAAAGGGCTGGACTCTGGTACAGCATTTGAAATACTCTCAATTGATATTGCTGATGTGGATGTCGGGCGCAATATTGGTGCTCAGCTCCAGATTGACCAGGCTGAAGCAGATAGAAATATTGCCATGGCTAAAGCATCGGAGCGGCGCTATTCCGCCATTGCCCTGGAGCATGAAATGAAAGCTCGGGTTGAAGAAATGCGTGCCCGCGTAGTGGAAGCGGAGGCTGAGGTGCCAAAAGCGTTAGCAGAAGCGCTGCGAGGAGGAAAACTTGGAGTAATGGATTATTACCAAATGCGCAACATTATGGCTGATACTGATATGCGGCAGTCGATTGGTCGGGCTGGCAAGACTGATCAACCTGAGACTAACCGGAGCAACAAACCAGAATAGTTCCTGGTTCCTAGGAGGGTGACCATGGAGTCAATTGTCCCGATTATAGTAGCTATTTATTTGGCTGTATCAGTAATTACTGCGGTGATGCAGTCACTAAAAAATCCACAGCGCAGTGCACCACCAAAAATTCCTAAGGTGGAACCAATTTCTAAACCAGAGCAACATGGGGAGCAGACAGCCGAACCGGTTGTGATGCAGCATTCACCACTGAGCCAAACTTTACCCCAACCGCTGCCAAAAGCGGATCTGCGGAGTGAGGGTGATGGTTTCGACACTGATTGGAGCAATGACGGATTTGATGATCATTTTGCAAAAGATGGTTTTGGACGTCAAGCTGTTCGAAGGTCAAAAACTGCGGCGGCAGTTTCAGAAGTTTTGCCTGTGTTTTCAACTAAAGAGCCGATAGTGCAGCGGATGCAGGAAGCAGTGATTCTCAGTGAGGTGCTGCGCGAACCCCGCGCACTGCGGCCTTGGCCCCACAGGTAGGGCAGTATCCGGGATAGTCAGGACTATCCCGGGTTTTTTTATTTTGGTTATTCTTTGCTATAGATAAGCATAGTTTTTAAAATAGCAGTGATTATTGGGGGTGGGGCGGTGGCTCAGGAAGTAAATCGGGTCGTAAAAAGATTAGTTAC
>JAAYLQ010000049.1 GCA_012521805.1 Bacillota bacterium
CCATTCACAGTCAGCAGAACCGCTAAGAAAAGTACTAATGCAATTTGTGCTCTTATGCGTTTCTGAAACATCTTTCGTTTGCCCCCTAACTTTAATCGGTCTGTTCGTAAATTCTACATTCCAAGTTCATTTCCTTCACATTGCCAACCAGTATTTCCTGCTAAAGCTGGGTGTTAAAACCTTCTTTTCAATTCTAAGCCAAAACGCCGATTAGCTTGATTATCAACACCAGCTTTTAGTGTCAGACCTGCTGGAAATTGTTCCCCTGAAAATCGATATTCTATGTCTAGATTTTCGGTAATCTCAGCAGCAAAAAAGCTGCGCTGATAGCTGAGATAAACATTAGGTCTGATATATTTACCAAGTGTAATATAGAGATTGCGTTTAAAGAGATCCGGATCTATTTGAACCGAATCCAGCAGAAAATACTTTTGGATTGCATGTTCCATTTTAGCAAACACTTTATTAGCTTGTTCTTGGATTAAACTCCAAATCTGGTCCGCTGTCAATCCGGCTGTGCTGAATGAATCCAGCAGCCGCAGCCAATTGAGCTGACTCAAAATCTCATGCTGGGGTAAAGCCGGATTAGAACTGATGGTCCAGTTAAGCTCATTGATTTCACCCTCAACACCCAAAATAACTTCCAGATCATTGATCACAGCAGTGCCAGCTACAGCCAGCCAAGGTCTTGAGCGCCAATCTGCAGCTTGAAACCTGCCGGATGTGATTGCAAAGGATGTTCCCAGCACATTTGCAGTACCATCTACTGCATTGATATCCGCTTGTAAAACAGGTTTAAGACTAGTACCAGCAATTGTCAGTTTGCCATCAGCAAGAACGTGTATACCAGGACCAAGTATTTCAAACTCTCTACTGGCAAAATCAATGTCCAAATCAACTTCTGGCAGTGGGATACGTTCGCCGGCAGTTTGGTTGTGGGCCAATCCACTAAGATACACCTTGGCCCGATTAAGGTTGAGATTGCCTTCCAGCTTGACTCCCTGCAAAGCTTGAATCGGCGCATAAAACAGTCCTGCGTTGGCAGTCAAATGCAGGTAGCCATCTACAGCTCCTTGCACTATCGGGTGGAATACGTAGGCATTGGTAATTTTCATATCTAGATGCGTATCTGGATTAAAAATATCGATGATTCCGTTTAAGTCAATACTGCCGCTGCTGCCGAGATATCCACTGCCCAAAACGGTTATCTTGTCATGATTGAAGAGCAGCTCCACGCCTCCAGCCCGCAGCTGTTCTAAATATGGAACCGGGTATTCGACCTCAGAAAGTGCCAACCTGCCATCAATTTGCGGCTTTTTAAGAGTTCCAGCAATCTGCAAGTCAGCTTCAACAAATCCATAAAGATCTTCGGCATAGCTGTAAGGTACAGTCAGCTGAAGGTCAAACTGCGGTTCATCAAATCCCTGCACTGTGCCCTCAACAATTAGTTCCGCGCCTGCTTTCACAATAGTAGAAGGCTTAAGATAGATCAAGCCATCTTCAAGCTCAACTTCAATATCTATCGCCGGAAAGTAACCGTATTCACAATACACTTCGCTGAACTGCACCTTCCCATGTCCGTTTAATTGGTCAAATTTACCAGAAAGATTAATCGCATAATCCACCTGTCCTGTTAGATCCAGACCAAAGTTATCAAAAACACTGCCTACCAGCTGCAGGGGAAAATTATCTGCCTCCGAGGAGATTTCAATCTGATCCGAAGCAAATGTCCCTTGGGCTTTCAGACGCCCATCAGCATTCATCAGTTCTAAGTTTTGGATCCAAATTTGATCCCGCTTGAATGTTAGATTGAGAAAACCAGTGATTGGCTCACCACCATTGGTCTGCTCAGTTTCAATACCGTGAAGCGCAGCGTCGATCAATTGAATTTGATCTAATCCAGCTCTCAGCCTGCTGGAGGCTGCTGCTATTCGAAATTGGTCGATACCAGCATTTTCCAGTTCTAATATGCCCAATAACGTTCTGCCATCTGCACTGATATAACCGGAAAAATCCGCTCTGCCTACCAGCTGATAATCATCCAGCGGAAGTAGGGATAAGTCGAGCCCTGCAGCTTCCAGCTTTCCATCTGCTGTTTTGGTGCCAAACTCGTACCCACCAGTAAAATCTACAACTCCCCCCAGAATCTGCAGTGAAGCTCGGCCAGCAACCTGTTTGTTGCCGTATTCAAACTCAATCCTGCCGTTAAGATCAACACCTCGATAATCAGCATGGTGAATGATCAAGGTTCCATCTGCATGCAGCTGCTGGACAAACTGTTCCCAACCGCTGGACACAACAACTTCAGCATCCACCAAAACATTATCTAAAGGTAGTTCCTCCAGCTGAAGGCTGATCCCACTGAGATGCAGTTTTATGCTTATCCCTTCACTATCCAGCAATGCCACAGCTTCCTGCCACCGACCATTCTGCTCCCATGTCAGCTTAAACCCATCGGCAGTTCCCGACAATCTAGGGGTCCTGCCGCCAGCCAGAATCTGAGCGGCCACTCCACCCACAGCTGGCTGAAATGACTTCAATGTCCTTGATGCAGCGGTAAAATCTGGAAGCCAGCCCCGAACGTAGCCATCGCTGATCCACAAATCGAATTCTCCAGTTTCCCCTGCTGCTCCAGCTTTGAAGTAGTCAAGAACAAAACCTTGATTATTTTCAATATGCCAAGCTAACTGTCCTGCAGCGATCTGCTTATACTGCCAGGAACCGCTCCCAAATGCAGGCAGCTGCTCCTTGAAAACAATAATTTGATCAAAGTGGAAATCGCCAACCATTAAATCTAGATACGTATCGGAGCCTAAATGAATCGTTCCATCCACAGGCAGACTCCAGTCATGGCTTCGGAAAGTGAAATCTACCTGTCCATCAACGACCTGTATAACCGCCTTAGGGATTTGGGATAAGAACTTTTCGTTCCAGATCAGCTGCTGTACTCTCTCCCAACTCAACTGCTGCTGGGACCGCAGCTGCAGGTGAGGCTGTTCAAGGACCACTTGGCTGACTCCGTTCAGCGGGTTGATCTTAACGGTGATATCGCTGGTAAAAGTAAACCGCTCAGCAGCATAACTTACATTAGTTAGTTTGAACTTGGTAAAAAACTGCCATTCTACTTTTTCTACCACCAAACCAGGGTAAGCCTGCGAAAGTTTTTCGACAATAAGCCCCGGTCCAAGTTTAACTGCACCCCAAAAAAGCACAATGGCAAACGCTGCTGTAATCAGCAGGGAAATGAAAATGATTTTGTTTCTATGCTGCATCTTTTTCACCTATCATTGTTTTCCTTAAAAAGCAAAGGAGGGGGTCAACCCCCCATCACAACCCACTATAACACTTGAATTTCAAAGGTAGCTGAACCTTCTATTACATATTGTGTTGTTAAGCGCACCCTGATACTTTCGTGCTGATTATGATCCCGCTGATTAACACCAAAATCCTGCTCCAGCATTACAACTTCGCTGATTGGAATTGAATCATCCTCAGATGAAACAGTGTCGCTGTAGTCAAATTCGAAATCATATCCTGCACCCACATCAAAGAAGGGAATAAATTCCGCTATTAACTCATTGTTCCGTTCCCGATTCATATACTCTGCTAAGAGCATATCTAGATTTTCAGCCTCCGTAGGCTCACGCCACTTTTCATCAGTCTCCTGCTCCTGCAGCGACTCCCAGGTGGTGTGAACTGTGGGTTTTGCCGAGTAATATCCGCTGCTGCCGCCGCGAACAGTTACCGGAAGCGGACCCGGCGCAGTATCTTTAGGAATATCAATCCGCAGTACTCGTGTTTCAACCGCTCCCCGGTAAGGCCGAATTCTTACTTCAATCTCCACACTGTCCCCTGCTTCAACCTGAAAAGAACGGGGAATAGCCATTTCAATCTCCGCGGTTCTGCGGACATTCTCAATATTAAATTTGGCTTCAATTTTATTTAAATCAATCCGCTGCAGATTATTTCCCATCAGCAGCTCCAAACCTTCGCTTAAATCAGATAGTGCCCAAGCAGCAATGTCACCACTGCTGTAAAACATATTTTCCCGCACAATGGGATTGCGCAGATTATCAGCATAAAACTCAAACCGAACATAAGCTGTACCGGCGCCAACCCGATCCAAGGTCGAATCAATCCCTTGACCCGCGCTGCTGACTACCATCGCCGGCAGCAGCTGATCATCTGCCACTGATTCGACACTGTAAACATCGGTTTTTTTCCGATCCAGATCAGTCACAGTAATTTCAATAGGAACATAGCTGGGTTCTACCCCCAGCATTCCAGCCACCCCAGCTGAGCGATCCTGAAAAACTGCACCCACACTTTCCCCAGCAGAAGCTATTTTATATGGGACCTCCAAGGTAGGCATTGTATAATGAATCACCGCTGGGGCCACAAAGAAATTCACATCACCCTGATGCATAAAAGGATGACCAAAACCAACAAAGCGGTTGTGCTCATCTACTTCTGTGATGGTACCGAAAGCAGAAACTTGAAAATCCCCCCGCAGCAGCTGCACTGCAAAAGCGGATCCCGGTTCTAGCTCTACTGCCGGCATTTCATCTGCAGCTCCACTCACGCCAGGAATTAGCTGCAAATTGAAAGGTTCAAGCACCTCTCTTAACTTATTCAAGGAGCGGCCGCTAATTCCGCTAACCGCCACGGGTGCAGCTATCTTTTGAAATCCTTCCGGAACTGCCAGTTCCGGAGCAGCTAAGCTGTTCATCAGATCCAGCATGGGACCTGCCGGGGTCACCAATCCGACGCGGTGATCCGAATATTCATAGGCATAGCTGATAGCTCCTAACAACATGCCATCGATATACACCGGACTGCCGCTCATCCCAGAGGCAATCCCACCGCTGCGGTCAATCGCATCTCCACTAACATGTACCATAACCATAGCAGGAACAGGAGCTGGTTGGCGAATTACAGTTATTACTTCCACATCAAATTCTTCGATCTCAGTCCCCTGCACAACTGTTTTTCCAATGCCTTTTAGTCCGGGATAAACTTGTTCCAAAGGATAAACCTCAGTTGCTCCCATCACTAACGAGGAAAACAAACACAGGAAAACCCCCACAAGTATGCAGATTTTTCGTGTCATGAGAGCCAACTCCTTATTCTCTGCTTTCAGGAGTGATGATTACTATGGCATTGCTCACTGGACGTTCTGTCCCATCTGATGGAATATTCAAGACCCGGTCGCGGATTACCATCGTTGTTGATCCGCCTCCATCAAGATTCATTGCATCTACAGCACCAAGTTCAATCATCAATTCTGCTAACTCCTCTAAAGTCATACCTACGCTGATCCCAGGTTGACGTCCGTTAACAGTAACAATTAACAGCCTGCGATCCGCTGTAACACCTAGAGCGGTGCGGGGAGCCCGTCCGGAAGCAATATCTGCTTGGAACCGTTCCTCTCCAGCAGTAATATAAACTTGTCCATCCTTAACCAAGCGGGGTCCACCGCCAATAATATGCTGAAACCCCTGCTCCAGCCAATCAGGATTTAGCTTGAGCTCAACCTCTATGGAATCACCAATCTCCACCTGCTGGAGGAAATCGCGGGCAAGACCGTGACCGGAGACCACGATTCCATTTTTTGGGATCACAGCTGCACCAGTAACCTTGTCAACCACAATTTCATCAACTACTATCAAATCAACACCATAAATATTAGTACGGGAATTTTCACCGTAATCGGGGGTGTAGATAATCAACTCATCAGCAAGGCGCGGTCTGTTAATTCCAGAAACACCAAATTCCTGTCCATCACTAAGCTTAACCCTGCCTTCTAAACTTACCTGGTCTATTACTATCTCACCTGGTTTGATGCCAATCGCTGTTCGATTGGCATAAGGCTCGCTGATAATCCTTCCGTCGATGGCCAGCAGTCCTAAGGGTCTGCCGTCAACAGCAAAATACAAGCCATTTGCTGCCGCAATCGCCTGGCTTCTTTTGGCCATCGAGCTTACTCGTTCTCGACCGTAAATTTGATCCTGCGAGAGTACAGACCTAATTTCAATCAGTGGATCCAGATACCGTACTTCAATAAAGTTAATAATCAAGGGTCCGGCGGCAATACCTTTGCGCATATGACCGTACCTTACTCCATGGGCAACTGTAATCACACTGCTGTCCACGTAGAGCTTATTAACCGAAATCGTCAGCCATTCTCCATCAAGCTGGGACTCAACTTCAGGCATAAAATAATTAAAATCCATCACGATTCTTGTACCAATCGCACCTGGACCACGACTGGCCCGAACAGCTTTCAAGGCAGCGTCCTTAAACTCTCTATTAACCGGTAGATTCGGAAGCTCATGATCAAGGTCAACAATTACTTTCATAGGATTGGTGTTCTGCCACACACGATAACTACTGCCTTCAGGTACAGGCACCCGGAGAGTTACTTTTGCTGCATCTACCTCGCAGAAAAAAGTTTGCGCAGCTGCACTGCCAGCAGTAATGATCAAAAATATGATAATCGACCAGATATGCCGTAAGCGTCCTATTTTCCCCAACCCTTTCGAAAATAACTAAAATTAGATCTGATGCATTATCAATTCTCTATTTCCAAGAAATATCCTGCTGACACAAAAAACCGCTTCCGTAAAAGCGGCTATTAAAGGCATTTAAAAATGCTTTTCTAAAATTATCAAACACTGGTCTGCTAAAATAGTCCCCATACAGCTGCTGACAGGCAAAACCCGTTATCAGTTTAGATATTTCTCAACCAGAGCGAGAGAGAAACTCCGCTCGAGAAGCATAAAACCAAAACCGTTAGGACCGCTGCTAACGTTTAAAGTATTGAAGGTATTCATTCGGTATGTGATCATACAAGGCCACGCTTAAGACAAAGATGCGATCATAACGTGTTAACAGCGCATCAATGTCTGCCGGGTCTGATCCAGAAAAGATTCTGTTGTCGGGATATATATGATAGACAGGTATCTTTGTATTCAGCTTAACTTCCATATCATCTGAAAACACCAGGGCTGAAGCTGTAAATGGTGCAAAACCATAATCAGCCAGATTTATCGTAAACGTAGTTCTTCCAGATCCCTGTTCACCCTTGTTACCGAGAATCAGCAGCACTTCCTGCCTGCCCTGCACTAATGGCTTTTGCCCATAGACAATTCCCGCCCACATCTGGTCGTTAATGTAATTAGCGTCATCGAAAATCACTGCTTCTTCAAACACTACCGGATCCGACCCATCAGCTGCATGAATTTCTATCACAAACTTAGCATGCCTAACTCGATCCTTCGGTAGTGGGATTTCAACATAATTCATTCCAAAAAGCATTTCTAAATCGTCAATGTAATCACGAGCGCTGGCAGCGCTAAAAGCACCTGCCAGGCAGAACAGTGTGCTGATCAAAACAAGGCAGAGCACACGTTTGTTAACCATCTAACCTTCCTCCTTGATTTATAAATAAGCCTCGAACCGGTTAATCCGTTCGAGGCTCAACTTTAGTCATCATCAGGCACATACATTACCATCTGCTTATAAATAACATCGCTCAGCCCAATGCCGCCGGCACCAGCCATTTCAATCGCCAGCTGCTCGTCATGCATGGATTGGAACAGCTTCTCAGCATTGCGGTTGCCAAACAGATCCGATTCTGGAACTGTATTGCGCATTTCTTTCAGCATCAGCTGGAGAAAGAGGGACTCGAACTGCACTGCAGCTTCTTTCAAAGCTTTTTGCGAAGTTGACAGCTGCTGAGCTTTATCTGTTAATAATTTACCTGGATCCCAAGCTACCTTCATGCCGGCAGACTCTCCCTTGCTACATGATAATTAGATCTCCATAGAGTGCCCCTGCGGCTTTAATTGCCTGCAGAATATCAATAATGTCACGGGGACTAGCACCAACTGCATTCAATGCATTCACTAAATCCTCAACATTACTACCACCAGATAAGAGCATCAGACCTCCCTCTGGCTCTTGGACATCTATGTTATAATCGACACCGACCACAGTTTCACCCACAAAACCTGTTGGTTGACTAACGAACGGATTTGCATCTACCCTTACACTTAAATTACCATGGGATACAGCCACAGTTGCGATTCGAACATCTGCACCCATTACAACTGTACCAGTCCGCTCGTTGATTACCACCCGAGCTTTAGTATCGGGACGAATCGGCAACTCTTCTAGGAGTGCTATCAATCCAACAGTATTATCGGCATATTCCTCAGGAATCTTAACAGCTACTGTAGATTGATCATAAGCCTGCGCAATATTTTGGGTAAAAACCTGGTTAATTGTATCTACTAGACGGGCTGCAGTGCCGAAGTCTGGCTCATGCAGAACCAAATGAATTTCATCGCTATAGCTGTGACTGTGAGGAATTTCCTGCTCAACAATGGCTCCGTTAGGAATTCTCGCCACAGTGGTATGATTCTGCTGCACACTGCTGGCTCCTCCCCGCACAACAAATCCACCGATGGACAGTGGACCCTGTGCCGCAGCATAAACCTGTCCATTTGCAGCTTGAAGAGGAGTCTGCAGCAGAGATCCGCCTTGAAGACTGCGGGCATCACCAATCGACGACACAGTTACATCAATTGTATCGCCTACCCGCACTGATGCTGGAATTGTGGCAGTAACCATCACTGCTGCCACATTGCGCAGACGCATGTCATCTGCTGAGACGGTAATCCCAAAGCGCTCCAGCATGTTGGCAACCATCTGCACATTGGCTAAAGTGCCTGAGCTGTCGCCAGTCCCATTTAAGCCCACTACCAAACCCAAACCATACAGCTGATTATCCCGCACTCCATGGACACGAGCAATGTCTTTTACCCGCACCAATGGAGCTTCTGCAGCAAAAACTGAACCAGCAGCGATAATTAATACCGCTAAAAAAGCTAGTACTGCTGTTTGACTGCGTTTATACATCATAAAGAACCTCCATTCGCTGACAGGCTAGAACAGCCAGTCAAAAAAGCGTGTCAGAATACCGGGTTCTTGTTTATCTCCAACTATACCTGAGCCGACAAACATAATTTCTGCATCAGCAACTAAAGATGAGTAAATTGTATTGTCGGGACCGATATCCCGGGAACGAATGATACCGGACATGACAATTTCCTGCTCTTCCCCGTTCACTGTAATTTTCTGCTTGCCCTCGATTTTCATTGTGCCGTTGTCATAGATCTCAACAACTTTTGTGGTCAGTTTAGCGGTTAAACTGCCTCCCCTGGAAGTAGTTCCTCCGGAATCAAACTGACTGTTGTGGGAAAAGCGAAGCAGCGGAATTAAATCTGCCAAAACGCCTCCTCCTGGACCGATGCCGAGCACATTATCATTTCCGGACGATGTATCGGCTGATTGAGTAGCACGGGCCTGCTCAATAATCAGAACTGTAACCAAATCCCCAACCTGCCGCGCTTTATAATCGGAAAAAAGCGATCCGGAACCAGAGTTAAACAATGAACTTGCTGAGGCTGTCACAGTCATGCCCAGCAGCATTCCAACAACCAGAATTATTGGAGCAAACCTGTTGAACCTAATCCGCATTTACCTCAGGCCTCCAATCTCAACTTGCACCAATTCCGAGCTGATAACTTTACCATAGACAACTGTGCGGGTGCCGATGTTCTCCACAGCGATAATATCTCCGACAGCACCGGTCTGCTGCACCTTACCTGCGGCTGTAACGGTAACAGAACCCACCGCAGCCACCAGTGTTACGAGATCGCCCCGTTCAACAGCCGGTGGAACCTCAGCAGCATACACAGTTAATTCCGAACCGGCCACCAGCAGACGGGTTGCCCGCTTACCAACCAAATCTTCAACTGCCGCCAAGTTGCTGGGAATAGTTCTGCCTTCCCGTTCTTCAACCCGTAAATCTTCCCGATTGATCAATTCATGCCGTGCAATATCCCGCACAGGTACTACCACCTGATAAATATAGGTCTTTCCGTAACTTGGATTTCCTGCTTCCAAAGCAGATGTGCCAGAAGGCGAGCTGTCCGAAAACAAATTCACGGCAAGCGCATCCTCTGCTTCCACAGCAGCTTTCTGCGCAGGCAGCTTGTCCCCTGTGGTAACCCAAACCTCAGCCGCCCCCACTATTTGGAAGTCCCGGGGATTGACCCCGGCTTGGCGCAGCCTAACCTCGATTTGACCTAAGGTAAGGCGGCGGGTTGAACCCGGCAGGGCGGCTGCCCCAACATAGATGCTGCCAAACTTGGCTTTGGTCGCTTCATCTTTAAACTCAGCTATATCCGCCAGTAAAATATCTGGGCCGGAAACTTCAGCTGCAGGCAAAAGTTCAACCACTGGTTTTGCGGATCCACTGCCTGCAGCTGAAACACACAAGACTAGCAAAATCACTAACCCAATACTAATTCTCCTGCACATTACCATCACCTAGCGGCGTAGGTTATTGGCAGTCTGAAGCATTTCGTCGGCAGCCTGAATTGCTTTAGAGTTAGTCTCGTACGCCCTTTGTGCAACAATCATACTGACCATTTCTTCAACAACCTGTACGTTACTCATCTCCAGATAACCCTGGGCTATGTTGCCAAAACCATCTAGACCAGGTTCGCCAACGATTGGCTCTCCGCTGGCAGCAGTAGCAGAATAGAGATTGCGGCCATCACTTTTCAGCCCAGCAGGGTTGACAAAGCGTGCTAATTGAATCTTGGCAACTGTCTGGGGATGGTCGCTTCCCGGCATCTGGATCGATACAGTACCATCAGAACCGATATTAACACTCAAAGCATCGTCATCAATCCGAATCTCCGGTTCAAGGGGAAAACCATCGCTGGTAACCAATCTGCCATCGCTGTCCCGCTTAAACGCTCCATCCCGCGTATATGCGATGGTACCGTCAGGCAGCAGTACTTGGAAAAATCCATCGCCTTCAATAACCAAGTCGAAGGGATTATCTGTTTGCTGGAATGTTCCTTGAGTAAACAATCTTTGAGTTGCCACCGGTCTAACCCCGTGACCAACCTGAATTCCTGTTGGAATCTGCGCACCAGCAGTCACTGGAGTACCGGCATACCGCACAGTCTGATACAGCAAATCTTGAAAGTCGACCCGGCTTTTTTTGAAACCTGTGGTATTCACATTAGCCAGGTTGTTAGCAGTGATGTCGATCTTATACTGCTGGCCATTCATTCCTGACGCAGCTGTCCACAATGCACGCATCATAGCACAATTTCCTCCCTATACTGCGGGGAAACTGTCTCCATCAATCAACAGTTTACGGCCTCTGTAAACCAGTCCAGCCTGTTATCCCCGTAATTTATATTTTAAATTGTAATTTCATTTACCAGTTTACCTAAAGTTTCATCAAAGGCTTGAATCACCTTTTGGTTGGCCTCATAAGCTCGCTGCACTTCAATCAGATTAACCATTTCCCGCACCGTATTGACGTTCGCCATTTCAATACTGCCTTGAATCACACTGGCATTGTACCGGAATGGTAATCCTGCGGCAGCGGAAGCGTGGTAGCGGTTACCCCCTTGATTAACTAGTCCTCGGCGATCTGGAAATTCTACAATCAAGAGCCTGTCCCGCTCAACCCCGTCTACAATCACTAAACCTTCAGAATTGATCTCAACCTGACTTGCATCACCTATATAAATCGGTCCATTCTGCCCTAAAACCCTAAATCCATCCTGAGTTGTGAGCCAGCCGCCAACATTAACTGTAAAGCTGCCATCTCTAGTGTAGCTTCGCTGCCCAGGTGTGTCGATTACAAAAAAACCTGGACCATCTATAGCAATGTCAAAAGGATTTCCGGTTGTATGAATTCTGCCCTGCAGAAAAGAATTATGGACACCAACTACCAGTGCACCTGTACCCAACCGACCAATCTGAGTAAATTTTGCTTTTTCCTGACGCATCAATAACTGTTCAGGAAAAGCCTGTAATTCTGCAGCTTGGCGGCGATAACCAGAGGTATCAACATTTGCTAAGTTGTTTGTTAACACATCGGTCCGGATACCCTGAGCCAGCATACCGGACGCAGCTGTGTATATACCGCGCAGCAACTTACCACCTCCTTTATTCCTCGCTTTATTAATCGGCTGTCTCTACGAAAAACTTTAGTAATTAATAGAAAAAAAGGCCGCAAGGCCTTAAGCATATGCACGAGATGAAACTAACACGCTCTGCATACCGTCAAGCATTTCCAACAGCTTGCCGCATCCCCTGGCTACACAGGTGATTGGATTATCGGCGACATGCACCGGTACATAGGTTTCTTGGTTGATTAAGTAGGCTAAACCATCGAGCAAAGCTCCGCCACCTGTAAGGATAATTCCTTTGTCAACGATATCGGCAGCCAACTCCGGTGGCGTTATTTCCAGCACTGATTTAATAGCATCGATAATATTTGTGATCGGTTCCGCTAAAGATACATGCAGATCATGGGAACTGAGCATTACATTTGCAGGCAGTCCACTAACCTGATCCCTGCCCCGCACTTCAAGATATCTATTTTCTGTGGGGTATGCGGTACCTATCTTGATTTTTATCTCCTCAGCTGTGCGCTCGCCAATAGCTAAATTATGAGTCCGTTTCACATGGCGAATGATCGCCTCCTCAAAGTGCGATCCACCAATCCGCAGCGAGTGGCTGACCACTTCACCTTTTAAAGAAATTACAGCTATGTCCGTTGTTCCACCACCAATATCAACAATCATGTTGGCTGAGGGCTGCGATATATCTAAACCACACCCGATTGCTGCAGCCATTGGTTCTGAAACTAAATAGACTTCCTTAGCGCCAGCCCTTAACGTAGCTTCTAATACTGCCCGTTTTTCCACTTCAGTAACACCAGAAGGTACGCACACAACGACCCTCGGCTTAAACAGCTGCCTGCGTCCAACTGCTTTATGGATAAAATATTTGATAATACTTTCAGTTAACTCGTAGTTGGCTATAACACCTTCGCTTAACGGCCGAATTGCCTGGATATTACCGGGGGTTCGCCCAATCATGCGCTGTGCTTCCTCGCCAATTGCACAGATGCGCTTTTTAGTCAAATCCATTGCGACAACCGATGGTTCCTGGAGAATAATCCCTTTCCCCTTCACAAAAACAATAATGTTAGCGGTACCTAGATCAATCCCAATATCGGTTCCAAACATAAAGAAGTACCCCTTTCGCATGCCATTTCCTTCCAAAGTTTCGACAAAACCGGGGCAATTCCTTTATATATGTTTACGAGACGCGGCGCTTCTTGATATATTTCCGTTTGGTAGCCTCTCCACCGCGAATATGGCGTTCTGCTTTATTGTGTTCTAAAACCTGTTTGACCTGGGCAGCTAGTTCTTCATTAATTCTCGGCAGTCTTTCTGTAACATCCTTGTGGATTGTACTTTTGCTGACGCCAAATACACTAGCTGCCTGCCTGACTGTTGCATTAGTCTTAATTATATATAAACTGACATCCACCACCCGCTTGCGGATATAGTCTCTCATATTCGCTCCCCCTAGCCCTTTTTTGTTACATTTATATGCTAGGAGTGAGCGAATATGCTAGTAAATCAATATAACGACATATACTGCATGGGGTTAACAGGTTCGTTTTCGTAGAATAAGGCAAAAAAGATTCTGCCATCTTCTCCGGCCTGAGCGAGCATTTGGTTTTGATCAACCATATCCCCAATCTTTACTGCCACAGACCTGATACCCCTATACACAGTCTGCCAGCCGCTGCCGTGGGTCACTACAACCTCAAACCCGTCGTCACTGGGACTGATTGATTCCACCCGACCAGGTAAGACACTCCGTACTTGTTCACCGGCGGCAGCAGCCAGTTCTAAACCGGAATTAAAGCGCCAGTCTTGATAGACTGGATGCCGGTACCAACCATACTCTGCGGCAACTTCGCCTTTAAGCGGCCACAAAATTCGATCAAAAGAAACTGCCAACACTTCTACTGCTTCATCCGGACGCAGCTGTTGGGGATCTGGCTTTGGAGCCGGTTCTGGTTCTACCTGAGGACCGAGGGCAAGCTGTGTCTTGGGCAGATCTAATAGCCATGAATATTCCGTTTCCATTAAAAACTGCAGTTCCTGTTTCACAACTGCTGCCAACTCATCCCGTCCAATGGTCTGGGCAGCCTGGGAACCGTCTTCCACTGTCTTGGGCAGGAAATAATTAGTCACCACCCATCCCCCAACCAAACCAATACAAAGCAGGAAGAGTGCAGCCCGCGCAATTTGGTCCAGCAGATTGCCCCTTCTAAACTGAAATGCCTTCTTAAACCAGCGGCCAACAGCAGCAAATATTTGTTGGACACGGCTGAAAAAATTCTTAACACGCATACTATCACCACCCTAGTGGTAGTATGCATCCATTTTTTCCAAAATATACAAAAACCGGAACTCACTCCGGTTTATTTTTCTGCCTATTAAACTGCTGTTGAATAATATTTTTAATCCGCACCGCCGCCTGACCATCCCCATAAGGATTTTCGCCCTGCGTCATCTGAACGTAGAGCTCCCGGTCAGTGGCAAGCTTATAAATTCCATCAACAATCCGATCTGGATCAGTTCCAACTAAACGAATAAACCCGCTGGCAATCCCTTCTGGTCTTTCAGTAAATTCCCGCAGAACAATTACAGGTTTAGCTAAAGCTGCAGCTTCCTCCTGCAGACCGCCTGAATCAGTAACAATAAAACTGCAGCGGTTAAGCAGATTGATAAAATCCTTATAGCCACAGCTGTCAATTAGATGCACGTTTGAAAATCCACTTAAATGCTGTTTGACCACGGCTTGAATCTGGGGATTCCTATGCATTGCGAAAACAAACTCCACCGGCAGACTAGCTGCCGCTTCCCCTATTGCACTGCAGATATTGTTTAAAGGCTGCCCCCAGTTTTCCCTGCGGTGAGCAGTAATTACCACCACAGGACGGGAAAAGTTAAGGCGGCTGAGTTCTGTCATTGTAAACTGGTAATCTGGTTCAACCATCATTCTTAAAGCATCTACCACGGTATTACCAGTTACATATACTTTTTCTGCTGGAACACCTTCATGCAGCAGATTAGCGGCTGCTGTTTGCGTTGGCGCAAAAAAAAGGTTGCTGACCTGATCGATCAGTCTGCGGTTAGCTTCCTCAGGAAAAGGATGGGCTAAATTCCCAGTACGGAGACCAGCTTCCACATGGGCAACTGGAATTTGATGGTAAAATCCTGCTAAAGCTGCCGCTACAGCCGATGTGGTATCACCGTGAACCAGCAGATAATCGACGGGAGAGTCCCTCAAAATCTGATCTAATCCAGTTAAAACGGCAGCGGTCATTTCAGACAGAGACTGCCCCGGCCGCATAATGTTTAAGTCATGATCAGGAATAATCCCAAAGAGTTCCAAAACTTGATCCAGCATTTCCCGATGCTGACCGGTAACTATTACCGTGGTCTCCCAGTCAGCAGCTTGAAAAGCCTTAACTACTGGTGCCATCTTAATTGCTTCCGGTCTGGTGCCAAAGACAATTGCAATTTTACCCACTACAACACCCTCCGCTCAGATTTTAGCGACAGCGGTTTGATCATGCCAATCCGACCAGCTCCGTACAAATAGATTGCGGCTACAATCGGCAAAACTATAAACTGGTTCCAGCTCTGCAATTTAACTAAAATTAAAGCTAGTGCAGATGCAGTCAGGGTAAGCATATAAGCAGTTAAAGCTACCTGCCGCTGACTTAAGCCCAGCTCTAGCAGGCGGTGATGGAAATGCTGGCGATCTGCCTGATAAATGGGAACCCCTTTCTGCAAGCGGCGCACAATCGCACAAAATGTATCCAAAGTAGGGACAGAAAGGGTTAATACCAACAGCGGCAGATTAAACACCATATTTTCACTGAGAACGCTGTCATTAGCCAAGGCTGCAAAGATAAATCCGATAAACATCGCTCCAGTGTCACCTAGAAAAATCTTGGCAGGATGGAAGTTAAACGCTAGAAAGCCGAGGGCTGAACCAGCTAAAATCAGTAGCAGCCCTGCAGTATGAATAAAACCTAAAGAATAAGTCCAGGCAAAAAGAGCGGTAGCCGCTATTAAAATAATACCACCAGCCAGTCCATCCAAACCATCGATAAAGTTGATAATGTTAATTACACTCAGCATCCAGATAAAAGAAATTAGATAGTTAGGACTGGAGCTCAAAACCAAAAACGCAATCACAGCTGCCAGTTGACCTACAAATTTTGCGCCAGCTGAGATACCATCCCGGAAATCATCAATAAGTCCGGTAACCGCTATAATTGTGCCACCTACAAAATACGGGAGCAGACTTCCGTTGTTGAAGAAATGCGCAGTAAGAAAAAAAGCTAAATAAATCGCCACTCCACCAGCGGTTGGGATTGGAATTGTATTGATGCGGCGTTCATTTGGATGATCAAACTTATTAAACAAAATCGCCAAAAAAATTAATGCTGGGGTAAAGAGCAGCACTAACCCGAAACCCATAAGTAACTGGTCTACCATAAAATCCTCTCCTAACTCTCCCACTTAACCAACTTGATACCGGCTTCACTCAGCATTGCTCTGGCTAGTGCATCAGGGTAATCGCCTTGAAAATAAACGGCAGTGATCCCAGCGTTAATAATCATCTTACTGCATAAAATACAGGGTTGATCTGTGCAAAACAGAACAGCTCCTTCTGTACTTACTCCATGCAAAGCTGCTTGAATAATCGCATTTTGTTCTGCATGAATACCCCGGCACATCTCATGACGCTCTCCGGACGGTATGTTCAACTGCTCCCGCAGACAGCCGCGCTCACTGCAATGCGCCAAACCGCTGGCAGCTCCATTATATCCGGTAGCAATAATATGTTTATCCTTAACCAACACTGCTCCAACCTGACGGCGCAAACAGGTGGAGCGAGAGCTGACCAATCTTGCAATATCCATGAAATACTGTTCCCAAGAAGGACGCATCGCTATCGGTTTCTCCTTAAAATTAACTTTAAGTAAATATTTCGCCAAAAAAACGCAAATTCCTAGGGTAAAGCACCCTAGATTAACTAGGGTGCCGAAAAAGAATTATTTAGTTCCAAATAGCCGATCGCCTGCATCCCCTAAACCGGGAATGATATAGCCCATATCATTGAGTTTCTCATCAACTGCTGCAGTATAGATATCCACATCAGGATGAATCTTCTGCATATATTCAATACCTTCTGGAGCGGCCAGCAGACACATCAGCTTAATTGAAGCGCAGCCGATATTTTTAACATAACTGATCGCTGCCGCTGCAGAACCACCTGTAGCCAGCATTGGGTCAATCACAATATAGTCCCGCTCATGGCTGTCGCTGGGCAGTTTGCAGTAATATTCTACCGGCTGTAAAGTATCTGGGTCCCGGTATAAACCGATATGTCCAACTTTAGCTGTTGGGATTAACTGCAGGATCCCTTCCACCATACCTAAACCGGCCCGGAGGATCGGAATTACTCCAATTTTTTTCCCTGCAATTGTATAACCCTTAGTTGCGCAGATAGGAGTTTCAACCTCTACCTCCTCGAGGGGTAAGTCCCGTGTTACTTCATAAGCCATTAATAGTGCTACTTCGTTCACCAGCTCCCTAAAATCTTTCGAGCCAGTAGTTTTATCCCGAATCATAGTCAGCTTGTGCTGCACTAGGGGATGGTCGATTACATGAACCTTTGACAAAACACCGTCTCCTTTCTCTTGACTCACTCTGGATTTAGTTACTGCCAAGCATCCAAGATCGCTTCGATAGCCTGGAGCAACTCGGTGGCAGTACGGTGATATACTGCGACTGATTGTCCAAATGGATCGCTGACATCACTATCTGCCTTATTCATTTTCTCGTTGAGAGGATTAGTTTCCTGCCTTTCTTGATAGGCAAATTCTTTGATCAAAAATACTTTATTTGCCAAATCTGGCCGCAGATTTAGTATGTACCGTTTATGGTCTTGAGTCATGGTCAGAATCAAATCATATTGGTCGAGCAGATCAAAATCAACCTGTTTCGATCTATGGCCAGAAAGATCAATACCATGTTCCTGCATCACAGTCTGGGCTTGGGGGCTCGCTGGTTCAGATCCGAATGCATGCAATCCAGCTGAATCAACCATCACCTCGATCTGGCGCTCAGCTGCATACTTTTTGAACAGAGCCGCAGCCATAGCAGAACGACAGGTATTGCCTGTGCAAACCATTAATATCTTCCGCATCAACCTGCTCCTTTCCCTAAGTTAAGACTGAACGACCTTATACCCTGCAGCTCGACGCAGTCGGTTCATGATCGCCAAACCCACATCTTCTTCAGCAAAACCTTCTACAAACACAGCATCCAGCCTAATTTGATCTGCTGTGCGGAGCAAATGGTAGAGCCGAGAAGCGGCGATTTTCGGCTGCGAACGAGGTCCAAGATCAAGAACAGTCAAGTTTGGGTATAAATCGGCGTGCTCACTGGGTGCCAGCACGCCTATATTCAAGTCAGCATATTGCGGCTGTGAAGCTAACTGATTGATTTTTTCTGGAACTCGATTACCAACAACCAAAATTACATCAGCTCTAGGTGAGTAATGCTTGTATTTCATCCCCGGTGAGCGGGGCTGCTCTACCGCACTATTTCCGGTAACACTGGAATCTACCTCAATCGGAACAAACTGCTGCAGCTGTTCCACTGTGACCCCTCCAGGTCTCAAAACTCGAAACGGCCAGCAGGTACAGTCTAAAACTGTGGACTCCACACCCCAACCAGTGGGACCGCCATCAAGGATTAAGGGGATCCTGCCGTTTAAATCCTGGTACACATGCTCTGCCCGGGTAGGACTGGGGCTACCAGAGAGATTAGCGCTCGGTGCTGCGATTGGTAAATCCACTTTTTTCAGAAGTTTTAAAGCTAAATCATGATCCGGCATCCTCAGGGCGACTGTATCCAGGCCTCCTGAAACAATTTCTGGAATGATATCCCCTTTAGGCAGTATTAAACTTAAAGGTCCCGGCCAAAACTGTTCCATCAAAATCTCTACCGATTGACCATACCCTTTTACCAAACCTGCCACCTGCTCCCGGCTGTGAATATGGACAATTAAGGGATTATCAGCGGGACGCTGTTTGGCAGCAAAGATTTTCGCTACAGCCTCTGCATTCAAAGCATCAGCACCCAATCCGTAAACTGTTTCGGTAGGGAAAGCTACACATTCACCCTGTCTAAGTAAACTTACAGCCTGTTCTAACTGATCCGGATGAATAATCCTAGTTTCTACTGCCACTGCATAATCACCACACGATCTTTTCCAGCATAGTCTTGTACAACACGGCAGTGAGCAAAACCGCGCCGCCGAGCCAGTTCAAGAACTTGCTCAGCTTGATCAAACCCAATTTCCACCAACAGATGTCCTCCCGATGTTAGATATCTTGGTGCTTGTTGGATCAAAACCCGATAAAAATCCAGTCCATCCTGACCGCCATCTAGAGCCAGCTGTGGTTCTAATTGTACCTCTTGTTCCAAGTGTTCCAAATCACCGGTGGGAATATAAGGTGGATTGGAACAAATCAGATCAAAGCGCTGCGGCGGCACCTGACTGAGCATGTCGCTCTGCAAAAAAGAAAGCCGATCAGCCACATTCAGTCGATCAGCATTCTGCTCAGCAATTTTCAAAGCCTCTCTTGAAATATCAACAGCAACAACTCGCACCTGCTGCAGCTGCAGGGCAAGGGTGATGGCAATCGCCCCGCTGCCGGTGCCCACATCTAATACCAGCGGAGCTGTTTTTGACTGGAGCAGGGTTAGGGCTTGATCCACCAAAATTTCCGTTTCCGGACGGGGAATTAAGACAGCCTCAGAAACAATAAATTCCACGCCATAAAATTCCTTCCGTCCGGTTAAATACGCAACAGGAACTCTTCTGCCCCGCAGGCCTATCAAGCGTCGGTAAGCATCAACTTCCGCCTTTTCCAAAGGACGATCTAGATTCATATATAAATGAACTCGATCTGCCTTCAGAACGTGGGCCATTAAAACTTCAGCATCCAGTCTGGGGCTGTCACAGCCCTTGTCCCGCAGATAGGCTGTGCTTATATTGACTAATTCCTGTACAGTGTATAGCTTAGCCATTGATTAAGACTCCATTGTTTTCAAAAGTTCTGCTTGATCCGCAGTAATCAGATTATCAATAATTTCATCAAGATCTCCCTCAAGCACTGCATCTAAACGATATAAGGTAAGATTAATTCGGTGATCGGTAATCCGTCCTTGAGGGAAGTTATAGGTACGGATCCGCTCGCTCCGATCCCCTGTCCCGACTTGACTGCGGCGCTGAGCTGCCAGTTCCGCTTCCTGTTCAGCCTGAAGCTGATCCAGCAGGCGCGCACGCAAAATCTTCATCGCCTTTTCCCGATTCTTGTGCTGCGACTTTTCATCCTGACAGGAAACAACTAAACCAGTGGGCAGGTGGGTAATTCTGACTGCTGAATCAGTTGTGTTTACACTCTGTCCACCAGGACCGGATGAGCGGTAAACATCTATTCTTAAATCATTTGGATCAATATGAAGCTCTACCTCTTCTGCTTCCGGCAGAACAGCCACTGTTGCAGCGGAAGTGTGAATCCGCCCCCCTGATTCAGTAGTGGGAACCCGCTGGACACGATGAACGCCGCTTTCATATTTAAGGCGGCTGTAAGCACCTTTACCTTCAATCATAAAGATTACCTCTTTAAATCCGCCCAATTCAGTAGCATTGCTGCTCATCAACTCAACCTTCCAGCGGTTAGCCTCAGCATAGCGGCTGTACATCCTAAACAGATCCCCTGCAAATAAGGCTGCTTCTTCCCCGCCTGTACCAGCCCGTATCTCAACAATAACGTTTTTCTCGTCATTAGGATCCTTAGGCAGAAGCATAATTTTGAGCTGTTCCTGCAGCTTCTCCTGCTTAGGTTCAAGCTCCTTTAATTCTTCCTGAACCATTGCCCGAAAATCAGGTTCCAACTCATCTGCAAGCAGTTCCTTTGCTTCAGCAATGCCAGCCGCTACCTCTTTATACTCGCGGTAGACGGTCATAATCTCTTCTAACTCAGCATGAGCCTTTGCAAATTTTTGAAAGGAATTAGGATCAGCGATTACCTCAGGATCGCTCAGCTTTTTGGTTAGATCGTTGTATTTATCCTCTAATTGTGATAGTTTATCAAACATAATATCTCCCCTTATTACTTCGTCGCATCATGGACAGATGGAAATTGCTTGATTTGATGCTCGTCATCAAAGTGATGATCTTTATCTAACACCGCTTTTAGAGCTGCAATGGCGACTTCCACTTGCTCATCATCAGGCTCTCTTGTGGTCAGCAGCTGCAGTGCCATTCCGGGCGCAGCAATTGCTTTAAATATTGGATGTGGCTGTTCTTTGCCAGCCTGGCGGATTACCTCATAAGATAAGCCTGCGACAATTGGCAGAATTGCGATATGAGTTAATACCCGCAGCAAAAATGCCGGTCTGCCAAAAAATGAAAAGACAAAAATACTCGTAAAAAGAGTGATCAGCAGAAAATTGGTGCCGCAGCGGGCATGGATCGACGAATGCTTCTGCACATTTTCGACCGTCAGCGGATCACCAGCTTCATAGCAGTTGATTGTGCGGTGTTCCGCCCCATGATACTGAAACACTCTTTGAATATCTTTCATTAATGATATTCCCGCAATATAGCCGACAAACAGGGTAATTTTAACAAGTCCCTCCACCGCGTTTAAAAGAATATTATTGCTGATGGCGCTTTCTACCAGCCGGACAATAAACGCCGGAAGCATAATAAAAAATCCTACTGTTAATAAGAATGCCAGTCCAAAAGTGAAGATCAGCTCTTTAACTGTCAGTTCTTCGCCCGCTTCTTCCTCAGCATAAGCATTGGCTGAAAAAGTGAGGCATTTGATCCCAAACACAAGGGATTCCACCAGTGCAACAGAACCGCGGATCAGCGGTTTGCCGAGGATAGGGTATTTCTGAACAACGGATTTTACCGAACCTTCCTCTAAGATAATTTCTTTATCAGCTCTGCGCACAGCTACAGCCCAAGCACGCCTGCCGCGCATCATAACGCCTTCAATTACCGCTTGACCGCCATAATTAAACTTGCTCACTCTGCAATTCACTTCCTCTCACTAGTTTGACAACAGCATCGGACTGTTCAGTGGGCATTATCAACACCAAAGTATCGCCAGGCAGAATCTGTTCCTGTCCCTTAGGTGCCACAACATCCTGGTCTTTGCGGTAAATCGCAAAAACAGTAGTTTGATAAGTCTCCCTCAGCCCTGATTCTGCTAAGTTCTTATATGCCAAAGGGGATGTTTCTGATACTATTAACTTAACAAGGGATGTGGTTTCATCGGCATGCAAAACCTTGTTAATTGGCTGCATGCTTAAAGGCGGATCGTACGCAGAACTGCGTACTGTTCGGTAACCCCGCGGCAGAATTAGACGGGTTAAAATGCCTGTTATTAATCCACAGAACCAGCCAACAAATAATGCAGTGAAGGTAGTATAAACTACCTGCAGAATAGTGCCACCCATGTCCATTAAAAGTGTTGGCGAAAGCTGTGGAATCCTGATAATTTGGTCATAAACAGTTAGACCGGCAAGCATTCCTACATAAGTAGAAATATTACCTTTAACCCGCTCAGCCATGTTATAACCAAGTCCGATGGTGAGCACACCGCCTAAGAACACCGGTAAACCCAATTGAGCAAGACCGCCAACTACTGCACCAATAAACAACCCTCGTGATAAGGTAATGGTTGTGCCGGTGATTCTCGGCAAGAGCAGTGTAATTAACTCCCGCCAGTGTTTCAGCCTGAAAGAAAACTTCGGCATAGCCACAATCAAATCAAAAGCTAAGAGACCTACGAAAATTGCTACAAAGGATGATGTTAATCCCGGCATGTCAATAATCAGGAAGTACGCTAAACCTACAGTCAAAGCCCGCATTACGACAATCAAGCGAACAGACCACGATGGGCGTTTCTTCTTTTTGGTCAAATAGATCACATCTCCATTACCCAAGCTTTATGTGCCGCTATTTAAGAGATTTCATACGCCCGCAGGCGCTCAGCTAAAGCCTTCTTAATTTTCGCCTCCAGCAGCACTCCATCTGCTTGGTAATTTTCTTGAAACACTTCGCCCTGTTCATGAACAGCTGAGAGCAACGCCAGCTGGTCAAAAGGCAGCAGATATTTTTTATAGACATACTGTTCGGCAAAAAAACGGCTGACCTGCTCACCAATACTTTCTAAATTCGCTTTTGTCAATGCGGATACCTGCAAATCATCTGTCAACGTAATTAAAGGTCCATCTACCTTATCTATTTTATTATAAACATTAATAATAGGCGTGTCACAACCAATTTCTCGCAGAACTTCCTCCACCGCTGCTTTCTGCTGCTCAACCAAGGGATGACTGGCATCTAAGACATGGAGCAAAAGATCTGCTGCTAAAACCTCTTCTAAAGTAGCCCGAAAGGCAGCAATTAGTGTATGGGGAAGCTTGCGGATGAACCCAACCGTGTCGCTTAAGAATACCCATTCACCATCGGCAATTTCCCACCGGCGGATCAGTGGATCCAAGGTGGCAAAAAGCTGATCCGCTGCAAAAACATTTTCTTCGGTTAGGGCTGAAAACAGGGTTGATTTGCCCGCATTCGTATATCCCACTAAACTGACTAGAGGAGTTTCTGTTTTCCTTCTCGCTGTTCTCTGGAGCTGCCTTACTTTGCGGACAGATTCGATTTCCCTCTGCAGATCTGCAATTCGCTGCCTAATCCGGCGACGATCTGTTTCCAATTTAGTTTCGCCAGGACCCCGCGTGCCAATCCCGCCACCTAATCTTGATAGGGTCTTTCCATATCCGGTCAGCCGCGGCAGCAGATATCTTAATTGAGCTAGCTCTACTTGGATCTTTCCTTCTTTGGATCTAGCTCTGCGGGCGAAGATATCAAGAATCAACTGGGTGCGATCTAGCACAGGCACATCAAGCATGTCAGTAAGATTGCCCTGCTGGGCCGGGCTCAACTCATCGTCAAAGATCACGATTTGATCCTCACTGCTCAAAAGTCCTCTAATTTCCTCAATTTTGCCAGTACCGATATAGGTACCCGGAACTACTCCAGCTCGCTTCTGCACAACCTGATCAATTACAGTCAAACCTGCATCTTCGGCTAAATCCTTCAGCTCGGCTAAATTGTCCATCACTTCTTGATCAGATTGATGCGGCAGCTGTAAGGCTGCTAAGACGGCTTCTGTCATTCTACTTCACCTTCAATTAAGTATTTGATCTAAATTTATATGCTACAGAAAAAAACCCTGCCGGACAACCAGCAAGGCATTCACTACTTACCATCTCCATTGTTAGGCACTTGAAACTGTTCCTGATCTCTGTCAATTGTTATATTATCACCATCGTACAAAGTAATCAACCCAGCATCTCTTAATTTATTCACTACTTCGAAAAGAGAGTCTCGTTCCGACTCAGGCAGATTGCGGACAAATTCATTAATTTCTTCCGGGCTGACATTGTTTTTAAAACTAACTCCACCGAACTTAAGATGTTTGCGCTCCATCAGGGTCCTCCTAGCAGTTATTGATAGAGTTAGTGTATCCGGAAAAGGGTATTTCAAACATGGAATGGAATTTATATTGGAAGGGGGTTAATAACCATGGCCACGATCCTTCATGTGGATATGGATGCATTTTTTGCTGCGGTAGAACAGCAGGACAATCCGGAATACCGCAACAAACCTCTAATCATTGGTGGAACAAAAGATTCAGTGCGGGGTGTTGTTTCAACCTGTTCCTACGAAGCGCGCAGGTACGGAGTTCACAGTGCAATGCCGATCAGGAGAGCTATCGCCCTCTGTCCCCACGGGATTTTTATCCGAGGCCGCATGGAACGCTATCAAGAGGTTTCCAAACAGATTCATGCCCTGTTTCATGAATTTTCACCGCTGGTGGAATCCTTATCTATAGATGAAGCTTTTCTCGATATGACCGGTTGTGAGCATTTTTATCCAAGTCTAACCGCAATGGGAAGGGCTGTCAAAGACCGGATCAAAGCCGAAACCGGTCTAACCTGCTCAATCGGCATCGCGCCAAACAAGTTTCTTGCAAAACTTGCTTCTGATCTGCAAAAGCCGGATGGCTTAACCATAATCCAACCTGATGAGGTTGATCAGTTCTTACTAAATCTGCCGGTAGGTAAGCTCTGGGGTGTTGGAGACAAAGGTAAGAGGGTATTGCGAAATTTAGGAATCAATACAGTAAAAGATTTACGGAGCAAATCATTGGGCTGGCTGAAAAAACAACTTGGGAATAGTTTTGGTGAACATCTGTATAACCTCTCCCGAGGAATTGACAACCGCAGGGTAACACCTGCAGTTGAAGCAAAGTCTATCAGCCAGGAAATAACATTTGACCAAGACTACGAAGATGCAGAGTTTCTCAAAAGTCAGCTGGCTAAGATGGCGGAAAAGGTTGGTTATAGGCTGCGCCGTGAAAAGCTGTACGCAAGGACAATTATTATTAAGGTACGATATCACGATTTCAGAACGATTACTCGATCCCACACTCTAGATTACGCGGTGTGCGATGATGACAGCATTTTTGAGGCTGGGTGGAACCTGTTTCAAACAGTAACCAAGGGACCGATTAGACTTTTGGGTATAGGAGCTCATAATTTAGTTCACAATCAGCAGCTCTCGTTATTCGATAATCCAGCACAAACTGATAAGCTAGTACAGATAATGGATGAGATCAATCAAAAATATGGACAGGCGATTACTAAAGGCCGAACTTTAAGACCGAAAAGGCAAGAACCTCCCCTGAACAGCTGAGGGGAGGTTTGTTTATCTGTTTTATCGCTAACTCTTCGGATACGGATAGCGTTGGCGTTCGAATTCATTGCGGATTTCTTTGTTGAGAATACGTAAGTATGTACCTTTCATTCCTAAAGATCTTGATTCAACTACGCCAGCAGAGGCCAATTTGCGTAAAGCATTAACGATCACTGAACGAGTAATACCAGCATTATCAGCAATGCGGCTGGCTACTAATAAACCTTCGTTTCCATCCAACTCATCAAAAATATGCTGCATAGCAAGAATTTCTGAATAGGACAGACTGTTAATTGCAGAGCGAGCAAGTTTAACCTCTTGAGCTTCGTCTTCCTGCTGAAGGTCAATCCGATTAGCTATAATCATTCCGATAGTTGTTGCTGCAAACTCAGCTATAATAATGTCATCTTCATTAAACTCTCCATCAACGCCTGCAAACAAAAGCGATCCAACTCTTCTACCGCCACCAACAATCGGTGCAACTAAAATGTCAGCAGAATTAAAGCCTTCTAATTCAGTAACAGCGCCGATTCTCAACAGGGAGTTGTTCAGCTCATCTGGGACCATTTCGTTTGCAAGCCACTCTTCAGCATAACTTGCATCAGTGAATTCGGCGTCCAGTGAGTGGACAACGATCCTGCCATTCTTGTCCACTAAAAAGACATTCTTATCTGTTGCTTCCTTTAAAGCGAGTACCAGGGACTTATAGGTGACATCACTACCCTGGTTTTGAAGCAGATCTAAGTAATTCTTGATTTTCTTCAAGACCACGAAAACTCATCCTCTCTTTTCTGAATTTATTTTTTTGCGGCAACTTTCATATCCAGACTAAATTATATAAATGATCTGAGATATTGTCAACTAATTTACCTATTTATATCACAATTTATTCTAATCTCGATTGTTTTATTTTAACATATATCATAGAATAATCGACATTATGCTACCCGAATACCTACAAGATACTACAAAATAATTGGCAAGTCAAGAAATGTCTAAAAAATTTTCCAGAAACTTAATAGTAAACTTCTAACGTCTAACGATAAGTTTTACATTCTCATGTTGACAACAGGTATTTTCAGTGGTAAAATAACTTTTGCAAGCCGAAGTGGTGGAACTGGCAGACGCGCTGCGTTCAGGGCGCAGTGAGCAGTACGCTCGTGAGGGTTCGAATCCCTCCTTCGGCACCATAAAGAAATGTACCCCAGCTGAGCTGGGGTTTTGTTGTTTTCCGAGGTGAATTGCCCATCAAATGACCATCAACGATTACCTAAAAGCGGTATTTCTTTCCAACTTCCAACTGATACATTCCAAGATCCATGGTGCGCTTCAGCAACCCATCTAGATAATCAGCACAGAATTCAATGATCGCATCTCTTGTTTGATCAGAATCATCACCCAAACAGTAATCAGCCTCATTCTCAGTTTGGGTAAGTACATCCAAAAACAGTCTACACGTGCTAATCGTATTGAAGAGTTGGGTATGCAAATTCAATACTAGTTCATATTGCTCTGGTTTCAACAAGGTACCAAATATTATTAAGCAGTTCATAATAGCATTATGCACGCCTGAAATATTGGCAATAAGCGTTTTCCAAGTTGCAGTACCAAATTAGGCCACGCTTTGATGCAACATAGGTTTGACCTGTGATTCCGTCAAACGCATTAGTTCTAATGTTGAGTGCTCTATACCCTGACGCGCAGATTGATACAGTGTACCGGCTTCAAAATAACCCTGACCAGTGCTTTTACATGCATCATTAACGCTAGTCAAAAGGACGTTTACAGAAAGTAGCAGGTGCTCAGCTATCTGCCTTCTTACCCTCAGCCACTTTATCTCCTTATATGTGTCTTGAACCCGGCCAACATAAAACACAGAGAGAAGAATCCCGATAAAGGTCGTTGCCAAATTAATGAAAAAACCACCAGCAGACCAATACCTATGAATGCTCAGGGCCACTACAGTCAATAAGACCAACGGAATGAGTAATTTTGTGGAAAAATATCGGATCACTGCTTATACTTTCCTTTCTCGTTTTGTCACAAGAGTCTATATAATCGATTCTTGATCCATAATCACTTTTCCTATTGACAGCCCTTTTTTCTGTTTAATTCAAAGCGGACATCAACACTTCAACTCTTAACAATTACGTACAACAGCTAATGAGCGCTTCAACGCCATTTTCACACTAATAAAGAAGTGGCTGGTACGCCGCAACTTAGTATTGCCCAGCCACTTGTCCTATTACAATCTAATTTGCAGCGCATCACCTAACAGCTTTGCAGCTTGGTCTTGCATGGTGGGTGTTACATGCGAATACCGATTGAGCGTCATACTAATATCCGAATGCCCAAGTCGCTCTTGAACTATTTTCGAATTTATCCCCTTTGCCAATAACAGCGTTGCACATGTGTGCCGTAAGTCGTGGAATCGGATCTTTTTTACTCCGGCACTTTCAATTAGGTTAGCAAAGCTTCTCTGACCGAAATTATTGATCTGAATCGGGTCCCCACTCTCCTTGGCAAATACAAAACCCCTATCCCTGTAAGCGTCTCCCAGACTCAACCTTAATTCCTTCTGCCTAAGCTGGTGTTTTCTGAATAAGCTGGCTGTCTGTGGTGAAATGGTAATGGCTCTGCCCCGACCGGTCTTAGGAACCCCCAGTACCGGTTCCGGACCAGCTTTGAGCAGGGTACGCCTCACAGATATCCTGCGAGCATTGAGATCTACATCATCCCACATCAGGCCACACAATTCGCCTTTGCGCATCCCGGTCTCTATCGCAAGTCTGTAGAAAGCTTCTACTTCTATACCCGCATCACGGGCTGCAGTGAGAAAACGCCTGACTTCTTCTTCATCCCAGACTTGCATGTCAAAATCTTTCTCTGCAACCGGTTTTTCAACAACCATTTCAGCAGGATTCACATTAAGTAATCGTTCGTTTATGGTAGCCACCTTCAGGGCTTGATGTAAAATGG
>JAAYLQ010000004.1 GCA_012521805.1 Bacillota bacterium
AGCTAGAGAAGGGTTTCCTTCAAGCAACCCGCCTAACTGATAGGTTTGTGAAAAGCACGAAGTCCGTTACTCGCCAACTGGACGAAATAGCGCGGTATGGGCGTAACGCAGGTTTAGCCTTAACCGCTATGAGTCTGTCCGTTAGTTTCAATCCACGCACCCCTGTGGGGTGCGACAACTACAACAGTGGTTATAGCAACAGTGGGGACTGGTTTCAATCCACGCACCCCTGTGGGGTGCGACAGTAGGGTTTGCAAACCCTTTATTGATGCATGTTTTAGACCTCGTTTTCGAGAACCTCCAGTTTTTTGATTGATTACAGCACATAATTCTTCATTTTTTGGTAAAAACACCTGCTAAATTGTCCGCGAGAACCTTCCGGGGTTTTCATGATCACTTGGGGTTCTCGCTGAGATCATATCCTTAGTTCCAGCCTTGATTCAAAAATTCCTTTATTAATCTAATTTGCCTTTGCTCCCTGGCTGAGTCAATGGTTCATCCGCTCTGCACAGCGGACAGTCCTCAGGAACAAAAGTTTCAATATCCAGTTTCAGCAGGGAAATGAATGGTACATGAAAATCTACCCTACCTCCGCTCCGATCAACTAACGCCGCTACTGCCTGCACCTTACAATCATGTTTCCGCCCCAGCTCCAAAATTTCCTGCACCGATCCGCCTGTAGTAACCACATCTTCCACTACCAGAATCTTTTCCTGTGGATGCAGGGTGAATCCGCGGCGGAGAGCCATCCTTCCCTTTTCGCGTTCAGCAAAGATAAAGTGGCAGTGCAGAGCTCTTGCCACCTCATATCCTAAACTAATACCGCCAATTGCTGGCGCAATAACTGTATCAATATCCTGCGGCAGCTTTTTTACCAACTCTGCTGCAATTTTTTCCGCATGGGCGGGATATTCAAACACGGCTGCACACTGTACATACTGCCTTGAATGCAGGCCAGAAGTCAACTGAAAATGTCCTTGTTTCAACGCACCTAGTCTTGTAAACTCAGCCAGCAGTTCGTGCTCTGTCATACTGTCACCCCAATTTCTGCTAAAATTTGATCAAATGTTCGTTTCGGATCAGGACTAGCTGTAATCGGTCGGCCAACCACTAAATAGTCACTGCCTGCTTGGATCGCCTGTGCGGGACTCATTACCCGCTTCTGATCTCCTACATCACTGCCGAGGGGCCGCACTCCCGGGGTTACAGCAATAAACTCCTTGCCCAAATGACTTTTAATCAGTTCAACCTCGTTAGGTGAGCAGACCACCCCATGCAGTCCCGCTTTTTTCGCAAGCTCAGCGTAATGAAGCACACAATCCTCTACTGTCCCAAAAATCAGCAGCTCCTTATTCATCGTTTGCTGATCAATAGATGTTAGTTGTGTAACCCCAATCAGCTTTGTATCCCCCACCAGCGCTTCCCGAGCCTTCCGCATCATTTCAAACCCGCCGGCACAGTGCACATTCAGGATGTCGCAGCCTAGTTTACTTAAAGTATTTATTGCTCCAAATGCGGTATTGGGAATATCATGCACTTTCACATCTAAGAACACTTTGAGTCCCCGATCTTTGAGACGCCTCACCAAATCTGGACCTGCGGTATAAAACAGCTCCATACCGACCTTAACGAAAGCAAGATCCGGCAGCTGAGCCAAGAGAGCCTGCAGCTGTTCCTCTTCCTGAAAGTCCAAAGCAACAATGATTTTATCAGCTAAGTTCACAGAGCACACCCCCGAATTTCATCCAGACTCTTAATCCCGTTTTCCAGCATAAAATCTCGAATCTCTGCAATAATATTTGGACATGCCAAAGGATTGGTAAAATTAGCGGTGCCAACCATTACCGCACTTGCTCCAGCCATGATAAATTCAACTGCATCCGCTCCAGTAGCGATGCCGCCCATACCGATAATAGGAATATCTACCACCTGAGCAGTTTCATACACCATCCGCACCGCTACCGGTTTTACTGCCGGACCTGATAAACCACCAATCTTATTGGCCAGCACCGGACGGCGGCTGTTAAGATCAATTTTCATGCCAATTAATGTGTTTATCAGCGACAGACCGTCTGCTCCCCCCGCTTGAGCAGCCAACGCCAGCTCGCGGATATCCGTAACATTGGGAGTAAGTTTGACAAACAAAGGAATCCGGCACACCTGCTTGACTTCTGCCACCAGATTTTTTAAAACACCAGGATCAACCCCAAAGCTGATCCCACCCGCCTTTACATTGGGACAGGAAACATTCAGTTCAATTGCCGCAGCCAACCCAGAGTCAGCGATGGATCTAGCAACTTCCACGTATTCCTCAACAGCTGCACCAGCCACATTGACAATCACTGGAACATCCTGCTTCGCCAGCCACGGCAGCTCATGGTTCAGCACAGCTTCCAGCCCAGGATTAGCCAACCCGATGGCGTTGAGCATACCCCCTGTTACCTCAGCAACCCTTGGAGTGGGATTGCCCTGACGCGGCAGGCGGGTCACAGCCTTAACCACCACTGCCCCCAGCTGATTTAAAGGATAATATTTGGCATACTCCCGTCCAAACCCAAAACAGCCGGAAGCAGGCATTACCGGATTTCTTAACTTAAGGCCAGCAAGCTCAACACTTAAATCTGGACCCTTCATAGAATCACCTCATTCCAGTCAAATACCGGACCATCAGCACAGATCCGTTTGGAGAAGGCGTCATCCTTTGTCCTGCAGACACACCCATAACAGGCTCCCACACCGCAGGCCATTCTTTCCTCTAGGGAAACATAGCCCTGCACTGCAGTTTCAGAGAAATACTGCTGCAGTGCTCGCAGCATCGGCTGTGGTCCACAGGCATAAACATAGTCCCACTTATGTCCGGACTGAAGCATTCCCTCGACAGCATCGAGGACATTACCAGCCCTACCTGCAGAACCGTCATCTGTGGTAATTACTAAATTTCCCAGCTGGGAAAAGCGATCGGTCCAGAAACATTCGCTCTTAGTGCGAAAACCCAACACTAAATCGAGATCTGGTGTTAAAGCCTGAAGCTTGGAACTTAGCAGATATAATGGTGGGCTGCCGATCCCACCGCCCACAACCAAAACCTTGGCATTCGAAGGGGGCAGGGGAAACCCCCTTCCCAAGGGACCTAACACATCCAACTGCTCCCCAACTGACTGTTTTGACAGCCATTTAGTTCCTTCCCCCACAACCCGCAGCACAATTGTTAAGCGCTCTTCTGTTACAGCTGCAATGCTGATCGGACGCCGCAGCACATGCTCTGAACCTCTACCGATTCGCACCATAATAAACTGCCCGGGCTGTACCGATTCGTACGGAAACTGACCCGCAAGGGTAATCTCCCAAACATTTTGAGCAATCTGATTGTTCTCCTTAATTTTCAGCAGCACAACAAAACTCCTTCCACCCATACAGCACTATATTTCTCCTCGCCGTTAACCAGCGTCAGCACTGGCCAGCCGCGGAGCTCCTGGCCGATAAAAGGCGAATTTGTTCCTTTACTGAAAAACTGGTCAGCACTAACAGTGCGGATTTGGTTTAAGTCCAGCGCTACTAAATCAGCAGCTTCGCCCACAGCGAGGTCACAATTGTGACCCAGCACCATACCCGGACCAAGGGTTAAGGCAGCTAACAGCCTTTCCAGCTTAAGTCTGCCAGCCAGCACCAGTTTGGAATAGAGTAATGGAAATGCCGTTTCTAAACCTGTTACACCAAATGGTGAATCTGAGTAAAGTCCTTGTTCTTTTTCCCGTCCATGGGGGGCATGATCTGTAGCAACCGCATCAATAATGCCGGTGCGCAGACCTTCGATTAAAGCTTCCCGATCAGCATCGGTTCGCAGAGGCGGATTCATCTGGTAATGACCATACGGCTCTGCGATATCATCAATGGTAAGGGTGAGATGATGGGGGGTAACTTCAGCCGTTACAGGCAGACCGGCGGCTTTAGCCTCGGCAATCAGCCGCACAGATTGGGCACAGCTTAAATGGGCAGCGTGGTAACGGCACTGATACTTGGCCACCAGCTCTAAGTCCCGTTCAAGCATGCGGTACTCAGATTCAGGAGGAATGGCATCGGCAAAAAATCCGGGCTTAACCAAGCTTTTGTCCTCTAAATGATTGATCAGCACTCCGCCAACCGCTGCTAATTCTTTCATAACCGCTGCGATTACCTCCGTTTCCACCGGATCACCATCATCAGAAAACAAGCTAATGCCGTGCTGAACAAAATCACGATACTCATTGAGAACTTTGCCTGCCCTATTTCGAGTAGCGGCAGCAATCGGCACCACTTTTACCTGCGCATCCTGCTCAATCCGCCTTTCCAAATCAGCAAGGCGGTTCAATGTGTCCAGAGGCGGTTTAGTATTTGGCATTGCACAAACTGTAGTAAAACCGCCTGCCGCTGCTGCCATAGTTCCGGACGCAATCGTTTCTTTGCTTGTAAAACCAGGTTCCCGCAGATGAACATGGAGATCCACAAACCCGTGACTGATAACCATGCCCTCTGCATTGTAATCCCGGACAGGAGCGGAAGTCTGCCGGCGCAGCCTCTGGGCTTCAAGACCAAAAGCTGCGATTTTACCATTAACGATTAATACATCTTCCTGTTGGAACTTGCCGCTGCGAAATACTATGCCATCATGCAGGTACCAGCTGTCCATTGCTTTCCTCCCTCAGGCACCAGTGCAGTACCGCCATTCTCACTGCCACCCCATTAGTCACTTGCTGTAGAATTTTACACCGCGGGTCTCCCATCACCTCATCGGTGATCTCCACCCCTCGGTTGACTGGACCTGGATGCAGAATCAGGGCATGTTTGGCAAGCTGTTTCAGCCTCTCAGCATTCAGGCCATATCGCTTGTTGTAATCTGCAACAGCATAAGCTGTCTCATGCCGCTCATGCTGAACCCGCAGCATCATAACCACATCGGATTCAGCGACAGCCTGGTCAAAATCGATCCAGGGAATCTCAGATAGATCAAGCGGTTTAAATATTTCCGGGCCGGAAAACGAGACTTTGGCGCCCAGCATCTGCAGCAGGTATGCATTAGAGCGGGCAACGCGGCTGTGGCGCACATCTCCCACCACAGCAACCTTAAGACCGGCAAAACTGCCAAAATGCTGCTTGATAGTTAAAGCATCTAACAGGGCCTGCGTCGGATGCTCATGGATTCCTGAACCGGCATTGATCACCGACATCTTTAACCCCGCTTCAGCAATCAGCTTAGGCCAGTCATCCCCATGGCGGACTATCGCCAGCTTCACACCCATGGCATCAAGGGTCTGCAGGGAATCTATTAAGGATTCACCTTTCTTCACACTGGACTGCTCCACTTCAAAGTCCAGCAGCGTCAAGCCCATCCGCTGAGCTGCCAGCTGAAAGGACAGGAATGTGCGGGTGCTCGGCTCAAAAAAGAGATTAACCGCATGCCCATTAATTTTAATTTTCGGTTCATGTTCAATGTAATATTGAGCTTGTCTTAAAAGCCACTCAACCATTGGTTCGTTTAGTTGTTTAACGCTTACTAGAGATGTCATATTCCTACCTCGCTTTCAAGACCTCAGGCAGAAGCTGCAGGAAAAAAGGCTTCTACCGGGTTGGTAGAAGCCTATATACAGCTATGCCGAATAGATACAGTTATCCTGTATCAAATAGACATCCTTCCCAACCTCTCTGGATTGGATTAAAGGTCTTATGGATTTGATTATACGATAGCAGATAAATCTGCTGGAGTCAACTAAAAAATATATTGTAGTTAATACCCCTTTACCCCGGGGTTTAGTAAGATTTTGTTCATCATTGGAAAAACGCAGCTTTAGAGTTTTTACAGGAGCGATAATATGGGAGGCTGTTTTATAGTGAGTAATCAAACGCCGGTAGTTATCCTGATTTTAATATCCACTTACACTTATATCAAGACAACGGCGGATCAAAACCTCCTGTGTACAAGAATTACAGATGGAGCGATAGTGGTTTTTATGTTGGTGGCTCTGATCGATATACCCAGACTCTATTGCGATGAAGTTCTCACTAATTCATCGCGAGCCTGGGTATATGCTGGAACTAAAAAAACTCATCCAACAGCTTGTAAAATTCAATTTTTGCGTAATCTGGCTCATCAAGCCCGTATTCTTTAAAAAACAGGGGGAGCCACGCAGCATCAAAATTAGAGGCTATACTCCTCGCCGCGAGGGCTAGGTCCTGATATCGATCGGCGATACCTCCCCTCCCCCAGTCGATAAATCCGCTGATCTCACCATTATGGATCATAATATTCGGGAGACAATAGTCTCCGTGGGTGAAGACTAAATCCTCTTCTGCTGGCTTGGTAACAAGCAGCTCAGCAAACAAATCAGCAGCTTTTCTGCCCTGGCGTTCAGCATCGAAATCAGCTTCATCAACTAGCCCCTGGTGCATTCTGGATTCCGCTGCTTTTATTTTTACATCGAGGCGTTGATCAAAAGGACAATTGTTTAGATCAATGCTGTGGATCATTCTTAATCCTTTTGCCAGAAGTCGAATCA
>JAAYLQ010000210.1 GCA_012521805.1 Bacillota bacterium
AGCTCTTGGAAGAGCAGAGTCAGGACAAGCGCTTAACGGATGCACTGCGGACCATCCGCTTAGATATTGCCAGCGGCAGCTCTTTCACTGATGCGATCAACAAGCACAGAACTGTTTTCCCCCATGAATTTGTCCATCTGGTGGAAGCGGGGGAGCTTGCGGGAGAGCTTTCGACAGTTTTTAACCAATTAGCTGTATATTACGAAAAGGAAGATGAACTGCAGAAAAAAGTGTCAGAAGCCTTAATGTATCCTGCAATTATTGGAAGTGTAGCGTTTTTAGTAGTACTGGCACTGTTATTTGTGGTTTTGCCGATGTTGATTCAGAACTTCTCATCCTTCGGAGTTCAGATACCGGCGATCACCCTGGCAGTTCTTGATGCCCGGGATTTTGCCGTCAAATACTGGTACGCTATTTTGGCACTGATCATCGGTTTTGGATTTGCTTATCGCTGGTATTTCAGCACCAGTGTGGGCAAGTGGCAGAAAGACTTGATTATGTTAAAAGTGCCGGTGCTGGGAAATCTCAACAAAATGATTGTTTTTGCTAGGTTTTGCCGGATTTTTGGATTGCTTTTAGACAGCGGCATATCGATTATTAAAAGTTTGGATATTTGCGAGCGGTTAGTAGAAAATGTAGTGATTAAGCGTTCGTTAGCGAAATCGCGGACAGCGGTCGAGTCCGGCCGCAGTCTGGTGGAACCAATGAAGGAAAACCCGATTTTTCCCATGATGCTGGTTCAGATGATTGCAGTCGGAGAATCAACCGGTAATCTGGAGAATTCCTTGGGGCATCTAGCGGATTTTTATGATAAAGAAGTGAATTTCGCCGTAGGATCTTTTACTAAACTAATCGAACCTATAACGATTTTAATTCTGGCGGTGATTGTGCTGTTTATCTTGGTCTCCGTATATTTGCCGATGATTCAGATGATGACACAGATATAAAGGGTGAGGTTTTTGCGCAGATGCCTTGGTTTAGATATCGGGAGTGAAGTGATTAAGCTGGTAGAGCTGCAGAAAAAGGGTAAGGATGCGGTTCTTTACACTGCGGCTCAAACACCTACTCCTCCTCATGGGTTTAGTAAAGGCAGAGTTTCAGATCTTGAAGGATTAAAAAAAGCTCTGCGTCACTTGTTGGATGTCTCTGGACATAAAACTGAAAATGTCGTTTTGGGCATTACCAATCAGGATGTGCTGATTAGGAAAGTTACAATGCCTCCCATGCCCGAGAAAGAGCTAGCTGCGTCACTTGATTTTGAAATCGAAGATATTTTTAACCTAACAACCAACAGCAATACAAGTTCCGTGGTTTACAGCTATGATGTTTTAAACCGGACCGAAAAAGAGTTGGAAATTATTGTCGTCGGTTGTTACCGGGATTTAATTGATCCGTACATCGAACTTTTAAACAGTGTTGGTTTAGTCCCCCATGTGTTTGATATAGCTGCTTTTAGTCTGCCGCACCTCTATAAGCAGGATAATATCTGTTTTGTGGACTTGGGGGCTCATCAAACTACAATTTATGCTGAGATTAACAATCAATATGCGGTGCATCGAGTGCTTCCCGTTGGGGGGGTTATGATTGATGAAGGTATCAGTCAAGCTTTCGAGGTTGACATTTCCGCGGCAAAGCAGTTGAAGAATCAGAATGATCTTGACTATCTGCTGCTTAAGGGGGCGGGGTCAAAGAATCTGCTCCGCTCGGTGATCCAGCAGTATATTGGGGGGATCTTCCAAACCCTCGATTATCTGCGGGCGCAGCTTAGGGCATCAGCAATCAGTGAAGTGATGCCAAAAGTAGTTTTATGCGGCGGCAACGCAAACCTGATGGGATTTGATCAAATTCTCGCACAGGAACTAGGTGTAGCCATTGAAATCTGTAATCCATTCTCAGCCGTAAGCCTCACAGAAGCTAGGAAACTCCCTGATGATGCAGCTATTTACAGCAATGCGGTGGGGCTAGCTTTAAGGGGGTTAGCTGAGTGAAGATTAACTTGATGCCTGTTGAACACAGGCCCTTAAAGCAGAGCAAAGTTCGCTGGGAGTTTGTTGTTATCAGTTTAGGGTTGGCTTTGTTAATAGCAGTACTTGGGTTTGGATATATGCAGAATTTGCGGTTGGATGCTTTAAAGCAGCAGTATCAGAATGCCGTTAGTTATACGAACTCGCTGCGAGAACAAGCAAGGGCAGTGCAGGAATTGGAAAAAGAGGTTGTCAAACAGACCGATAAGCTTACCTATTATTCGGCTTTGGCTCAAAAATCGAACCAACACGGCCTTACTGAACAAGTATTGGTACCGATAATTGATTGTGTTCCCGACGGTCTCTGGCTAACTGAGGTAAGTATCGACAACCAGTATACGGAAATTACCGGGTATGCCGTTGATTTCCGGACTATTACCGAGTTTTTGCGGAATTTGGGCGAACAAGGATTTACTGCTAAAGTGAATTCCATCAACGCTGCTTCCAGTATTGTAGTAGATTTTCAGATCGATGTGCAGAGGAGGTAATGCTGTGCTTAAGGGTCCAGTTAAGGCCGTTTCAATCAGCATGATTTATATCGCAGTATTAGTTTCAGCGTATTTCTTACTCTGGACCCCGCTCAGTGAGGCTGACCGCTTAAGTTATTTAATCATTGATGCAGAGCAGGAACAGAGTATCTTTAATCTGCTGATCAGCAGGCGACCGTCGCTCCTTAACGAAGTCGCTGCAAAGGAAGAAAAGATTCGAGAGACTAAAAGCCTAGTGCCCTCCGCAAGTGATCTGCCGGTAGTACTGACGGTGATTAAGGACCTTGCCGCAGAGGCCGACGAAATAAAACTAGAGTATTACACTCTAAGAACCGCTGATGGAGAGTCCTGGTATCCATTGACGCTAGAAATGAGCGGACACATTGGCAGCCTTGTCACGGTGCTGGCGGGTATCACTGCTAATCTACCCAGCGTAACCATTGATAATGTTCACCTGACAAGCGATGCAGAGAGCGGAGTTGATTTGTATGCCAATCTCAGTCTCTATGTGATTCCCGATGACCAGGACCCGGATCACTACTGGGCTGTTCCTGTGCCTTTGCAATCGGGTACTGTGACCAAGAACCCTGAAGCATTTGGCATCCCTTTAGCGGTCATCGACCAGTTTAGTACCGATGAAGTCTCAGTGTTGGGAATCATAACTGCCAGTGGAGATCAACGGGCTTTGATTTCATTTAATAACAGCCTGCAGTGGTTGAAAGTTGGCGATTATATTGGACCAGCACGGATAGTAGATATCACCAACAGTCTAGTGATCCTTAATTTAAGCGGCATAGAGATTCAACTTTCATTAGGGGGGCGGAGTTCATGAAGAGAAAATTTGGGTTAAGTTTAGCTGGTTTATGTTTAGTCTTGATTTTATCAGTCGCGGTTTCTGCAGCCAGCACCGATTCGGTGGATATGGAGTTCAGCAATGCGCCTTTAGCTGATGTCTTCCATATTTTAGGTGAACTTGCCGGCTATAATGTGCTGATTGATCCCAGTGTATCCGGTACAGTAAGCTTTTATCTGCGCGATCTGCCAATTGCAACTGCGCTGGATTTAGTATCCCGCACTACCGGTTATTCCTATCATATTGTTGACAACACCTTAGTAATAGCATCAGAGGAAAGACTGCAGCAGGCATTTGTCGAACCTGATTACGCCTTTATCATCCTTGAATATACTGAGCCTGAAAATGTGGTGCAGCTGCTTCGAGTAGTATTCCCGAGATTGGATACATACGCTGACGCTCAGCATAAAATTTTGGTTTTATCGGGAAGTAAAGCTGATGTCCAAGGTGCAATTAAACTAGTAAAGCAGTATGATGAAATCAGCGCCCCAAAAGCAAGTCACGCGGTATCTATTCAAACCGGTGAAGAAACGCTGGTAACTAACAGTATCAGAGTTGAATACGCGGATGGATCCCAGCTTGTACAAAAGCTGCAGGAGCTGTGGCAGCACCGTAAATTCTCTTGGAATCCTGCCCTTGGTATGCTGTCAGCAGCTACTACTGCTGATGAGTGGAAGATGATTGCTGAGTTCATTATCGCTCAAGATGTTCCCGATTTTGTACTGAAAGGGATAATTCAAGGCAATAACCAGATTTTGGTATTAATCGAATACAAAGGGAAAACGCGGCTGGCTGCAGTAAATGATGTAGTTGAGGGTTGGACACTAACCTCAGCGCAGGACAAGGAAGCTCAATTCGTAAAAGGAGAGCGGAATTTCACTGTCCGGATGGGGAGGTAATAACATGCAGACAAAGGCACTGTCCTGGAAAATGTGGTTGGGTACCGCGCTCGTTCTCCTGTTAACTATGACGAACGCTGTCGGCGCGCAAGAGCTGTCATTTTACTTTGAAAATGCTTCTTACCGCGATATCTTTACCACCATCGGCGAGTTTGCGGGTTTGAGTGTGTTGATAGATGATGGTGTGAGTGGATCAGGTACGGTTGAGATTAAGAACCGCTCCCTGGAAGAAGCATTGGATCTTGTGGCGGAGTTAAGCGGCTGTACCTATAGTATTACCGACAGCAGCTTACTGGTAGGCTTGAAATCGACTGTGGAGCAATATGAAAAGCGCTCTATTCGCCTGGTAACAGTCAAGCATGTGGAGCCGCAGACCTTGGTAGAAATGTTAAGCCGGATTTTTGCTGATATCGAAACTTACGTCCAAGAAAACGGTATTATTGTTCTGAACGGAACCGTAAGTGTGTTGGATGAAGCGGAAATTTTAATTAATGATCTGGATCGCCCCAGGCGTACTTATTCCGAGACGGAACAGACTGTGCTGGATGTCCTGCGGCAGCTCGCTTTTAACCTGGACTTAAACCTGATTGCTTTATCCGAGTTTGATGAAAAAATCGTGATAACCGATCTTGGGTCCATGGATCCGGATACTGTTATCGAACAGCTTAAGAAGGTTGTAGATATTGAGATTGAGTTTAAAGATGACTCGATGATTGCTGCCAGAAAAGAACCGGAGGTAGTGGTTGACCCGGATAAGATTAAAGTGTATCGGCTCAATCACACTGAACCGCAGGCAGCAGCGCGAATGATCGGACTGATTCTACCATCAGATCGAATCCAAATCGATGAGTCGACTAAAAGTGTCATGATTAGAGCGAAGGACTATGAGATTGCTCAAGTTGACCAGTTTATCCTGGAGTATGACCAGCCGTTAACGCAGGTTCTCTTAGAAGTGTGGATTCAAGAGATGAGCAGCGATGCTCTCAATGTTTTTGGGATTGAATGGAACCCCAATTTTGAAGGCTTTGTGCTTTCAGAGAATCGTGATTCCGGCAGTAAAAGCTATGTTGAACTTACCTGGGAGCCATGGGAAGTAGCTTTTGCTCTAAGGGCGCTGGAAGATAGCGGGCAGGTGAAAATCCTAGCTAGTCCCAAGATTGCAACCTTAAGCGGACAGGAAGCTAATATTTTTGTAGGAGATAGAGTCCCGATTGTGCTGAGAGATGATGAGGATAATGAGCGGATTGAGTTCCTGGAGTCAGGTATCAATCTTAGAGTGTTACCGCGGGTATCTGATGATGGTTATATCACAATCGCGGTG
>JAAYLQ010000050.1 GCA_012521805.1 Bacillota bacterium
AGGTTCGACGGAACGCCCTACCGTTACGAGAAGATTAGACTGTCTGAAGTGGAATTCCTATGTGGTTGTCAAAGGTCAATGACTTTGATTAACATGGTATGTCTGCATCACCATTGTACAAGGGAGGTAGAACACCTAATGAGGTTCACATCTCATTAGGTGTTTTGTCTTGGTTATGAGTAGAGCTGAACTTAGTGTAAGCAGTTCGCTAAATGAATGGCAGCTCCACAATATCTCTCTGCCAAAGAGGATCGGCAGAACACTCAGGAGTACCGCTGGTACGACCAGGCTTCTCATTAAGGAAATGATCAGCGACCGAGCTGTTTGCTGAACTGCCTGCCAGTAGGAAATCAATAGGATATTTAAGCCAGCAAACACAAATCCGGTAAAGTAGATGCGGGCGTTCACAAAAGTAAAAGCCGCTAGCTCTGGATCCTGCGGCGAAAAAATACTAATGAAACTGCTGCCGCTGATTAAAACTAGGATAAAACACAGGAGACCGATGCCGGCAAACAGCTTGGCTGAATAGCCCAGCAGCTCATTGTTTTTTTCAGAATCGCCGGTTCCATAGTAGTAGCTGAAAATTGGCTGCAGTCCTTGAGCAAGGCCGAGAAAGACGGTTAGATACAGCAGCATGATGTACCCTATTATCAAGTAGGCAGCCAGTCCCATTTCACCATAACCATTTTTGGTAACAGCAGTATTGTACAGGAACGTAATCAGTCCGATAGCAAACTCCATGATAAATGCAGGAAAACCGTTGTTTAGAATCGCAGCGGTCCGTGAAAACTGTACCGGAAATGGTACCAGGTATAGGTATCCTTTTTTCTTGAGAAAATGGGGGAGCATAATTACTACGCTGAAGATCGGACCAAGAGCTGTGGCAAGGGCCGCCCCTGCAATCCCCATATTCAGTGGATACATAAAAATATAATCCAAGATTATGTTTGACACAGATCCAAACGCCAGGGCAAACATAGCTAGTTTTGGTTGGTTATCATTCCGCAAAAAACTGCTGAGAAGAAAACTAAACAAAAGAAATGGCGAGAAAGTTAGAATGTATCTCATGTATGTGATCGCTTCACCATGGATATCGGGGGTAGCTCCCAGCATTACTGCCAGCTCATTGATGAAGCGATTTCCGAAAATACAGATCAGCATGGCTACAATCAGCATTAGTACCACAGCGCGTGAAAAGGTCTGCCGCGCCTCGGTATACTGTTTTCTCCCCAGCCCGCTGGAGATGATCACTCCTGCACCGGTAGAAATCCCAAGGGAAATTGCAATTAAGATTTCAATCAGGGGTACGGAAACTGCCGCCGCAGCCATTGAGTCCCGCCCAAGTCGGTTACCTATAAAAATCCCGTCTACAATAAAATAAATAGAATTGACTACTAAGCCAATCATCTGCGGTACAGCATACCGCCTAAAAATAACAGATTTACTGTTTGGATACATACCGGACCAATCCTTATTCACAAAAAATAGGACCTGTGTTTTTAACACAGGCCAGCCTGCAAAGGTTGATTTTAGCACAGCAGATTCTTGGCGTCAACTACCCAGCGCCTCGACTGGATCCTTGTTAGCAGCCATAACCGCGGGAATTGCTCCACCAATCTGGGTCAAACTGATGCTGACCAACATTAATAGTAGGGCATGCAGCATTTTCAGCTGGGCAACACTGTGCAGTTGAGTTAGGTTGTAAATATAGTTATTGATCGTGATTGTCAGCAGATAAGCAATTGCAATTCCCAGGAATCCTGAAACTGCTCCAATGATAAATGTTTCGGCGTTAAAAACTCGGGTGATATCCCTTTTGCGGGCTCCTAGGGCGCGCAGAATGCCTATTTCTTTGGTCCGCTCGAGCACTGAAATGTATGTAATAATCCCGATCATAATCAGGGACACTGCTAAAGATATGGCTGAAAACGCCAGCAGGACAAGGGTGATGCCGTTTATAATCCCACCGGTCATGTCGGTTATTGCAGCTGCAAGATCAGTGTAGATGATCTTTTCGGTGGAGGTTTTGTTTAAGTTGAAAGCATCAAGATAGCTTCTAATGGCGTCCTTAGCGCTGAAATTATTTGGGTAGAGAAAAATCATCTGAGGCAGATCATCGCCGCCGAGATAAGTAATGAGATTTTGCTTCATGGCTGCGTTGAGGTGAGTCATATTTAAGACATTAACGTTGCTATTCCTTTGAGCTTGGACTATTTCAGAATTAACAGCATTGGCAGATACCAGCTGCATCAGCCGATCGCTGTAGACAATACCATTGCCCAGGATTTCTATTTCCAGGTGAGGTTTAGCTTTAATAATGCCGGTAATTGTTAAGGTGATGCTTCTGGGTGAATCATACATAGCATCATAATCATGGTTGGGAACAAAGCTTCCAAGCTCTGTGCGCTTGTAGTAATCATCATTGTGGATTAGTTTTAGCTCGATGCCTACAATATCTTCAAATCTGATATCAGCCAGCTCATCAGCGGAGAAACCTAAATTTGTCAGAACCGAATGGTTTACTCTGTTGCGGCGATCGACCACTAACACTAAATCTGTTTCAGATTGTGGATATGAGCCTGCTAACAGATAGTAGTTTTTCTCCAGGTAACTTTGGGCTGAGGAATCGAGAGGTTCAGGGTATGAGGTCAGTCCAGCCCCCCGCATGCTGGTAAATCCCGAAGTCATGGAACCGGCTGCACCCATAGTGCCTATGCCGCCAAGATTAAATCCGGTGGCTATCGTTACCGGAAACGTGTTGTTTTGAGCGCGGCGGAGCAGATTAAGATTCACCATGCGCACATATCCGATACTGCTGCAGATATCCGGGTCTATTCTGGCGATATAGTCTAGGTATTCAGAGGTAATTGTGTTAGTATGGGAAACCCGCCGCTGTCCCGGTTCGTAAGGGTAAATCCGATCTGGGTCTGGCTCATCGCTGCTGCTGTGGGTTTGAGGCGTTTCCTGTTCCGGATTGACTGCAGTTTGAGCAATTATGATCGGAAACTCGGTTAGGGCATCTTGTTGAAATTTATCAATATGGACTTTGAAGCCAGACGAGATGCTTAAGATTAGGGCAATGCCGATAATCCCCAGTGATGAAGCAAGCGCTGTGAGGCCAGTCCGCCACTTCTTAGCGAAAATATTTTTACCTGACAGTTTTAAAGCAGTAAAAAAACTCATGCTTGTTTTTCTTAAACGATACTCGCTTTGACCGACAGCTTCTGCAGGATTGCTGTCATCAACAATTTTTCCGTCGGAAAGGCGAATAATTCGATCTGCAAATTTTTCAGCTAAACTCTGATTGTGGGTAACCATGATCACAAGTTTGTCGCGGGCAATTTCCTTGATCAGCTTCAGTATCTGCCTGCTGGTTTCTGTATCTAAAGCTCCAGTCGGTTCATCTGCTAGAATTAGATCAGGATCATTAGCTAATGCTCGTGCAATAGCGACCCTCTGCATCTGTCCTCCAGAAAGTTGGTTAGGTTTTTTGTGGACATGGGATTCCAAACCGACCTGTGCCAACAGCTGCAGAGCTTTTTTGCGTTTTACTGCAGGCGATATACCGCTGAGGCTCATTCCAATTACTACATTTTCAATTAAATCAAGATGGGGAATAAGGTTATAGTTTTGAAAGATAAATCCGATGCTGTTGTTGCGGTAAGCGTCCCAATCAATATCACGAAATTCTGTTGTTGATACCCCGTTGATGATTAGATTTCCGCTGTAATCTGTATCTAAACCGCCAATAATATTGAGCAATGTGGTTTTACCGGAACCGCTTTCTCCCAAAACAGCGACAAATTCCCGTCTTCTGAAATTAACGCTGATCTGGTCTA
>JAAYLQ010000051.1 GCA_012521805.1 Bacillota bacterium
CACCGGATTTTTTCTGGTATAATAGTTTTATTGAGCTGATATAGGAGGTAATTAATGTGGTTAAGCTAGGTAATGATTGGGATGAACTGCTGAAGGATGAGTTCCAAAAGGATTACTATTTAAGACTGCGGCGCTTTCTCATTCATGAATACCGCAGCCGTACCATCTACCCGGATATGTACGATATTTTTAATGCGTTAAAGCTAACCTCTTATGGCGACACTAAGGTTGTAATAATTGGACAAGATCCCTACCACGGTCCTAACCAGGCCCATGGCCTTGCCTTTTCAGTTAAGCCGGAGGTCAGAATTCCTCCATCGCTGGTCAACATTTTTAAAGAACTGCAAAGCGATCTCAACTGCTTTATCCCGGATAACGGCTATCTAGTACCCTGGGCTGAGCAGGGAGTGCTGCTCCTCAACGCAGTATTAACAGTGCGAGCCGGGCAGGCCCATTCCCACCGCGGCCGAGGCTGGGAAGTTTTTACTGATCGAGTAATCGAGCTGCTGAATCAAAAAGATACCCCAGTGGTATTTCTCCTCTGGGGCAACAATGCGAAAAGTAAAGCTGGTGCCATTACTAATCCAAACCACTTGGTGCTGACTGCCGCCCATCCCAGTCCCCTCTCGGCAGCCAGGGGCTTCTTTGGCTGTAGGCACTTTTCCCGGACCAATCATTTCCTTCAGTCCCACGGATTGGAACCGATCGACTGGCAGATTCCACTTATGCGGTCTGTTTAGCTTTCACAGGCATAACAAAACGGTAGATGAACGCTTTTCCGGTTTTTACAACTGTCAGCTTGCCGCCAACTTCGGAAGCAATCTGGCGGCAGATCGGCAGTTTATAAGCACCGCAGTTTGGGTGCTCACCCTGCCCCTTCTGCTCTGGCTTTTTAAATTTCGTATTATTGTGCTCAACTTCTAAGACCAGCTGCTGATCATCTGCATAATAGCGCAGCCATACTTTTGGATTAGCAATTTTCCCTGCTGCCTGAAAAGCATCGTCAACCAGGTTCGCCATCAGCCTGGCTATCAGCCGTTTCACATCTTCATCTGTTGGCGGTTCTGCATCCTGCTCAACAATGAATTGAATCTGATGCTGTTTTGCCTGTTCCTGCTTCTGCTGGACTATCTTTTCCCAGGGATCATCCGGGAACACGCAGGAATGGTAATCACACTTATCAAATTGATCCGCTGCCATAAACTCGAGGTAATTCTGGGCGCGTTCGTATTGGCCAACCTGGAGATATGCAGTCACTACCGAAATGGCGTTGAGAATATCGTTGCGCTGTTCACGCATTAAAACCTGCATTTTTTTCGCGTATTCTGCCTGTGCCCGCAAAACTTCCTGCTTCATCTTCTGTTCTTCCCGCACCTGCCCGAGAATTCGCAGGGCCCAGAGAAAGAAGATCATCAAACAGACAGCTAGGCCGTGGATCACTGCAGCAACTATACTGCTGAAGTCCCGTGCTGTAATAAGAAACAGATTCAAACCAGCATATAAGATCACTACTATTGATAGCGCACAAATAATTATGAAAAACTTCGAACAAAACGTCCTGTTCACAGTGGTGTACCCCTTTAAGAATAATTTCCCCCAACCCCACTTTAAGCAGGATATTTATGCCATTGATGCGAATGGGACAGTTATTACTAAAATAAGGAGCGATTATTATGTGGCCAAAAAACGCATCGACTTCTCACATCATCATCTTTCTAGCTGTAACAATGCTCACAAGCTGGGGATTAGCTTATGCTGTCGCAAAATCCCCTAACCCAATTGCCATCTCCGGAATGGTATTAGTTATTCCCACCATTGCAGCGATTGCCCTCAATATTATCCATCATAAGGGCATTATGAATGTTTATCCCCCGGTAGTGACCGGTACTACAGCTAAATCCCTAATCTTCGCTGTTCTTTATCCCCTTGCTTTTGTTGCAGTAAGCGCAGCTGTCGCCTTAATCGGCAGAATGGCAGAGTTTAACAGGGGTAATCTGCCGCTTGGATCTGATTATCTGCTCCATCTTGTCGGTATTATGTTATTTATGGTAATTGCCTTTGGCGAAGAATACGGCTGGCGCGGCTTTCTCTTACCGGCTTTAGCAGCACGCTTTGGTCAGCTCAAAGCAGCCCTTTTGGTTGGGCTGATCTGGGCCGCCTATCATCTGCCGGGAACCTATTTTGCGGCTTCAGCCTTCGAGGCTGTCAACCCCTGGGTGTTCAGCCTAACCCAAAGCTTACTCCTGCTGGTTCGCGCCTTTCCCTTGGCTTACTGCTACTTTCAAACCGAAAGCAGCATTATTAGTGTAATCTTGCTCCGTTCTGTCTGGGATATTGCCCACAATTTAGTATTTGGCGGAACAGCCAGCGAAGCTAGGACCATCTTAGCCGGGAATTACTTGTTCTTTAACACTATACCTATTGAATTGGTCTTAAGTGCAGCCGCCGCTGTTTGGTTTGGCTGGAAGCTGAACCAACAATCAACTCAATAATTCATGATAAAAGCCTGATTCTTAGGGAACCAGGCTTCAATTTTTACCGTTGAACCCGTCCTGATGCGTCGCCCCCAGCTAACCTCTCTACCTCATCTACCGTTACCAGGTTATAGTCGCCGTGAATTGTGTGTTTCAAGGCGGAAGCGGCAACAGCAAACTCTAACGCTTCCCCCACCGGCTTACCGGTAACTAATCCGTAGATCAAACCTGCGGCAAATGAATCTCCGCCACCAACACGATCAACAATGTGCAGTTTATAGACTTTGGAGCGGTAGAATTCATTACCGTCGTAGATCATAGCTGACCAGCCGTTATCTGAGGCTGAATAGCTTTCGCGCAGTGTCGATCCTACGTATTTAAATCCAAACTTATCTTTCATTTGTTTGAAGATGTCTTTGTATCCTTCAAGGTCCAGTTCACCTTTGGTGACATCACTTTTACCAGGTTTAAATCCTAAGGTGATTTCAGCGTCCTCTTCGTTGCCGATACAGACATCAACATACTGCATCAAATGGGTCATAATGCGGCGTGCTTTTTCAGGAGACCACAGCTTTTTCCGGTAGTTTAAATCAACACTAACCGTTACTCCATGTTTCTTTGCCGCCTGGAGGGCAGCTTCGGTTAGTTCAGCAGCTTTGTCGCTGATGGCTGGAGTAATTCCAGTCCAGTGGAACCAGTCAGCCCCCGCAAAAATTGCGTCAAAATCGAAATCGGCAATGTCTGCCTCGGCGATTGCTGAGTTGGCTCGATCATAAATTACCTGGGACGGCCTTACCGACGCACCGGTTTCAGCATAATAGATCCCGACGCGATCGCCACCTCGAGCAATATAGTCCGTTTTGACACCATAGCGCCGCAGACTGTTGACCGCAGCCTGGCCAATATGGTGCTCGGGGAGTTTAGTTACATAATAAGAGTCGAGTCCATAGTTTGCTAAAGATACTGCTACGTTAGCTTCGCCTCCACCAAACACCGCTTTAAAAGAGTCGGTCTGCACAAAGCGCAGGTAGTTAGGTGGAGATAACCTCAGCATGAGTTCTCCCATGGTAACAACTTTTTTTGCCATTTAAACTAGCCTCCTGCCAGAAAAAAATCAGTAAAAGACAACCAATAATTCGGCATCGAACAAAAAAATCCTGCCAAATATTAGATTTGACACTAAATTTCGTCAATCATTCTGCCGCTGTTTAATCCAGTTAATCTTGCCGCCCATCAGTATTACCGCTAGTTCTTTTTCAGTCAGTTCACAGTTCATGCGGTATTCGCAAGCTTGGGTCAAATTGCGCACGATTACTTCGTCTCCCGCCTGCAGCTGCTCCCTGATATTCGGGATTTCCAGCTGATCCGATTCCTGCAATCCATCATAATCGGATTCACTGACGAAAGTCAACGGGATAATTCCCGAGTTGATTAAGTTGGCCCGGTGTATTCTCGCGAAACTCTTGGCCAGCACCGCTTTAACCCCCAGGTATAGTGGAGCTAAGGCTGCATGCTCCCGGCTGGATCCCTGACCATAGTTTTCCCCGGCGACAATAATTCCTCCCTTGTTTGCCGCTGCCCGCTTGGGAAACTCAGGGTCGCAGGGTGTTAAGCAGTATTCCGCCAGGTAGGGAATATTGGAACGGTACGGCAGCAGTTTCGCATTAGAAGGCATAATGTGATCTGTAGTAATATGATCACCAAGTTTGATTAAAACCATTCCTGCTGCTTTCTCACCCAGCGGTACATTTTGCGGAAATGGCTTAATATTGGGTCCCCGGACCAGTTCCACTGTTTCCCCTTCCTCAGCTGGAGGGATGATCATGTTATCGTTAACCAAGAACTGTTCCGGCATTGGGATATCCAGTTCCAGATCTAAAGTACGGGGATCGGTTAATACCCCAGCAACTGCACTAGCTGCAGCAGTTTCCGGACTGACTAAATAAACACTTGCCGACATGGTTCCACAGCGTCCCTGGAAATTGCGGTTAAAGGTGCGCAGGGAAATCCCATTTGTTGGCGGTGCCTGACCCATCCCAATGCAGGGACCGCAGGCAGATTCCAGAATTCTAGCGCCAGCGGCAATCAGATCAGCTAAAGCTCCATTGGCAGCCAGCATTGATAGAACCTGACGGGAGCCGGGAGAAATGACCAAGCTGACATCAGGATGGACAGTTCTACCTTTAAGAATTGCCGCGACCCGCATTAAGTCCTGGTAAGAACTGTTGGTGCAGCTGCCGATGGCAACTTGATCAATCTTGATCGGACCAATTTCACTGATCTTTGCTACATTATCCGGACTGTGGGGCTTAGCTGCCAGGGGTTCAATCTGGGACAGATCAATCTCAATAACCTGATCATATTCCGCATCAGGATCTGCTGCTAACTCTACCCAATCTGCTTCCCGCTGCTGTGCCCGGAGAAACTCTCGGGTCACCTCGTCACTTGGGAAAATGGAAGTAGTTGCCCCTAACTCAGCACCCATATTGGTAATGGTTGCCCGCTCCGGCACGCTGAGGTAAGGGAGGGCATCGCCGGTATACTCAAAGATTTTGCCTACCCCGCCTTTAACAGTCAAGCGGCGCAGCACTTCAAGGATAATATCCTTAGCGGTCACAAAAGGTGCCAGTCTGCCGGTCAGGCGGATGTTGACAATTTCCGGCATGGTGAGATAATACGGCTCGCCTGCCATCGCAGCAGCCACGTCTAGACCGCCAGCACCAATTGCCAGCATCCCGATCCCGCCATTGGTCGGGGTGTGGCTGTCGGAACCGAGCAGTGTCTGCCCCGGAACACCAAACCGCTCTAGATGTACTTGATGGCAGATACCATTGCCTGGACGGGAGAAATAAATCCCGTATTTTCTAGCTGCCGATTGGATGAAAAGATGGTCATCGGCATTTTCAAAACCTTCCTGAAGCATGTTGTGGTCGATATAAGCTGCAGACAGCTTTGTTTTCACCCGCTTGATCCCCATAGCTTCCAGCTGGAGGTAAGCCATAGTACCGGTGGAATCCTGGGTGAGCGTTTGATCGATGCGGATTCCAATCTCGGTACCCGGGATCAGTTCACCCTCAACCAAATGTGCTTTAATCAGTTTTTGTGCCAAATTTAAACCCATACTTTCAATCCCTTCCCAGAAGATTTGCTGTTTGGTTTTCATTTCATTTTTATCTGCGCAAATCCTTCATTATCGGGAAGTTCTAACATCTAGTTAACAAATTGACGCCAAAAACTAGCTCCATCCACTAAAATATAGGCAGCCAGAGCTGGGACAGTTACATAGCGAACCTTGATTGTCTCCAGCGGCATCATTCCCGCCTGCTCCTTATTGACCACCACTACCCAATCTTCCCCCGGCAGAGCTACTGTTTTTGGTACCTCATTGGCATTAAAAATCACTGCGATCTGGTCCCAGGGTTCACTGTCTGCACCGGTAATTAGATAACCGACCATATGCCCGGCCGGCATCGATAAAAACCGCAGTTTTGAGCGGACCTCGTCCGCTGTCCGCATCCGGAATCCAGGATGGTGTTTCCGCAGCTGAATCAAACCCTGCACATAGCGGAACACCTGAAAATAACGGGCTTTGCGGGACCAATCAATCTTGTTGACTTCATCCCCTTCATTGTAGCTGTTGTGGTGGCCGTTTTTCGTGCGCAGAAACTCGGAACCGGAATGGAGAAAGGGAATTCCCTGGGAAGTAAGGACGATTGCTAAAGCCATTTTATGCCTGGCAATTAGCTGTTCCACGCTGTCACCTGGGTTGGTCTGCTGCAGTTTGTCCCAGAGGGTAAGATTATCATGGGCGGAGCAGTAATTGATCGCCTGGGCCGGTTCCCCAGCCCAGGCAAAGCGGGAGTAGAGCACTTGGGAATAATCCACCTGATCATGATCGGTGGCGGCAGCGATGCCGCATTTTATGCTTTCCTCCATGCCGGTGGCGCCGCCAACAAAGCCCGCTTGGTCAGCAAAAAACACATGGCCTTTAATGGCATCCCGGATATCGTCGTTGAACACTCCGGTACCGGGCAGCTGCCGTACATTACCCTTAATTGCCTTGAGATAATCCGGCAGCGGTGAATGGCCGCCTACCCACCCCTCTCCAAACATGATAATTGAAGGATCGATAGCGTTGAGGCGGCTTCGGATTTCGTTGATTGTAGGAATATCAAAAAGGCCCATTAAATCGAAGCGAAATCCATCAATTTTATATTCCTCGGCCCAGAAGCAGACTGAATCAATGATCATTTTTCTCACCATAAACCGCTCTGTTGCCAGTTCATTGCCGCATCCGGAGCCATTAGTAAAATTCCCGTGGGCATCCTGGCGGTAATAGTAGCCGGGAACCAGCTTGTTCAGGTGGGAGTTCTTACTTAAATAGGTGTGGTTGTACACCACATCCATAATTACTCGAAAACCATGTTCTTTCAGGGCCATAATCATTTTTTTAAATTCCCGAATTCTTACTGCTCCATGGTAAGGATCAGTGGCGTATGAACCCTCGGGAACATTATAGTTTTGGGGATCATAGCCCCAATTATATTCCAATTGGTCCAGCTTGCTCTCATCAACAGTATAAAAATCATAGCAGGGCATCAGCTGAATGTGGGTTACCCCCAGCTCTTTTAAGTGGCTCAACCCTGTAGCTAATTTCTGGGGGCTGTACGTTTCAATTTCAGCTAAACCCAGATATTTGCCCCTGTTCACTACCCCTGAAGTCTGGTCAATAGTAAAATCGCGAATATGAAGTTCATAAATTATCGCATCAGTAAAATGGGCCAGGGGTGCTGTTTTAACCTCGCTCCAGCCGTCGGGGTTGGTCCGCTCCAGATCCACAACCATCCCCCGCATGCCGTTTACTCCGCAGGCTTTGGCGTAAGGATCGACTACTTCCCCACAACCATCGGGGGTAGTAACTTGATAGGTGTAGTACACACCATGGAGGTCTCCCTGAAGTTCAGCAATCCAGGTTCCCTTTTCGCTTTTCTGCATCGGGTGGTGCTCGCCATATGAATCATTGCCAGTGGGATAAGTAACTAAAACTACTTTCTCAGCAGTGGGCGCCCACACCCGAAAGCGGCTTTTGGTTGGATGATAGGTTACTCCCAAATCACCGCCGCTGTAGTGATAGCGCTCAGCAAACTCAACACTTGTATATTTTGACTGCAGCTCCTGCATCAAGCATCATTCCCTTGATATTCTCCGATTCCCCTTTAGTGTTCCTTAAAGTTGAGGACAATAAAACACCATTTACCCGGTTCTAAGCTTGTTTACCAGGTAAATGGTGTTACATTTGGCTGAGATTGTAACCTATTCGATCCGAATCGCCTTTTCCTGAGCAATTAAGCAGAGCTCAGCCGCTTTAAAGGCGTGTTCCTGGGTCATGGCGTTTTCCGTGCGGTTTAAGCAGTCGAGAATCAGCTGGCCAAAGAAAGGATACCCGACTTTGCCGGCCAGGGAGAAGTGGAACTCCCCTTCGTTATTAACAAGATAGAGCTGATCGCCGGCACGATCACGAGCAATATCCACATATTTCCGCAGTTCAATATAACCTTCAGTTCCGAGGATCAGCGTGCGGCCATCGCCCCAGGTGCTTAAGCCGTCCGGTGTAAACCAATCCACCCTAAAGTAGTTGGTGGCACCATTATCCCCGATTAAATTCGCATCACCAAAGTCTTCCAGCTCTGGATATTCCTTATGGTTATAATTAGCTACCCGGCTGCTGACAACTTCCGCGTCCCGACAGCCAGCAAAATAGAGGAACTGTTCAATTTGGTGCGACCCGATATCGGTGAGGATCCCGCCGTATTTGGCTTTTTCAAAGAACCACTGCGGGCGGCTCGGCGCATTGAGGCGGTGGGGTCCCAGACCGAGCACCTGGAGCACTCTGCCGATCGCCCCATCCTTGATTAAGTCACCTGCGTGGACCGCACTTTCCACATGGAGCCGCTCACTGTAGTAGACCGCGTATTTCAAGCCAGTTTCCGCAACTTTCTTCCGCGCCTGCTCCAGCTGGTCTAGGGTAGTAAAGGGACACTTGTCAGTAAAATAATCCTTACCGTGGTCCATTACCCGTAAACCAAGGGCACAGCGTTCCGATGGAACCGCTGCTCCTGCAACCAGCTTTACTTCTGGATCCTGCAGGATCTGCTGCTCATCCTCGGCAATCTGCACCTGTGGATAGCGCTTGGCAAAGGCTGCAGCTTTAGCAGGATCCGGATCGTACACCCACTTTAGCGTTCCTCCTGCCTCCAGCAGACCATTGGTCATACCGTAAATATGGCCATGATCGAGACTAACAGCCGCAAAGACAAAATCCCCCGGTTCACAGACAGGATCCGGTTTGCCTTGAGGTGCGTAATTCATCCCATCTCGTTTACTCAAAGATCGCCACTCCTTATTTACATGGTTCTAAAAGGTACCAGACACATCCATTGTCCGGTTAGTGCTTGGTTTCTTAAAGGTTGATTTGGCAATTTTTTCCTGAAGCATCCGATAAAACAGCTCTTCATCTAAGGGCAGTTCAATCCAGGAATCAGTCCAGCTTGATAAATGCATCGCGTTAGATATGGTCAAGCCGCGGATCCCTTCTTCTCCCGGAGCCAATAAGGGAGTGCCTTTCACAATGGCATTAATCCAGTTGCGCAGTATACCTACATGACCGGTGTGATGGCCGCTGACCGGAACTTCGCATTTCCACACTTCCGGACTGCCAAATCCACCTTTATATTCCGCATTGAACTGCCGCTCCGACACCCTCAGCCGCCAGAAAGTGAGTCTGCCGTCTTCAACCACGATCTTACCCCGATCTCCAGATAATTCCAGGCGGTTAGTGCCGGGGGCTTCACCAGTGGAGGTAACAAACAAGCCGGTGGCGCCATTTTCATACTCCACATAAGCTGTCACATCGTCCTCCACTTCAATATTGTGGTATTTGCCGTAATAGCAGAACGCCCTTACCCGCTTCGGCATGCCGCAGATCCACTGCCACAGATCTAATTGATGCGGGTCTTGATTGAGGAGAACCCCGCCGCCCTCTCCAGCCCATGTAGCGCGCCAGCCGCCTGAATCATAATAGCTTTGGGGACGATACCAATCGGTAATAATCCAGACTACCCGCTTGAGCTCGCCCAGTTCTCCGCTGTGCACCAGATCCCGCACCTTCTGATACAAGGGATTGGTGCGCTGGTTGTACATGATGCCAAACACTTTACCGCTTTTAGCCGCGGCTTCGTTCATTTCCCGCACCTGTTTGGTGTAGACACCAGCTGGTTTTTCTACTAGTACATGCAGTCCCTGCTCAAAGGCGGCAACCGCCAATGGTGGATGATCATAGTGGGGTGTGGCAATCAGCACAGCATCAACGCATCCCGAAGCAAACAGCTGGTCCGCACTGGCAAAGCGCTGCACTTCCGCGCCTAGATTTGCTTCAGCCCACTCCAGTCGGCGGGGATCAATGTCACAGACAGCAGTCAGTTCTGCGTCCAGCACCTGTCCCCTCACAAAGCTCATGGCATGATTTGAACCCATACTGCCGATCCCAATAATTCCAACCCTTACTTTACTCACAACAGTCACTCCTTCTACAAACCCAGTTTTTTCAAATTATGGTAGCTGATGGCTAAACTCTCAAAGGGATCCCGCCGGCAGATATCCTGCTCGACAGCTGCATATTCCACTCCTGTCTTTCTGCAGGCAGCAATAATTTCCGGCCATTCTAAATTTCCTTCACCTACTTCAGCCATGACCGGTTCATTTGCACCGGCATTACCCATATCTTTAAAATGAACTACCTTCATCCGGCCGGCAACCTTTTCAATCCAGGTCACAGGATTAGCACCGCCAGCCTGAATCCAGTATGTATCCAGTTCAAAATGGAACGCTTCCGGATCGCTTGCTTCCAGCAGAATATCCAAACCGGTTACACCATCAAATTTTTCAAACTCAAAGGCATGGTTATGATAAATAAACTGCATTCCCTGATCCAGCATTTTTCTCCCCACTTCACTTGCGTCCCGGGCAAAACGCACCCAACCTTCCCGGTCGGTGCGGTATTCATTGGGGATCGCTCCAAGACCAATATTACTACAGTTTAACAGCTTGTGTTCTGCAATCAAGTTATCTAAATCATCCCGCATTCTGTGCCAGGGGACATGGGTGGCGCACACAGTCAGCTGTTCCTGTTCGAGGAGATCCTTAAGCTGGTAAGTGTCAATCTGTCCAATTCCCGAAACCTGAACTGCACAGTAGCCAATTTCCCTAATTTTTCGCAAACCCTTGGCAATCTGCTCGGGAGTCTGCATAAATTCCCGCACAGTATACAGCTGCGCTGCAATTATTGGATTGCTCATCGCTAAACTCCTTTCTGATTAAAATTGCTTAACAATCTCAGTGAGATAATCCGCAAAGTCCTGCTGCAGTTCCGGCTGTTCCAGGGCAAATTCGACGGTAGCTTTGAGAAAACCAAGCTTGCTGCCGATATCATACCGACGGCCGGCAAAGGAGTAGGCATAGATCTGCTGGCGGGTGAGCAGCTGCATCAGGGCATCAGTAAGCTGAATTTCTCCTCCCTTGCCCGGTTTGGTTGTCTCCAGAATCTCAAAGATTTCTGGAGTAATGATGTATCTGCCTAAAATTGCGATATTGCTTGGTGCCTCAGAGCGAACTGGTTTTTCTACCAAGCCAGTAACCTTGTACAGTCCCGGCTCAATTTCTTCCCCTTTAATTATTCCATACTGATCCACTACTTCCTCTGGAACTGGCTGCACACCAATCACACTGGTCTGAACTTGTTCATAAACGGTGAGCAGCTGCTTGAGGCAGGGCACTGAATTGGCAACAATATCGTCACCAAGGAGGACCGCAAAAGGCTCATTGCCGACAAAAGAGCGGGCACAGTAAATTGCATGGCCGAGGCCCTTCGCCTCCTTTTGACGCACATAGTGGATGTTTACCAAATTGGTGATATCCTCAATCAGCTTTAGTCGTTCAGTATCCCCTTTCGCCTTTAGAGCTGCCTCTAGCTCATAGTTTTTGTCGAAATGATCTTCAATCGACCTTTTATTCCGACCAGTGACAATCAATATTTCTTCAATGCCTGACTCTACTGCTTCTTCAACAATAAACTGGATCGATGGCTTATCAACAATCGGGAGCATCTCCTTTGGCTGGGCTTTGGTAGCCGGTAAGAACCTGGTACCTAAACCAGCCGCTGGTATTACTGCTTTTTTAATTCTCATAGCACACCTCTCTCTACCTGTTCTCAGCAGGATAAATTTTATCTATGTAGAATAGAAGTCAGTTAAATATTACTGCAAAGGAGAATTGGACATGACCATCATTAAACCAAACTCTACAGTCCTGTTTCAAGGTGACAGTATTACCGATTGCGGCCGAGACCGCAGCAATCCATACAGCCTCGGGGACGGCTACCCATTGTTAATTGCCAGTCTGTTCCCTGCCTTGTTTCCCGCACATAATGTCAAGTTTATCAACAGGGGAATCAGCGGCAACCGCACTAAACATCTTGTGGAAAGATGGCAGGCAGACTGCATTGAGCTCAAACCCGACTTTGTATCGATCATGATCGGAATCAATGATGTATGGCATGCCTTTGACAAGCATATTGAACCAGTGTCAATCGAGCAGTTTACCGCTAATTACCGCCAAATATTGACCGCAATCCGAGAGCAGCTGGACGCCCAGATCCTGTTGATGGAACCGTTTGTGCTCCACACACCGGCAGACCGGATTCAGTGGCGCAGTGATCTCGACCCAAAACGGGTAGTGGTCAGAAAATTAGCTCAAGAATTCGAGGCAATTTTTATACCAATCGATGAAATTTTCCAAGCAGCAACCGACCATCAAGCACCCGGCTATTGGTGCCCCGATGGAGTCCATCCTTCCCCCGCCGGACACGGCATCATTGCCAAAGCATGGCTTGAGGCAGTCAAAGCAATCTAGCAAAACTTTCATTTCCCGAGTATTTCGATACTCTCAAGGGGTTTCCCTGCCCTCTTTTGCGGTACGGTACCTATAATCAGGAGGTGGAAAGTCTTGAACAAATCTGTTATGAAGGTAGGTCTGCTTGGACTGGGAACTGTCGGTTCCGGTACCATGCAGATTATCCAAACCAATCAAGAAGAGATTTCCAGGAAGATCGGGAGTGAACTCAGGATCACCAAAGCCTTAGTGCGGGATCTCGGCAAAGAGAGGCCGAATCTCGATCCCCACATCCAGCTGACCACCGATGCCCAGGCAATTATCGCTGATCCTGAAATTGACATCGTAGTTGAGGTAATGGGGGGAATCGAACCAGCCCGCAGTTACATAGCTGCAGCCCTCACCAACGGCAAGTATGTGGTTACCGCTAATAAGGATTTAATGGCTACCCACGGTAGCGAGCTGCTGCTGTTAGCTCAAAAGCAGAACCGCGGAATTTTTTATGAAGCGAGTGTTGGCGGCGGCATCCCCCTAATCCGTCCCATTAAGCGCTGCTTGGCAGCGAACAAAATCCTCAGCATCATGGGAATTATCAATGGGACTACTAATTACATCCTCACCCAAATGACTGAAGCAAAAAAAGATTTTCAAGATGCCCTGGAGGAAGCGCAGGCGAAAGGGTTTGCTGAAGCGGACCCATCTAATGATTTAGAAGGCAGAGATGCCGCTTATAAGCTGGCAATCTTGGCTTCCCTCTGCTTTAACAGCGCTGTGGATGTCAACCAGATTGCCACCGAAAGCATTACTGAGATCAGCCTCCGGGACATCATGTATGCCGAAGAATTGGGCTTTGTGATCAAGCTGTTGGCTCTCGGTGAAGAAACTCCAGAGGGACTGCTGCTGCGGGTTCATCCAACACTGGTACCCAAGGAGCATCCGCTGGCCTCAGTCAGCAACGAATTCAATGCATTATTCCTGAAAGGTGATGCTGTAGGTGAATTGATGTTCTACGGCCGGGGTGCAGGTTCCCTGCCCACTGCTAGTGCAGTCACAGCAGATATTATTGAAGCGGCCCGCTGCATCAAACACCAAATTGAGAATGGCGCAGCTGCAATTCCCCAAACAGCGAAACCAATCGTTCCCATGGCGGAAAGCCGCTCCTGTTTTTACGTGCGCCTGAAAGCTAAGGATCAGCCGGGTGTTTTCGGCAGTGTGGCCAATGCTTTAGGGGACGAAGGGGTGAGCCTTGATCTGATTATTCAAAAGCGGAGGGATTTTAACCTTGCAGAGATCGTACTGGTTACCCACGATGTACCGGAAGCAAACTTTTATCGCGCTTTAGATCGGATTAAACAAATCGACAGCATCCGCAACATCAGCAACGTTATGCGGGTGCTTGAAAGGAGTTAAATCATGGCCTGGCAGGGAATTATCGCGCAGTACAAAGATTTTCTCAATATCGAGGCGGATACACCGATTATCAGTTTAAATGAAGGCAATACTCTACTGCTGAAAGCGGAAAATTTAGGGCAGAAATTAGGTTTAGATCTGGAAATTTATTTCAAATTTGAGGGACAAAATCCAACTGGATCTTTTAAGGACCGAGGGATGACCATGGCAGTTACTAAAGCTGTCGCTGCAGGATCCCAGGCGGTTGTCTGTGCTTCAACCGGCAACACCTCAGCTTCTGCTGCTGCCTATTCAGCCCGGGCTCAGATTAAGTGCCTGGTGCTGATTCCCCAAGGCGCTGTTGCCTTAGGCAAGCTGGCCCAAGCTGTGGCCTATGGTGCTGAGGTAGTTGCAGTAGAAGGCAATTTCGATCAAGCCCTAACTTTGGTGCAGCAGCTGGCTGAAACTGAACCAATCACCATTGTCAATTCGATTAATCCGGATCGGATTGAGGGACAGAAAACCGCCGCCTTTGAAATCTGCGATCAGCTCAAGGGAGCTCCCGACTATGTCTGCATTCCAGTAGGCAACGCCGGCAACATTTCTGCCTACTGGAAAGGATTTCAAGCCTACCAAGCTGCAGGCAGGATTGAAAAACTGCCGATCATGTGCGGCTTTCAGGCAGCAGGAGCTGCTCCCCTTGTGCTCGGTCATCCAGTGCCTAACCCGGAAACCATCGCCACCGCTATTCGGATCGGCAATCCCGCCAGCTGGAAAACGGCGGAACAAGCTCGAGATCAGAGCGGAGGTATCATTGATTCAGTAACTGATGCCGAGATTCTGGAAGCGTATCAACTGCTGGCTAACACAGAAGGAATCTTCGCCGAACCGGCATCTGCGGCGTCGGTGGCTGGTCTGATCAAGCACGCTCGGAAAGGCTACTTCCCTCCCGGCAGCCGCATTGTCTGCATCCTTACTGGAAACGGTCTCAAGGATCCCGATACGGCCATGAAAATTGGTGTCAAACCAAAAACAGTGCCGGCTGATCTGCAGGCACTGCTCAGTATTTTAGATTAGGAGGCAGCATCGTGGAAATCAAGATCGCAGTTCCAGCCACCAGTGCCAATTTAGGTCCAGGATTTGACACCCTCGGTGTGGCGCTGAAACTCTATAATTACCTTGAAATTGATCCAGATACCGACACTTTAGCCTTTGAAATCTCCGGGGAAGGAAGCGCTGTCCTGCCCCGGGGTACCACCAATCTGGTGTACCAGGCTGTGGCTGCTGTTTATCAAGAAGTGGGACAGCTGCCGCCGCCTTTGAAAATCAAACAGACCAATTGCATACCACCAAGCTCGGGGCTGGGCAGCAGTGCTGCGGCAGTTGTTGGCGGCCTTACGGCGGCAAATCTGCTCCTCAACAATCCGTTGAGTACAGATCAGCTGCTGCAGCTGGCAGCCAAAATCGAAGGCCATCCCGATAACGCGGCACCGGCTTTGATCGGCGGCTTGGTAATCAGCGGCACTGATGCTGATCAGATCATCTGGCAGCAGCTGCAGCCAAAAAATCCGCCCCAGGTTATTGTAGTTGTCCCGGATTTTTCTTTAAGAACTGCCCACTCTAGAGGAGTTCTGCCCCAAAAGGTGGCATTTCAGGACGCGGTTGCTAATCTCAGCCGCCTTGCCTTTTTACTCCACTGCTTTGCTTCTGGCGACTATACCAACCTGCGTTTTGCCTGCGAAGACAGCCTCCACCAGAATTATCGGGCGCAATTAATTCCCGGCTTCCACGCAGTAATCGCTGCCTGCTATCAAGCAGGTGGATTGGGTGCAGCCCTCAGCGGTGCCGGTCCTTCGGTAATTGCCTTTGCGGAGCCAAGCAAAGCGGAGACAGTTGGGGCGGCGATGCAGGCTGCCTTTGCCCAGGAGCAAATTGCCAGCCGCGTTTTTATTACAGAAATAGCAGAGCAGGGCGCTGGTCTGGTATAACTAGATTTATTCCAGTGCTTCCAGCACCTGTCTAGCATAGTGCTGGGCTTGTTCTAAAGACATGTCCCGGTAATTGCCGCACTGAATCTCATTGGCGGCAGGCACTTCATCTGCCTCAAGCACTTTTTTCAGGGCTGTTTTTAAAGCTTGTTTGACAGCATCAACTGATATTTCTCCAACTTTAATTAGATAAAAACCGGTGCGGCAGCCCATGGGGGACAGATCGACAACACCAGTGATTTGCTCCCGCATCAATCCTGCCAGCAGGTGCTCCAGGGCATGGACCGCACCAGTCGGCATAATATCCTGATTTGGCTGGGTGAAGCGGAGATCAAATTTAGTGATCAGATCCCCCTTTGGTGTGGTAATCCGCCCGCAGCTGCGGACATAGGGTGCTTTTACTTTGGTATGATCTAAGGTGAAGCTTTCAACAATAACTTGATCCATTGCACAACCTCCTTAAATTTAATTTTAAGCAAACACAGAAAGGAAATGTGGTTATGAGTACTATTTATCGGATCCTAACCAAAGACGAATTTCCGCAGGCGCTGGAGATTCGGATCCGGGTCTTTGTTGAGGAACAAAATGTACCAATTGGAGAAGAACAAGATCGGTACGATCAAACAGCTGTGCACTTTGGTGCCTTTGCCCAGGATACTATGATCGGAACTGGCAGAGTGGTGATTGAAGGCAAGAAAGGAAAATGCGGCCGGATAGCAGTTCTTAAATCCCACCGCGGTCAGGGCATCGGCATGGGCCTGCTCCAGACAATGATCGAATGGTGCAGAGCCCAGGGCTTAACAGAAGTATACTTAGGGGCACAGCTGCATGCGATCCCCTTTTACGAAAAAGCTGGATTCACCGCAGAAGGCGGCGTTTTTGATGATGCAGGTATTCCCCACCGCCTGATGCGCAAGCAGCTCAAGTGAGAAATAACTCCCATGCCGCAGACACAAATCTGCTGGCACTGGGGGTTATTATTTCCTTTTGATTAGTAGATTACCTGTTTGCTTAAGGCAACTGGATTATCTTCTGGACCTAACGGCCGCAGCCGGACTGTGAAAGTAACTCTTTCCGGTTTTACCTGATACTGGGGCAGAGTCATGGGACCGCAGCTGCCTCCACCCAGGCCAGTTTGACGATAATCCACATGGAATGTGATATAATCTCTCGGCTTTAACTCGTAAGTGTGGCGTGCCTTAGCAAAGTCATCCGGTGTGTAGAAATGGGCACTAGTCTCCAGCAGCGACTGACCTACCACCAAGAGACCAATCTTATCTTGGTTAGTTAAGGCCACCCAGCGGACATCTGTCTTATTGCCGTTCTCCTGCGGATGAATATAGGGGACATACTGATCCTGGACCAATCCCTGATAAAGATCTACAGGACAGCCCGCTTTGCGATCCCAGTAGTTTTCCTGGGGTCCCCGACCAAACCAAGTCATTACTTGGTACTCTGTCGGCAGGTTCATCTGGAGACCAACCCGCGGCAGAGTCGGCAGATCCAGATCCGGCTCGACAGTAGTGGTTAAGACGATATCGCCGCTGCCGAAAATCTTATACGCGTAATGATAGGTAAACTTGGCTCTACCTTCAGCTGCCTCAGCATGGGCAGTAACTTCGATCTGAACCCATGTCGGCTGAACCACAGTCAGTTCAGCAGCTACATTAGTAATCTTCAGGCGGTCATACCCCACCTCATACCACTGACGGCCAAGAACAGGGGCATCATTGTCAGTTGGAGCCCGCCAGATATTCACATGGGGTCCAGCAGTCAACAGCTCATGTTCGTTATAGGCAAAGGAACTGATCTGTCCCCGCTTGCGGTCAAACACCACTTTAAAGCTGCTGCCGATGATTTCAAACTGATACTCGTTTTCGTTCACCTTTAATTCTGGCAAATCACTCGGGTCGACAGCAGGAACAGCAGGCACATTGTATTTCAGCTCGAACTGCTCCCAGGCAACCTCATGGCCTTTATCTGCCCACTTGGTATCGTTAGCCAGACGGAAGCTGATGTTCAGGAAATACTCGGTACCAGGCTGCAGCAGCGGTTTGGTGAAGGGAACGTTCACCCGTTCGCTCTGACCCGCCTTAGTATGCAGGGTTTTCAGCTGACCGGATTGGACAACCTGCCCGTCTGCCTTCAGCTCCCAGAACAGATCATAACAGCTTAAGTCAATAACCTCATGGCGATTGGTAACTTCGATAATGCCTGCATCCTGATCCACCAGCTCAATTTTGATCGGCTGGAACACTTTGCGGCACTCCCACATTGCTGGATGGGGTGTCCGGTCTGGCCAAATTAAGCCGTTAATGCAGAATGGCCCATCATTAGGATGATCGCCGAAGTCACCGCCGTAAGCCCACCAAGCTTCACCGTCTTCAGTATAGCGCTTCAGACCTTGGTCAATCCAGTCCCAAATAAAGCCGCCGACAATCCGGGGATATTTGTGGACCAGCTCCCAATACTCAACCAAGTTGCCGGTACTGTTACCCATGGAATGGGCAAATTCACACATTACTACCGGACGGTCTTCCCCTGGTTCAGTAGCTAAATGCTCGAGGAATTCTAGGGATGGGTACATGACGCTGACCATATCTAAACAGGAAGCAACTTTACCTTTTCTGCGGCGATGGAGTGCCCCTTCATAGTGAACCAAGCGAGTTGGATCATACCCGTGGATCCATCCAGCTGCCGCATCATGGTTCGGTCCAAATCCTGATTCGTTTCCAAGGGACCAAATCAGTACCGATGGATGGTTTTTGTCCCGCAGGACCATCCGACTGCAGCGATCGACAAAGGCAGCAGTCCATTCTGGACTGTTGGCTGGATCATCAGCCGGTCCTGGACCCCACTGAAAGGCAATACCGTGGGTTTCGATATTAGCTTCATCAATTAAATAAATACCGTACTCATCGCAGAGCTCATACCACTTAGTATCGTTGGGATAGTGGGCTGTGCGCACCGCGTTAAAGTTAAACTGCTTCAGCAGTTTAATCTCTTTAAGCATTTCTTCGTAAGGAACATACTTACCAAATTCGTCATGATGATCATGGCGGTTAACACCGCAGAAAATCACAGGGTTGCCGTTGACCAGAATTTGACCATCTTTAACATCAATCTGACGGAAACCTACCCGGCTGCTCTCAATGTGAATCGGATTGCCATCCTGATCATGCAGCACCACCACTAAAGTATAAAGATGGGGCGTTTCCGCTGACCATTTTAACGGACTGGCAACCGGAACCTTTAACCAGACAAATGAATTCCGTCCTGGTCTTACTTTAACCTCATCTTTAAAGTCCTTGAGTTCCACCAGCTGCCCATCAGGATCGAATAAATGACACTGGACGCTGTAGCCTTCGATCACAGCTGCTGTAGTATTGGTAACCTTCACTTCTACATCCAGCAGTGCGTCGCGGTACTGGTTATCAAAGAAAGTTTTAATAAAATAGTCTTGGATATAAACATTCGGTGTTGTATATAAATAAACATCGCGGTGAATGCCGCTCAACCACCACATGTCCTGATCCTCTAGGTATGTACCATCGCTCCAGCGCATTACCTTCAGGGCAACAACGTTTTCTCCAGCTTGGACATAATCAGTAATATCAAATTCAGCAGGCAGACGGCTGTCTTGGCTGTAGCCGACCTCTACACCGTTGATCCAGAGATAAAAGGCTGAATCAACGCCGCCAAAATTAATAAAGATCCTGCGGCCAATCCATTCCGGATCTACTGTAAATGTCCGGCGGTAAAGCCCTGTCGGATTTTCTTTCGGCACTTTTGGCCAGTCCGGTGTAAACGGATACTGGACATTTGTATAGATCGGCCGATCAAAGCCCTGGAGCTGCCAATTGCCTGGAACCCTGATCTCGTGCCAGCTGTCAGTGTTAAACTCTGGCTGGAAAAAGCCCTCTGGAGCCAGCTCAGGAGCATCAACTAACAAAAACTCCCAAGTACCGTTGAGCAGTTTGCACCACGGCGAAACCTTATCCCTTTCCTGCGCTCGGGCAAAATCCGCGTACGGGAAGAGCGGAACGTGTCCCGGCATGCGGTTGCGCTCAAAGACGCGGGGATTTTCCCAATCAA
>JAAYLQ010000211.1 GCA_012521805.1 Bacillota bacterium
CCTCTGCGGTTAGGGCGAAATAACGCTGGTGATCTAGTTCGACACAGACAGCATCCGGCTGTTCAGATTCAATAATCTGTTTCACCTGCTCGACACTGCGCTGGGAAATATGGGCGGTGCCGATCAGAATGACCTCTTTACCGTCACAATTTAAACGCGTAACATGCCTTTCCATACCGTACCGCCTTATCAAGAAGAAAGTTTTCAGATCATTATATGCAGTTAGGAGTGGGAATTTCATAAAAAAGGAAATTTGTCTCGGAATAGAGAATTTGGCAAGCAGGTCGGTCAGATGCCTAACATGATGTTGACCCTATCCGCAAAACTTAAAGTGGCTGGGTCCCAGCGGCGGAGAGGACACTTAATTGTTTGATACGGCAGGTTGAGGCTCGCAACAAACTTCTGGAAATCATAGTCATACCAGGGGGGTGTCCAGGCTCCTGAGCGGCAGATGTGAATTGCTGTGATGTGGGGTTTAGGCTTTAAATTATTGAGTTCAGTTATAGTAGGGTACTTGATGGCATACTCTGCGTTGAAAGCAGCAAAGTACTCCGGCTGCTCCCAGGTATATTGGCTATAAATGATGTTTGCAGTGGTGATTAGTTTATCTTTAAACAGCATGCCGAGCCAGTTTCCGCAGTTGATGCCGAGATCAAATGACTTGGCTCCGCTGTAGCCTAAATCGGAATGGGCATCAAATAAGTAGACAGTTGTGCAGCGATAATGTTTGGCGATAAAGTACGATAGGGTATGGGTATCGGAAACGAATACCTTGGTCTGGGCAGAGATGCTGAAAATGTCTTTGATCTGGTGCCAAAAATCCTTTACTTCCGGGGAGAGATAGTAGAGCTGCTCAATATTTTTCCCTATAGCCTGCAGCTGTAGATAGCGTTGATACCACAGGTCTTCGGTTGTGCTTTTATTCTCAGCGAAGGAGAGGTACTGGCGGTTTTTGGTTGCGATAAAATAGTCCCAGTCAATGGATAATAAGGTATTTCCCATCTGAGCTAACTCACCCCCAGTCAGTTATATTCGCAGTTTTTCTGTCTGAACTGGGGTTAGAGGTTTAAACAAATCCAGAAGTGGAGGTATGGGAGATGGACAGAAAAGTAAAATTGTTGGGGATTATCTTATGCTGTCTGCTGTTGAGCGGATGTATGCCGGGAGATGGGAGCTATACTGAAGACGGGCCGGCAGGGTTTTTCTCAGGAGTTTGGCACGGCTGGATAGCGCCAATTTCCCTGATCGTCGGTTTGTTCAGGGACCATATTCGGGTGTATGAAGTTAACAACACCGGATGGTGGTATGATTTCGGATTTTACATGGCGATCATCAGTGGTTTTGGTGGTCTGTCCTTGTTCAGAAAATAAAGTGCAGGAGCGAAGGTTATGTACAAAATAGTTGTCACGCGAAAAATTCCCGGTATTGAGCAGGCAGAACAAATTCTGCCGCGGAGCTGGCAGTTGTGGGTTAATCCAAGTGAACAGCCTTTAACCCGCTCAGAGCTGATTGAGCAGGCCCGGGACGCAGATGCGATCCTGGTGTGCGATGACCGAATTGGTGCCGGGGAAATGGCAGAACTGCCCAACTTGAAAGTGCTCTGCAACTACGGGGTGGGATTGGACAATCTCGATCTGCAGGCTGCCGCAGAGCGGGGGATTGCTGTTAGAAATCTGCCCGATGAGGTAACCTATAGTACAGCAGAGCTGGCAGTTGCCCTGATGCTCGCCTGTATGCGGCGGTTGGGTGAGGCAGATCGGCTGGTGCGGAGCACCAATCCTTTTGATTGGAAGCCCACCATTATAATCGGCCGCAATCTGCGCCGCAAGACCTTGGGGATTATTGGCTTTGGCCGCATTGGTCAAAAGACTGCTGAAATAGCCAAAGCCTTTGAAATGCAGGTGATTTATTACAACCGCACTAGAAAACTAGAGGCTGAGCAGCGGTTAGGGGCGGAGTACTGTTCCTTGGAGGAGCTGCTGCAGCGGGCAGATATTGTCTCCCTCCATGTACCTGGCGGTCCTGAGACCAGGCATCTGATTGGTGCGGAACAGATCGAGCTGATGAAACCGGAAGCGGTTTTAATCAATGTTGCCCGGGGGATGGTTGTGGATGAACAAGCGCTGACTGCAGCGCTGAAAAGCAGACGGATTGCTGCGGCTGGTTTGGATGTATTTGAGCGGGAGCCGCTAGTGACCGAGGAACTAACCAAACTGCCGAATGTAATTCTAACACCTCATATCGGTGTAACAACATGGGAGACCCGCTGGGCAATGACTGCTAAAGCTTTGGAAAAGATCCATCATGAACTGGCTAGGCTGTCGCAATCGGATTGACAACCGGAACCGAGCTGCCTAAAGTAATGCGATCCACAGTAACGCTGCATCGGCGCCCTAAGAGCTGGACACCGGCATTTCTGGCGGCAATCATTGCCTGGGCAAACTTCGGGTCAATATGGGCAGCTGCGGTGATCTGCTCTGCATCACTGCGCTGGAGGACAAACAGCACTGCTGCTTGGTATTGACCGGTTGTGGTCAGCTCGGTCAGCATCTCCAGGTGATTCCTGCCCCGCAGGGTAACCGCATCAGGGAATAAGCCAAGTCCATTTTCCACAAGAGTAACACTTTTCACTTCTAACAGCAGCAGTTCTTGGTCCCGTTTGAGGAGAAAATCGAAGCGGTGGCGTTCTACCGGATACTCACTGCGGACTAAGGTCCAGGATGCCAGTTCTGAAATTGCCTGCTGTTTGAGGGCAGTCTCAATCAGTTTATTCGGCAGTGTGGAGACTAGAGAAACTACTGATTGATTCTCGGCTTCCACCAAGACAGCAGACCAGGCAGTCTTGCGCCGGGGGTTATCTGAGCGGCTGAGCCATACCCGGCTGCCGGGTACCAGCAGTTCCCGGAGTCGGCCAGGGTCGGCTAAGTGAGCCTCAACTACTGCATTTGGTTTGTGTTCTAATCTGCACTGAATTACAAAGCGATTTAATCGCTGTAGAAAAGCGGCTTCAACTAAATCGCCTAATGGTAAACTGATCAATTAATTTTCGCTCCTTTTTGCAAGATCAAAATAACAGGGAGGTATCTGCTGTGACGCTCCTAGGCGGCTTCATCGTTCCCCATCCGCCGCTGATCATTCCCGAGATCGGCCGCGGAGAGGAACAACAGATTCAAGCTACTATTACTGCGTATCAGACCATTGGTAGGACGATTGCGGCACTGCAGCCGGATACAATAGTAATTATCACACCCCACTCAGTGCTGTATCGCGATTATCTGCATATTTCCCCCGGCACGCAGGCTGTGGGAGATTTTAGCAGATTTGGGCAGCCCAAGGTCCGGTTTACAGTGAAATATGATTCTGATTTTGTGGCTCGGCTGGTTCGGTTATCTGAGGAGGCTGGTATTCCCGCTGGCACCTTAGGTGAGGGAGATCCGGCCCTAGATCACGGCACTATGGTTCCCCTGCATTTTATAAATCAATATTATCATAATTATCAAGTTGTGCGGATTTCAATTTCTGGTCTTTCCCTGCAGACTCACTACCAATTCGGCAAACTGATTGCTCAAGCGGCAGCAGAGAGCGGAAAGCAGGTGGTTATCGTTGCCAGCGGGGATTTGTCCCACAGGCTTAAAGAAGATGGCCCCTACGGTTTTGCCGAGGAGGGTCCTGTTTTTGACCGAGAGGTTACCCAGGCGATGGAGACCGGTGATTTTGCCCGGTTGCTGCAGTTTGAGGAAAGTTTCTGCCAAGCTGCGGCGGAGTGCGGTCTCAGGTCATTTATCATTTTAGCAGGTGCTTTGGCTGGAAAAGCTGTGGAACCAGAGCTTTTATCATATGAGGGACCATTTGGGGTGGGTTATGCGGTGGCTGCTTTTAAGATTATAGGTGATGAGTATGTCCGCTTGGCCCGGATGGCTTTGGAACATTACGTAAAGCATCGGTGCAAGCTGCCTCGTCCTGAACGCCTCAGTCCGGAGCTGGTAAATCAGCGGGCTGGCGTGTTTGTATCGCTGCATCTAGGCGGCGAGCTGCGGGGCTGTATCGGTACCATCAGCCCCACTACCGATTGTATTGCGGATGAAATTATCCAGAACGCAATCAGCGCCGGTATGCGCGACCCCCGCTTCCCGCCAGTTCTGCTGTTTGAGCTGTCCGAGATGGAGTACAGTGTCGATGTCCTGGCAGAACCGGAGCCTGTTCAATCTACAGCGGAACTGGATCCTAAACGCTACGGCGTTATTGTTAGTGCAGGCAGCAAACGGAGCCTGCTGCTGCCAAATCTGGAAGGGGTTGATACGGTGGAAGAACAGCTGCGGATTGCTCTTCTGAAAGCAGGTATTTCCCCGGATGAGGAGTATCAGATTTCCCGTTTTGAGGTGGTGCGGCATCAGTGAACAAGCAGACCTGTCCAATTTGTCCGCATCACTGTACTTTAGCCGCAGGTCAGATCGGTCTCTGCCAAGCCCGGGGCAATGTAGACGGCAGCATCACTGCGGTAAACTACGGCATGCTCACCGCATTGGCGCTGGATCCGATTGAGAAAAAGCCTCTGTATCACTTTTATCCAGGCAGTCTGATCCTGTCGCTAGGCAGTTTTGGCTGCAATCTGCGCTGTCCCTTCTGTCAAAATTATCAGATCTCGACTGCCGCCTGGGATAGCTCCAGCTGCCGATACCTATCCCCAAGGCAAGCAGTGGATCTGGCTTTACAATTAAAAGCTAAAGGGAATATTGGACTGGCCTATACCTATAACGAACCCTTGGTGGGGTATGAATATGTTGCTGACTGTGCAGCCTTAGCCCGCCAGCATGGCTTGAAAAATGTGCTGGTAAGCAACGGCTACTGCTGCCAGGAGCCGTTATCGGAGCTGCTGCCGTTAATCGATGCAGTCAATTTTGATCTGAAAGCATTTAACGATCAGTTTTACCGGAATATCGGTGGAGACTTAGATACAGTTAAACAAAGTATTGTGTTGGCAGCGGAGCTGACTCATATCGAAGTGACAACCTTAATAATTCCCAACGAAAATGACAGCGAAGCTGAAATTAGCGCTTTAGCCCGCTGGTTGGCGGGGATTCGCCGGGATATTCCGCTGCATCTGACCCGCTTTTTTCCCCGCTACCAATACTCGGACCGCTCCAGCACTGATCTTAAGCAGTTGCGCAAACTGGCGGAAATTGCCAAAACCGAACTGGACTATGTCTATTTGGGTAATTGTTAGGATGGAAATAAAATACCAAGGCTGCAGGGCATACCTTGGTATTTTTTCTGCTTAGACTGAGAGCAGGGCTTGACCGGGCTGCCAGTTGGCGGGACAGAGGCCACCAGTCTGGAGTGCCTGTAGTACTCTAAGTACTTCATCAACATTGCGGCCAATGTTGTTGTTGTGCACCACTGAATAGACTAACTCACCTTCAGGATTGATAATAAACAGTCCCCGCAGGGCAATGCCTTCCTCTTCGATCAGCACACCATAATCCCGGGACACTTTGTGGTTGGTATCGGCGGCCAGGGGGTAGTTCAGTTGGCCTAAGCCGTTGTCGGCGCGGTCAGTGTTAATCCATGCGCGGTGGGTGTAAACTGTGTCAGTAGAGACACCGATTACTTCTGCGTTGAGGGCTTTAAATTCATCGTAGCGGTCGCTGAAGGCGGTAATTTCAGTGGGGCACACAAAGGTGAAGTCCATTGGATAGAAAAACAGCACAGTCCATTTGCCGTCTTTCATGTTGGCTTCGAGGCTGACGCGCCCAAATTCCTTATTTGGCAAAACAGCATCAAGTTCAAAGGCAGGTGCTTGATTGCCTACCATCCGCTTAACTGCCATTAAGATCTACCTCCATTTTTTTTACTTGATAAGCAAATTATAGTAGATCTTTTGAGGCTTGTCAATAATGATTATTGTTATCGTTAGAAGAATTCCAGAAGCCGACTGCCTGTCCTCGAGCCAGCTTTCTGCCGACTAAATAGGCATCGATCCCAATGGTAATCCAGAGGGGCAGGCTCAGCATTCCTGCCGAAACAACGCTCAGTACCGACCAGGCAAAGAACAAGGAAATGCCTTTGGTAATTTGGCCAAGGTACAGCTGTCCCAATCCGGGAAATAGGCTTAATACTGCAGCTGTGCCGGGCCTTTTTGCTGGGAATGATGGCAGGACATAACTAGTGGTGTGAATCAGCCGCACACCGCAGCTGGTGCAGATTTCCTGTTTTTCTACCGTTGGCTTCCCGCATTCCTGACAGAATTTAGAATCATTTAGGGGATGAACACCGCATGTGGGACAGAATATTGCTTTTTCACTGACTTCTGCACCGC